>NZ_JBFOAH010000037.1:0-55243 GCF_040812055.1 Paraburkholderia suaedae | reverse complement strand
AGCGGCTCCTGCATCTCATCAATCCCACGCATCGCACTCATCGCCTAATCTCATGAACACGATATCCATAACGCCTGTCCTTCAAACCCCGTTTACACGGGACCCAAATTCAACAGCCTGCTAGGCCGCGCTCGGTAGTGGTCACTCGCTGAGCGCGGGACACCACGCGTTGCGGACCATCTATAACAGCCCAGTACCCACCAACCCACTGACGAGCGAACGGCCGTTGTATCTTGGACGCGGCCATTGAGATAACGCCGGGTCGAAGGGCTGTTGTGGGTCGATATGCGGCCGCCGCGAAGAGGGGGCCCCTACGATCATCTCGCGAAAGTCCGTTGGGGAAGATCGGGGGATCGGGTGGTTCTATCGCACAGGTGACGGGTCGCCATCTGCAACGACCCTGCGGATCGAAGCCCGATGCGGTTTCATGGCATTATCGTACGCACCTTGACACTACCGCAGGAGCTTACGCCATGGCGACTTATATCGTCTTCACGAAGGAAAGCACGCAGGATCAGCGTGAGCTCGACATCTACCAAAGGAATGTGAGCGAGACGTTCAAAGGTCATCCTGTCAGGATTCTCGCTGCCTACGGACCTCAACAGGTTCTTGAGGGCGAAGCGCCAGAGGGCGTCGTGATCGTGGAGTTTCCGTCGACTGCGGCCGCGCGTGCGTGGTACGACAGCCCGGCGTATCAGGAAGTCGCGCAGCACCGGTTCAAGGGCGCGCGCTATCGCGCCGTTCTCGTCGAAGGCGTGTAACAAAAAGGCGGCGACGCTCAGGCCCGTGGAGCTCAGCGGGCCTCGGCCTATGACTGAGGCGGCAGGAGAGAGTCTGTGTTCTGTCCGCAAGCACACATCGCGCGTTGCCTGTGGCAGGCGTCTGAAGGTTCATTGCGCGTCGGCCGGCATTCGGCCAAAAACGGTCAATCGACGCGGACGCCTGAATCGTGGACAATCCGTCGACATCAAGCCGGACGGCCCATGATGAACTGGGAGGCGAGATTATATATTTCCTCGGCCCATTGTTGACTGTCGGATTACGCGTGAGATTGAGCGGGACTCTTGTAGTTCCTTGTTTGTGTCCTCGTCTATTTCAGCTCCCAACAGCTCACCGGTTGCTACTATGGCATCGGTGATAGCTAGCAGTTCGACAATAGCGAAAAATACAATTGGCATAACTCATTCATCAACAGCCCAATGAAAAACAACTTCACGTTCAACGATGATCATATCTTTTCGGTCGACGTTTCCCACGACGAGCTTGGGCAAATCGGGCCTGCCAGCTTGACGTTTGGACCAAAGCAAGCCATTTTGCTCAAATTCAAACATGGTGCATTTGGGAAATTAGAAGCGGGGAAGAAATATGATCGGTTGACTGCGACCGTACAGGACGGTCAGGTGTTTACGCTCTTCAACTGCGAGCTTCATTTCATCGCCGTCGACGCCGATTACATAGTTGCGGGTGACACAGCGGATGCGTTTGACTTAGCCGAAATCGAGATGACCCAAGTTACCAACTGGTTCTTCCAGTTTCAGCGAATCGCGGGAGACGTCGGGACCTCAGTCGAATGGAAAAACCGGCCTTCCAACGTCTCTGCGGACGTAACGTCGCCACTAGGCGACTTTTCGCTTGCTATCACACCCTATACGGAGCTGATTGCAATTACTGACGGAAACGAAATTCGAGACTCTGCGGTTTTATCAATTGAAAATTCTCAATGTGATTTCACGCTCTGCAACTTTCGCTCGATCATTACCAGTCTTTGCACCCTGTTCTCCATCTTACTTGCACAACCAGTTTCTGTAATCTCTGTCCGCGTTAGAAGCAAGAGCGGACAAGGTCTCGCCCTTTACTTTCCTCACTATGAAAAAATCGAGGATACCGACAACCGCCTTGACGGTCGGATGCGATTTCTCCTGAAACGACATCTATTCGATGGGAACTGGCAAACCATAGCTCAGTCTTTTTTCAACTCTGACTTACGAGATCCAAGCTGGCTTCGACTTTCGTCGATGAAGCGTTATCAGGATTTTTGGGAGTACAAGGTCGCCGCGTATGTTTTCATTCTCGACTCATACGTAGAATCTAAAACAAAAGCACTACCCAAGAAAGCCAAAAAATCCACGACATACAAAATTGACACGCTTAAAGCGCGTATGCAGGCATTGCACTCGACGCTGACCCAACAACAGAACGACGAGTTTGTTGCACTCGCGACCGAGATTTTCGGGACGAAGGATCATACTTTCCGTGAGAAGTATCAGCACGTCGTGTCGCAAGTTGATGCGAATGTGATTAAGATCGTAAATCTGACGGACGACAATTTCACAGACTTGAAGCGATTTAGAGATGACGTAGCGCACGGGAATCCGCTAAACGTTGATGGCGCACTTTCCTCACACATTCCTCAACTTACGGATAAGCTGTCACTACTTCTCACCTATTTTGCGTTCCTAGACTTTGGTCTGACTTCGCAAGATTTTATTGCATGCTTGTCACAAAACTGGAACCGAATCGTCCTGAATTCCGAAATCAATCAATCACATCTTGACCGCGTTAACGAAAGCGCAGAGTTCATTACCGTGTCGGCGGAAACGCTTGAACTATTCAAGAAAAAAACGAAAATGAAAGCATTTTGTTGTTTCGACATTACACCCGGTGCCGAACCAACATTCTCAGAACATCACACCGATCTTTACTACAAGCAACTGTTCGTGAAGAAACCACTAGGCGCGTCACAAGACCCCAATGACTTTTTCCAGCTAGCCGACAAAAAAGTGCGGACTGTTGGCAAGCTCTACTTTGAACATGGCGATGACCGCCTTCAACTGAATCACGTCTTCTTGTTCGAGTGACGTGTTAATCGGATTTTTTCGTACTGTTTCACTGTCATCCCACGAGCGGTCAGTCGGTGTCAACGTCTAGACCGTTGACAATTGCCTCGCGTCAAGTGAAACGCTGACGGCCTCTCAACTATACCGCTACGGCTTTAAGACTTTGATGGACGAACCGTAACGATCTTGACCTGCTTCTGCCGGACCATGGCGAAAGAGTCGAACGCAGCTCTTGCCTTGAACACCTTTACTGGCTGCTTTGGCGTTTTGATCAGGGCGGCAAAATCAGCCACCGAAGCGTCGCACCTTGCACCGAGGATCACCTCGCGCAGTGTGATGTTCGGATCAAAGTTCAGGTAGTACTTCCCGTCCTCCGGCGCGCGCTCGTCAAGCCGAGCGAATATCCGCCATTCATGCTCGTACTCCCAGTCCTTGAACTTCGTTGTAAGGACCGCCGTGAGTTCGTCCAACGTCATTCGACCTCGCCCCAAGCCGTCGAGCAATCCGGTCAGGCGTTCCGCCTTGTACCTGACGGGAAGCAGGTGACCACCTTCCACTACGTCAAACCCTAAGCAAACCCCCTTGTGCTTGTGTCCGTAGTGCGCCCACATCACCGGGCTTCTCCACGACATCCCTGTGCATAACAGACCTATAGTTTTTGTTCAATGAACGAATAAAACTTTGAATAACTTCCTCGCCAGTTTCTCACCAATCGACGCCCCCAAGAGTTCAAACGGGTCATTCAGTTCATCGAAGGTCGACAACTTGAAACGCTGCTCTAGAATGATCTTCTTTGCCCACTTTTCTTCGGTCAAGTAATAGAGGCGCATTTGTATCGAGATATAGAGGGATGGTGGTTGCTCAGTGTGAGCGAGCACGCTTCAAGCGCGTTTTTGTTGGAGGCACAGCTCGTTGCTTGTCTAGCTTTGGAGCTTCAGAAGTTTCAGGCATGGTCTTTGGGAACGTGGGCCTTAGCCAGGCGTCAATATCATCACGAGGCTACAGGGCCATCGTCACGAAAGGCGCGGTTCATGTTGTGCGGCGCCACGGCTTCATGGGTGGATAAAGGCGACAGGTGCTCAATGTCGAATTTCACAACCTTGCCTATCTTAATGTCATCAACCTCACGCCTCTCCAGGATGTCGCGCAGCAGGCTGTCAGGATCAGCTATCTCATATTTCAGCTTTTTCCACTCTTCCTTGAGGATCAACTTCGCGAAGCTCGATGCCGAATCTAGCTCCCCCTTTATGCTGTCATAAATCGCCCGGTTGTCGTAGCTATCCTTGATGGCTTGCACCGCGAGATCGGCCAGATGCCGTCGCAGGTTGAAAATCGCAACCAGCACCATCGTATGCAGCCCCTCGTCGGGGTTTAAGCGCAACATGACGCGCATGAGGAGCTGATAGTGTTCGCCATCACGCGCAGAGATACTCGTGAGAAAGGTTTCGCGCATGTCACTGTTGTGACGCAGCACATCGAGAGGATCAGCACCGGGGTGTTCGTCCCATTCCTCCGCCATCTTGAACAACAGACGCTTCCAGCCTTCTGTCAGTTCTGTGGTGAGGGCGAGGTAGTGGGAGAGGTCGGTGCGCAGGTCGTCAATCCATTTTTGGCGCTTCTCAGCGATGAAGGTGGACGCCGAGCGCGCCGTGGCAAGGCGTTGCACGTCGAGCGTCTCTTTGCCGTGCCGAATAAGCTGGCTGCGATTCTTGGTAGCAATGTAGAGGCTTGCACCGACACCGACGATGGCGGTGGCTGACGTGCCGATGATTTGCCATGCGGCTGCGTGAAGACTCATGAACGGGGCGGGTGATACCCGAACGGGCGACTCTCCAATATAACCTAATCGCGGGGCGGCTCCAGCTCCACGGAATCGTCATCGTTGGCGCGAGACAACGCCCGCAGCTCGTTGCGACGAAACCAACGCACTGTCCTTGAGAGCGATTGGGATTTAGCCGTCCATCCAGTTCGTGGACGATGAATGACTGTTTTCGATAAGCCCGAGTGACCGCTTGGGGGTCGTCCTGAGCCGGCCGCCGTCGGGCTCTGTCCGTTTAGGGTTGTTCGATGCCTGCCATCGTCCGCAGGAATGTGACCGCGCCACCGTGCGTTGCTGGCAGGCGTCGAACGAGCCTCGATGGAGGAAACCGCGGAGTGCTGCGGTACGGTGGGAGTTCTGGAGGCTATGGCGATTGATAAACCGGGATGGCCCGCAATGTTGCTGGATGCCTGGTGCGGTGGGATTCTGCATGTGCGTTGACGCAGTGATGAAGCGGTGCCGTGGCGCAGTTGTGGTGGCAAAGCGGACGTGCGAGGGACTGCGCGAGGCGACAGGCGCAGACGTCCGCTCGTGGGCCGCGTTGCCGCAAAGCCGACGGTCGGGTTGGAGGTGCAGGAAGCGTTACGCTCATGTCTCGCCTCGCCACATGGGTGGTGCGCGAATGTCCGTCGCCAAGTTTCATTTTCACCCGCATCGCTGCTTAGACGGTGTTAGGAACTTCGAAGTACTGGGATTGCATGGACAAGCATAAGCATGGCGAAGACGACAAAATGCAGACCTGCGAGTGTTTCGGGCAAGCGTTCGTAGTCACGTGCGAGGCGTCGAAAGCGGTTGAGCCATCCGAAGCTGCGCTCGACTACCCATCGCCGTGGCAACAGCACGAAACCCTTTTTCGCTTCATCGAGCTTTATCACCTAAAGATCAATTCCCTGAGCGCGCGCGGCCTGCGCAGGATCTTCGCCCGTGTAACCCTGGTCGGCAAAGGCCACTTTCACGGTTTCTCCCGTTGCCTGCTGCACCTGGCGCGCCAGCTCCGCCACCTGTGCCCGTTCCTGCTCGTTGGCTGGTGTCACGTGTACGGCGAGCAACTGACCCAGCGTGTCGACCGCCATATGCACCTTGCTGCCACGCTTGCGCTTGTAGCCGTCGTAGCCTGCGCGTGGCCCGCTCTCACATGTCGATTGCAACGTACGGCCATCAAGGATGATCGCGCTGGGTTGCCCCTGCCGCCCCTGCGCCACCCGGACGATCGAACGAAGATCACTCACCATGCATTCGAAACAGCCGGCCGCCAGCCATCGTTGCGTCTGTTGATACACGAGTTCCCACGGCGGAAAGTTAGTCGGCAGCATTCGCCACGCAGCCCCAGCGCGAGCCATCCAGCGCAACGCATTGAACATCTCGCGCAACTCATATTTACGCTGTGGTGCGCTCTCATCCATCAACGTCAGATACGCTGCCACGAAGCTCCATTCTTCGTCTGACACGTCTGTCGGGTAGGCTTTACGCTTCTCTCTTGTCATGCCTCCAGGGTACCAGGTTTGACCGGAAGTTCCTAACACCCGAATCCTCTATGCTTCGGGCGCAGATTTCAGGCGCCAGGCGTCCGACCAGTGGGTGGCGGGCACAACCGAAAAGAACGGCAACACGATACGCATGACTGGCCTCACGAACGAGGTCACCGAGCAACTCGCGGCACTGGCGGCCGACCATGGCGTTGGGATGAGCGTTGAGGGTGTGCGGCGCTGTTCTCCCGTGCGCGCAGAAGAGCTTGCTCCCGGGCAGCTCCGATTCATCGCGTGGCTGCGGAAGGAGCACCCGAAGGCGCTGGCTGGCGCCCGTTTCGCCTGACACTGGCGGTGGGGCTGCTTTTCGCCCGGCCGTGGCCGGTGATGGGCGCGGCGCTCCCGGCGCCGGCCCGCCATGCAACTGGGTTCAGCCTTACGAGGACAGCACGCCGAGCTGCCTGAGAAAGCCTTCGGCCGCCGCGAGCGCGGCCTCTGTGCGAGCGCTGCGGATCTGATCGCGCAGCGTGCGCGCCAGTTGGACGTCAGCGTCGCTCACGTTCGCGGGGCGATTTCCCGGTAGCGAGATCACCTTCGCAAAACCCCTGTTGAGGGAATCGATGCGTTCATAGAGCGCCGCTCGGGCATGGGCTGCCAAAACTTCACGCGTATGCGCTTCTGCGCCTTCAACCGCTTCGTCCATTGCCTTCGGGCTTAGTGTGTCGTCGTTACTCACAAATGTTTCCTCTTTGGTATTTAAAATCGCACAAAGCACCCGTCACCCTAATGAGCTTCCCTCGGTTTTTCGCCTTCCATCGGTCCCGAGTTATGCAGCGGCATCCTTGGTCTGCTGAGCTTTGATCCAGTTCCGAAGGAACCGCTCCGGAGAAACCAGGCCGAGCGACGAATGACGACGACTGCGGTTGTAGAACACTTCGCTGTATTCGAACAGATCGGCCTTCGCGTCCTGATGCGTCCGGTAGCGCGTGGCGTGAACCCGTTCGTTTTTCAAGCTGTTGAAGAAGCTTTCCGTCGGCGCGTTGTCCCAACAATTTCCTTTGCGACTGATCGAGCAGCGCATGCCGTAAGCGGCCAGCTTGCGCTGGAATTCGTGACCCGCGTACTGACTGCCCCTGTCAGAATGGCACAGCGCGCCTGGGGCGGGGACGGCGGCGGAACCAGGCCATCGTCAGTGCGTCCGTCACGAGATCGGCCGTCGTGCGCGGCTTGATCGACCAGCCCACCACTTCCCGGTTGAACAGGTCGAGCACCACGGCCAGGTAGAGCCAGCCCTCGTCGGTCCAGATGTACGTGATGTCCGAGCTGAACACCTGGTTCGGCTCGGTAGGCGTGAACTCGCAATTCAACAGATTCGGCGCCACCGGTAGCTTGTGCTTCGAGTCGGTTGTTACCCGGTAGCGGCGCTTGTACCGGGCCCGGATGCCGTTCTCACGCATCAGCCGTTCCACGCGTTCCTTGCTGACCGGAAAGCCGCGATCACGGATTTCCCCGGCCATACGTGGCGAACCGTAGGCCCCTTGACCTCGGCGTGCACCGTCCGAATCAGCGTCAGCAATTGCGTGTGTCCGTCAGTCGCTTTCGTCCCGGCTTGCCGGCGCGCTTCCGGGCCGGGAGTTGACAACTCTACTTCACCAACGGTGACGACTTTGCTTCGCTCTACGAACGTGGAACTGGAGTTGTGATGAGCGCTGGTTGGGCCTCCCTTCAGATTTCCAGCCGGTATCCGACGCCGTACACCGAGACGATTGGCTCGCTCTCAGGTCGCACGGTCTGCAGTTTGCGGCGCAGGTTCTTGATATGGCTGTCGACGGTGCGGTCGGTGACCACGCGGTGGTCTTCGTACAGATTGTTCAGCAGGTAGTCGCGGGGAAAGATGCGTCCGGGCGATTTCATAAGCAACACCAGCAGACGCAATTCGAGCGGCGTGAGCTTGAGTTCCTTGCCGTCGAGCAGTGCATGATGAAACTGCTCGTCGACATCGAGCCCGTGCGGTACTTGCTGCGCGCCGGTCCGGGAAGCAACCGCGGGCGCTGCGCGCCGCAGGATCGCCTTCACGCGGGCCACCACTTCGCGTGGGCTGAACGGCTTGCAGACATAATCGTCGGCGCCGATTTCGAGCCCCAGCAGCCGGTCGATTTCGTCGATGCGCGCGGTCAGGATGATTACGGGCAGCGCCGAAAATTGCCGTAGCTCGCGGCAGATATCCATGCCGTTGCGCCCCGGCAGCATGAGGTCGAGCAGCATCAGCGACGGTGGCGTCGCGCGAATGAACGGCATCACGGCCTGTCCGTCGGCGATGATCGTAGTCGTGAAGTCGTCCAGACGCAGATAGTCTTCGAGTACGGCGGCGAGCTTAGGTTCGTCCTCAACGATCAGGATGTTTGAACTGTGCGCTTCGTTCATCACATCAGCCTCCTTCCGGCGGAAAGCGCGCGGTGATCCAGACGCCGCCGAGCGGCGAAGGCCTGGCGGCGATCGTACCGCCATGGGCCGTCGCGATAGCGCGGCACAGTGACAGGCCGAGACCCGCGCCGCCGCTCTGACGGCTGCGCGATTCGTCCACGCGGTAAAAGCGATCGAACAGATGCGCGAGCGCGGCCTCCGGCACGCCGGGCAGCGAGTCCTGCACTTCGAGTTGCCAGCCTTGGCCGCTCTCTGAAAGCGATACGCGCACATGGCCGCCGGGGTCGGTATAACGCAGCGAGTTTTGCAGCAGGTTCTTCAGCAACTGGACGAAGCGCCCGGAATCGACCGCGAACGTCTCGTCGGCGATGGCCTGCATACAGCTGAATTCGACCGCGATCTGTTTTGCCTTGAACGATTCGCGCATTGCGTCGAGCGATGCGCGGGCAAGCTCCGCAACGTGCGTGGGCGTCTTGTAATAGCTGAGCGCGCCAACGTCGCTCAGGGAAAGCTCGTACAGGTCCTGAATGAGCTTGTTGAGCATATTGACTTCGGTTTGCAGGGACTTGAGCGAGTCGCGATCGAATTCATGCACGCCGTCTTCAATCGCTTCGAGCTCGCCGCGCAGCACGGCAAGCGGCGTGCGCAGCTCGTGCGAAATGTCCGCGATCAGGTTGCGTCGCGAGCGTTCGGCTTGTTGCAGCGAATCCGCCAATAAGTTGAAGTCCGACGCGAGCCGGCCCAGTTCATCGCGCCGGCCGGCCGGAACCCGCGCGCTGTAGTCGCCGCCGGCAAGGCTATGGGTCGCGTTCATCAGGCGCTTGACCGGCGCAAGAACGATGCGGGCGAGCATTAGCGCGACGATCGCCGCGAGCACGACGGCAACGCCCGCGATCTGCCACGTGGCGCGCATCTGCTGCGCCTGGAAGGCAATGTCTGCGGCATCCGAAAGGGTGTCCGGTCCGTTGATGGCGAGCCAGCCGACTATCTTGCCGTTATAGACGACGGGCTTCATGGCGCTGTCCGGCGCGGGCTCGCGTGCGCTGCTCGCCACCAGTTCGTGATTGGAGTCGAACAGCGCGACCGGCGGACCGCCGGGCGGAAGACTGCCGCTCATGCCGTCGTACGGCCGCGGAAGCGGCGATCTCGCATAGGCGCTGTCACTATCGCTCGCGCGAGGGCGGTCGCGCTCCCTCATGATGGCGGAGTCCGCCGGCGGCGCTGGCGGCAACCGCATGCCCCAGTGCGGACCTTCCGATGGGCCAGTCAGCGGCCCGAGCAGTTGCTGCACGCTGCCGCTGCCGGGAAACGTCTGCCAGCTCGGCCTCTTGCCGATTTGCGCGGCGTCGATTTCCTCGCGTAAGGCTTCATGGATCGCCGCGTCCAGCAGCGCGCGCCATGCATCCGGATGATCATGCAGGAAATTCCAGTTGCCGTGGGTGGCATATTCATTCGTCACTTTTGCCATCACGGCCTTCATGCGCCCTGCATCGCGCTCGCGAACATAGTGCAAAAAGCCGTTCTCGAAGCTCACGCGTACCGCGTAGCCCATCGTCAGTGAAATGACGAGGCAGGCGATCAAGACTGCAAGAAACATTTTCCCGGTGATGCCGAAGCGCATCTTCATCGGGCCGTGCCGTGCGCGCGACAACGACGTGTATAGCCGACCGACAGGTTGGGTGTGAAGAGGGGCGCTTTGCATGGGTGTATTCTAGATGATTGGCGTGTGGCATTACATGTGCCGGGAAATCTCCACAACTTCTCCATTCTTTCTTCGTCGTGGCTGCGCGATTGATATGTACGATCGTGTGGCCCTGATATGAACTCCGCAAAAAGGCGGCAAACGGCACTTCATTCACTAGTGGGGACCTTCCATGCAAGTCTCGTCAAACGTGAGCGGCGCCGCTTCACGCGATTACCAGTCCGGCCGGAAGACGGCCGCCGACACGGCAATTGGCACGAAACCCGCGAAAGGCGTCAACGCGCCGGCGGATGCCGGCAAGAACGTGATGAAGGTGCGTGGCTGCCGCATTTCGGCGCCGATCGCGGCGTTGTGGGGCGAGTGGTGCCGGATTGTCGAGTGGATCAACGCGAACGACGAGTACTCGTGCATGGCCGTGCCGGGCGACGCGACCGAAGCCGAGATCCGGCAGCGGGTGCGCACGCATCGCAACGGCCAGCGTCACACGTTGACGGACGATCCGGATTTGCCTCAGCAACGGGTGCGTCTACGGCGTGCGTGAGCGCAGCCGCGTTTTCGATTTCATGCGAGGCCAGCTGTTTGCAGGAGATGGAGTGCGGACGCGGCACAACCCCGGCTGTCGCGGTCGCGGACGATTACCGGGCGTTCTTCGTCCTGCTTCGGCGACGGCACGAACATGAAGCCGCGTCCGCGCAATGTCTGGATAAACTTCGGGCTCGACGGGTTGTCCTCGATCAGAGTACGCAGGCGGCAGACCGCAACGTCGAGGCTGTTGTTCTGGCTCTCGGATCTTCCCAGCTGACTATTGACCATCGGGCGCGTCAGCAGGCGCATCGGGTTGCTCGCGAAAAGCTTGAGCAACGCGAACTCGCTGGAGCGCAGCGCGATTTCAGCGCCGTTCCTGATCAGACGCCGTGTCGCGAAGTCTATTTCGTAGTCGCCGAACGATATTTTCTCGCGCATCTCGGGGGCGTCGCACAGCGTTCGGTTGGCGCGTTGCACGGCACGCCTGATCCGGGCGGTCAGTTCATGAAGGTCGACCGGGTCGACGATGTAATCGTCTGCGCCCAGTTCGAACAGAACAATTTTATCGACCACTTCGTCTGATTTGCTCAGCACAAAAACCGGCATCTCGTAGCCGGCTTGTCGCAAGCGCCGCAGCGCGTCGCGTTCGCCCTGCATCGGTGCTTCGGCGCGTATGAGAATCGCCGACGGGCATTCGAGCTCCAGGCGGTTCATCAATTGCGCCGCGCTATACAGCACCGACATCGCGATCTGGCTCATTTGAAGCTGAGCGCGCAATTGGTCCCGGACCGTTTGGTCCGGCTCAACGACAAGAAGACTGATAGTCATGAACCTGTTTCCCCTCAACTGAAATCGACGGACGCGCTGTTTGCGGCGCTTGCATCGAGAATCCCCGGACGTCGCGCGCGCCGCGGAGCCGATGCCTCGATGATGAGTCGATGATAGGGAGGAAGGGCGCAGCAATGATGGTGAAATTAAGGAAATTGTGTGGAGGCGTGTGAAGGATGGCTAAAGTTTCCCATGCAGTGAGCGCAAAACTTCCGCATTTGAGCGCCGGTTTCGCGGCCGCCACGATACGCGCGCGCAGGGGCTCGGCCAGCACCAGTGACATGAGCGAACCTGGCAGTGGGGAATGCCTGAGGGACGCGTCGAGCGTTGCGCTGAGGCCAGTTTTGCGGCGCCCACGCAGGGCGGCGACGCCCGGCACGCAGAGCAGCTATTGCACCCCAGCCGCTTACAGTTGGAGGGGCGTCGCGGGTGTCATATTGCCGCTCATTTGTGCTTAGGCAGGGCCCGTTGCGTAACACAAAGAAACGAACTCGAATTAGATTCATTCCGCCCATGACCTAGACTGCGTGTGTGTGGCATGCCCATCGTCCGCTTTTCGTTGCGACGAACTGCATCTACATGCGTTGTCCGTGTTAGGTCGAATAGCTAATGCAATATAGAGTATTAAGTAGATTTATTGAATAAGGGAAATAGCGTGTACGAATCGATGACATTGGACCTTTTCGACTATGCTGATGTACCGGTGCTCCGTTTCACCATTGCAGATAGATCTTGTCTGCTACAAACATCCGCCGTGGACGAGCTGATTCAGCAGTCAATTGCCTTGCGCGGCCGTCTCGATCCTCAGCAGCCTCGGGAACCCGTCAAATCGTCAAACTATCCTCTCGAGATGGACCCATGCTGGTATGTCGAATATTCGCCGCTACTGGGACCCGTCCTTCTCCTGCGGCATCAGGGAGCGGGATGGATAGCCTATTCGTTTCCGACGGAGAGTGTCGAAGGGCTTTGCAAGGCGTTAATAGTAAAACCGCCCAGTGTCGTGCCCGGCTCCATGATCAACTGATGGTATTCCCATTGCGACTTTCAGATAGTCGCTATGGGCGTCTACGCTGCTCGCACAGTCGAGCCGCCCCAACCGCGTTGTAATCTTTCGGATCCTTTCCGTGTGAAATGACACGCTCGACCAACGTGCAATGATTGGTCACGTGGCCTTGAACTTGGTCTGTTCACGCATCGCAGGCGTGTGAGTAAAGCGGGGTAAGCAACTGGTAACTCGCAGAGTGTTCGCACCGTATATCTTGACTCTCATCTTCGATCAAGTGGCAGGAGCACATGATGATGAGAGTCGTCTTTCCCGGTTTCTACGCTGCAATGATTCGAGCAGCTGCATATATCTCCATTGCTAAAAGGCGGAGGGCCAACGAAGAGCGCGGATCGGAGAACGTGTGCGTGCATGTCGCCCTGTGCGACCACGGTAATTCGTCAGGGTTCGAATGGCATATGAATGAATTGCAACCTCAAGGCGGGTACGCACCTCGCGCGATGACGCAACCACCCGTCTTTACTGGCTACGCAAAGGTTCGTCAAACGGTGGGTTACGCCGCTAACCCGGCGTCCGAACTCGCATCGTGGGAGCGAGGCGGCAGCGTTGCACAGAGCGACGTGTCTCGGGAGAGCCGCTGATGACGATCGGGAGGCGGGCGCTTAGGCTCGCGTTGAAGAGTTGGACTCCCATCATGGTGAATGTTCTGACCATGCCTCTTTCGCATGCGGCAACGCCATTCGTCGTCCGCGATATTCGCGTCGACGGACTGCAGCACATCGAATCGAGTACGGTCTACTCCTATATACCCATCAAGCGCGGCGACAGATTCACGGATGAATCAGCTTCGGCTATCGTCCGTCAACTCTACGCAACGGGATTCTTTGCGGACGTGAAGGTTTCCGCTGACGGGGACGTGGTCGTCGTGCAGGTGGCGGAGCGGCCAGCTATCGCTACGATTGATTTTGCCGGCATACATGAGTTCGACAAAGACAATCTGATCAAGGCGCTCAAGAGCGTCAAGCTGTTCGCTGGCGCGTATTACGACAAGGCGTTGATCGATAATGCCGAGCAGGAACTGAAACGTCAATACCTGACACGCGGTTACTATGCAGCCGACGTGACGACTACGATTTCGCCTCTCGACCGAAATCGGGTTGGTGTATTGTTCTCGGTTGTCGAAGGTCCGAGTGCAAAAATTCGCCAGATCAACTTCGTCGGCAATCACGTATTTGACGATCGGACGTTGAACGATGAGATGCAGGAATCGGCGCCGAACTGGTTCTCGTGGTACACGAAGAGCGACCTCTACACGAAGGACAAGCTGGCCGGCGACCTCGACAATATCCGCAACTTCTATCTTGACCGCGGGTACCTCGAATTCACCATCGAGTCGACACAGGTTCAGCTCACGCCCGACAGGAAGGAGATGTACCTCACTGTCTCCGTGCATGAGGGTCAACCATACACCGTTTCCAGCATCCGGCTCGATGGCAATCTGCTGGATCGAAAAGCGGAACTGGAAAAACTTGTCACCATCAAGGCAGGCGAACTCTTTTCCGCACAAAAACTTCAGGCGACAACGAAAGCCATAGTTCAAAAGCTGGGGGATTATGGTTATGCGTTCGCGATGGTCAATGCCGTCCCGCAAATCGATCAGGAGCATCACCGGGTCGACTTGACACTGAAGGTCGATCCGAGCCGTCGCGTCTATATTCGCCATGTCACCATTGAAGGTAACACCCGTACACGCGACGAAGTCGTGCGGCGCGAGATGCGTCAGATGGAGGATGCCTGGTTCGACTCGTCCCGCCTTGTGCTTTCGAAAGACAGGATCAACCGGCTTGGCTATTTCACCGACGTCGAAGTGACGACCGTGCCGGTTGAAGGGACACCCGACCAGGCCGACATCGTTGTAAAAGTCACGGAAAAGCCAACGGGCAGTTTGACGCTGGGATTGGGCTACGGTTCGGGTGAGGGACCGATCATTTCTGCGGGTGTGTCTCAGGACAATGTGTTTGGTTCCGGCACCAGCCTGGCGCTGAATGTGAACACGTCCTCGACCGCGCGAGCGCTTTCCGTTTCCCAGACCGACCCTTACTTTACGATCGACGGCATCAAACGCATCACCGACGCCTACTACCGGACCGCTTATCCGCTGTACTACTCATCGACCACGGACACGAGTTTTCGCGTCATTACATTTGGTGCGGACACCAAATTCGGTATTCCTTTCTCCGAATCCGACATGGTTTATTTCGGCCTCGGGCTGGAGCAAAACCGCCTCGACGTCGATTCAACCACGCCGCAAAGCTACATTGACTACGTCAATCAGTTTGGTCGCGTGTCGAACAATGTGCCGGTGAGCGTCGGCTGGTCGCGCGACAACCGGGATAGCGCGCTTGTGCCAAGCCGCGGCTACTATATGCAGGCCAACGCCGAGTACGGTACGCCGATAGCCACGACGACATACTACAAGGGGGACGTTCAGGCCCAATACTATTACTCGTTTGCACGTGGGTTTGTCCTTGGCCTCAATTTTCAGGGTGGCTATGGAAACGGACTGGACGGCAAGCCGTACCCGATCTTCAAGAACTACTATGCCGGCGGGATCGGTTCAGTCAGAGGCTATGAACCAGGCTCGCTCGGGCCTCGCGACGTGACGACCGGTGATCCGATCGGCGGATCGAGGATGCTCGTCGGCAATATCGAAACGACGTTCCCGCTGCCCGGTACGGGATATGACCGTACGTTGCGCGTATTTGCGTTCGTTGACGGCGGCAATGTCTGGGGCAACGAGGGCAGCAGTGTGGGCGCGAATGGCTTGCGCTACAGCTATGGAGTGGGTTTTGAGTGGATATCGCCGATTGGCCCGCTCAAGCTCAACTATGCGCTTCCGATTGTCCGGCATGCCGGCGACCAGTATCAGAAGTTCCAGTTTCAGATCGGAACGTCCTTCTAGAAACGCGGATGGCTGTGCGCTCCATATCCGGATGGGCAGTCGATTCCGTGCTCGCGCCCCTTTGCTGCGTCGTGTCGCTGGTCCAGCGTGCGCCAGTCGTGCGTCGCGTGCGCTCGTGGATCCTCAGAAGGTCGCTCGATGTCCTGTTCCTGCTGCCTGTATGCATGAGTCACGTGTATGCGCAATCCAGCAGCGTAGCCGCGCAGCCGGAACAGACGAACGACCCATGGAGCCTGTTGCTCGCGCCGCAGCTTGACGAACACCCGCCCGTGCCAGACGTTTCGGCCGCGACTTTCGGTCTCGGTAGCGAAGTCACGGGCACATACGATGCGGATCTGTCACTGCAGGGAAGTGCTGAGTTGCGTCGTGCCACTTCTATCGTACAGGCTGACGCGATCCATTACGACGTAGACCGGGACGTCGCGGATGCATTCGGCCACGTGGTGCTGACTCGCGACGGAAATCAGTTTGTCGGACCCTCCGCGCATCTCCGCGTGGATGCGAACGAAGGCATGATGACGACGCCGCGATACCATTTCATCCTGAGCGACGGCAGGGGCAGCGGTTCCCTCGTTGAGCTGCACGACGATCAGCAAGAAACGCTTTACGACGGCACGTATACTACGTGCCAGTGTGTCGACGATCCAACGTGGTATGTACATGCGTCGCGGCTCGAGCTCGACAATGCGCAAAACAACGGCGTCGCGCATAACGGCGTTCTGTTTTTCCTCGGCGTACCGATCTTCGCGTCGCCGTGGTTGCCTTTTCCCCTCGACGGAACACGTCGAAGCGGCATTCTGCCGCCTACGTTCTCGGTTAGCTCGACGAATGGCTACGATGTCGCGGTGCCCGTCTACTTCAATCTCGCGCCGAACTATGACTTGACACTCACACCACGGCTGATGTCGAAACGCGGCGTGATGTTGACGACCGAATATCGTTATCTGACGCCGTTGTATTCGGGGTCGCTGTCATTTGCCTACCTTCCGCACGATGCATTGACGAATACCGACCGTTACTCGATTTCCTTTCAGCATCAACAGACACTGGGTGCAGGTTTCTCTGCCTACGTGAACTACCATCGCGTTTCAGATGCGAATGTGACGACGGACCTCGCGAATTCGAGCTCGGTGGTGGTCGGCAGCCAAAGCCTGTTCCAGCAGGAAGCGGGCGTTGCTTTCAACAACGGACCTTGGTCCGTGCTGACGCGCGTGCAGTACTGGCAGTCGTTCTCCGATACGACTCCGCCGTATAACCGGGAGCCGGAAGTGAACGTCAAGTACGCGCGCTACGATGTCGATGGCTTCGACTTCGGCGCGACATGGAACGCAACGCGCTTAACGATCCCGGTTGCAAATTCGACGCAAGGCGGGCGGCTTCTGTTCGACCCCTATGTCACCTATGCGTTCGGGCAGCCCGGCTGGTATGCGATACCCAAACTGCAGTGGCATGTTGCTTCGTACGACCTGAGCTCGATCGGCGCGGATGCGCCGTCGGGCCAACCGAAGACGTTCAGCTTCAACGTGCCGACGCTATCGTTCGATTCCGGTATGACGTTCGAGCGCAATGTGAATCTCTTCGGTGTCGGTCTGATCCAGACGCTGGAACCTCGGCTCTATTACGTTTACACACCGTACCGAAACCAGAATTACGCACCGACCTTCGACACCGCGCCACTCGACTTCGGCCTCGCTGAGGTTTTCACAAGCAATCGCTTTGTCGGCGGCGACCGCGTATCGGATATGAACCGCATTACGGCGGGACTCACCACGCGCTTCGTCGATGCCGCGAACGGTAATGAGTTGGCACGCTTTGTACTCGCGCAGGAATACTACTTCCGGACCACGCAGGTGACTATGACAGGCGATTCGCCGCCGACGGTTGGCCCGTCGAATCTTATCGCTGGCGACTCGCTGAACATCGGCGCCGTGTCGGTTCAGCAAGGGATCGAATACAACCAGTCCAGCGAGGAGTTCACGCAAGCGACGATAGGCGTTGGGTGGAAGCGCGCCGATGGCAAGATCCTCAACGCGGCGTACCTGTACGCGAGAGCCAACGCGACACTCGACAACGAGACGGAGAATCAGGTTTTGCTCTCGGGGCAGTGGCCAATGACGCGGCGCCTGTCTGGTGTCGGCCAGATCGACTACGATATCGTCAGTCATCGGGTGCTCGCGGGGTTGATTGGCCTGCAATACCAAGCTGACTGTTGGGGCGTTAGCCTTGCCCTTCAAAAGTACACGAACATCAGTTCGACAACGACACCCACTACAGGCACGCGCGTCCTGATGCAACTGCAACTCAATGGTTTGAGCCACATTGATAATGGATTGCAGCAACAGTTCCGTGCAAGTATTCCAGGCTATTCGGTCGCGCCAACCGCATTGCCTGAATCGCGCTTCTCCAACTATCCGTAATTTGCCAAGCGACCGTTCGAGCGACTTTCAAGGGCTCGCCCAACCCCATTCCGGACGAGACCGGCTTTTGCGCGCGTCGAGGGAAGCGCTTGCGCATCGCATACGATGCGCCTGATTCATTGCAGACATCGTCGACGGGGTCACAGTGCATCCATTTGATTATTTCGGATCAACGGCTCATCGCGCATGGCTCCTAGTAGCCGACAGTCCTTTCCCGGACCTTATTTTAAGTTTCCACGCGTGACGAACTCGTTGACGGCTGAGCGGGGTTTTTCGCATCGCTGCATGACGTCAGCCCGTATTGCAAGGACTTCCGGCTGGCATGAATGAACAGTCAACTGGGTAGCCATGGTTACAGGCATCGGCTTGCGAAACAGGCGGTAAACGCAGGCGTTGCCAACGCCCCACATTGCGCGTTCTCCATTCGGTTCTAATCGCTGCTTAACGGGTGCAGTGCCGTAAGCCCGTAGCCTTGCCGCGTATCGGCTCCGTCGGAATGACATTCTCCATGCGCGGAAAATTTTCTTTGAAGGAGATTTTGATGAATAGAACTCTTATGGTGCTCGGAGCATCGAGCGCATTTGCTCTCGCAACCACTGCTCACGCGCAAAGCAGCGTGACACTATACGGCCTTATCGACGCCGGCCTGACGTACACGAATAACCAGGGCGGTAGCAGCAACTTTCAGGAGACGAGCGGATCGGTCAATGGCAGTCGATTCGGTCTGCGCGGAAGCGAAGACCTGGGCGGAGGTCTTAGAGCTGTCTTCGTGCTTGAAAACGGTTTCAATATCGCCAATGGAAAACTAGGTCAGAATGGCCTCGAATTTGGACGACAGGCGTTCGTTGGTCTGTCAAGCGAGCAATATGGCGCTGTCACGCTGGGCCGTCAGTACGATTCAGTGGTCGACTATCTTGCACCTCTTTCGCTCACGGGTACGGGATACGGGGGAACACAAGCTGCTCATCCGTTTGATAACGACAACCTCGACAATTCTTTCCGCATCAATAATTCGATCAAGTACGCAAGCGTGAACTATGGCGGCCTCAAATTCGGCGGCCTGTATGGTTTCTCGAATAGCGCGGGCAACTTCGCGACAAACCGGGCGTACAGCATGGGTGCTTCGTACAACTATGGTCCATTCAATTTTGCTGCTGGCTATTTACAGCTGAACAACAGCGGGACGGACCTGAATTCGGGCGGAGCGGTGACTAACGATGTGACCTTTACATCGGGTGTGCAGCGCACGTGGGGAGCGGGAGCGAACTACACGTTTGCCAACGCAACGGTGGGTCTGGTGTTCACACAATCGATCATTGGTAATCTGACCGGAATCGGAGCCTCAGCGTCCGGCACGTCGAATGGACTTTCCTTTGTCAATAATAGTGCGCGCTTTAGCAACTATGAACTGAATGGACGCTACAACTTGACTCCGGCGGTCTCGGTTTCCGCGGCTTATACCTTTACCGACAGTCGCATCGACGGCGTAGCGCCGAAGTGGAACCAGCTTACGCTGCAGACGGACTATGCGCTGTCCAAACGCACTGACGTTTATCTTCAAGGTGTGTACCAGCATGTCAGCGACACTGGCGACAGTGGCATCCACGCGGTGATCAATGGGCTATCGATGTCGAGCTCGAATGAACAGGTGGCCGTCACCGCGGGCATACGCGTGCGATTCTGATCGAGTTCATTTGCTACCTGCAAGTCGATGCGCTCGCGAGGGTGCGGGCGCGTCAATCAGCAGCTAGACGGTGTTAGGAACTTCCGGTCAAACCTGGTACCCTGGAGGCATGACAAGAGAGAAACGTAAAGCCTATCGAAATTTCCTCGGCGATGTACGATCCCGGCGTTGTGCGTCGAGATTCTCCTCCTGATCGCTCTTGGTTTGCAGTCGGCGCAACAGGCGTCGACACGAAAGGTCGCGAGGTAGAAATTGCGTCACTCCTACCCACCTGATTGGGTTTGAGTAAAAAACCACCCACGGCGCGGAGTTCGTGCGCTTTCTGAAGCAAGGCCAGGTTGGTCACGGTCAGGTCGTCGCCGAGAACGATGGTGCGGTCGAGTTCGCGAACCGCTTTGACGTAGCCGCTCCAATCGTTCTCGTCGAGCAGATCCTCGATAAAAACAAGGGGGAACGTTTCCGTCAGGAACTTGGCATAAGCGATCAGCTCGTCAGTCGATACCCATTTGCCTTTCAGCAAGTAGGTATGGGTTTTTTTGTTGTACATCTCGCGTGAGGCGCAATCGAGCGCGAAAGCGATTCGACCTGTATAGCCGCACTCGTCAACGGCCTTCTGCATCAGTGCCAGGATCGTTTCGGGGTCTTCTGATGACACAGCATAGCCGTAGGAACTGGCAACCTGCGGCTTATGTCTCAGGTAATTCGTAAGCACGTCATCGAGCTTCTGGAACACGGCTACCGCCATCTCGATGGAAGAATCGACACTATCGGTGCCGTAGGGAACAATCAGGAACTCATTGAATGTCTGTGTCAGCCCGTCGTATCGCCCTCCGTTGACCACGTTGAAGCAGGGGACCGGCACGGTTCGGATGTCGCCACCTGCGATGTGGTTGTAAAGAGGGATCGAGAGCGCGGCCGCCGCAGCGCGGAAAGCCGCGATGGACATTGAATAGATTGCATTGCCCCCCAGACGCCTCTTGTCTGGCGTGCCATCAAGGGCAATCATTTTTTCGTCGATGGCTCGCTGGTCAAACACGTTCATGCCGATGAGCGCCGGACCAATGACGTTCACCGCATTGTTGACGGCTTGATGCACGCTTAGCCCCTTGTAGGTCGACGGGTCGTTGTCCCGCAGGACAAATGACTCGTGCATGCCCACCGATGTGCCAGTGGGCGCGGCGCCCAGACCGATCGCACCGCTTTCGGTGCGTATCTCGACTTCGACAGCGGGGCGGCATTTGCAGTCGATGATCTGCTGTGCCCGGACGGATACGATCCTGTCTTCCATGTTACTCACCCCCCTTCGGTTCAGGAATGTAAAGTATGTTCAGGTCACACAGGTTGGTGCCTGTGTTACCAGTAAAGACAGCAGCACTAATCGAATCGAGTGCCTCGAAGCAACTGTGCTCACGCAGCGCCTGATACAGACTGATCCCTTTGTCGGCCGCGGCCTTGAAACTGGTGGAATCGGTGATGCCGCCAGCGACGTTTGCTGTGCCGTCGGTGCCTTCGCTATCGATTGATAACAGGCAGGCGCCCTTTGTCTTGGCAGCCGTGATGGCGAAACTCACGGCCATTTCCTGGCCCGGACCGCCGTGACCCTTGATCACGCTGTTGTCATCGATCAGCGTCGTAACCTCGCCGGAACTAAGAAGCACACACGGAGGCTTGACCGGGTTGCCATATGTCTGGATCTCGCGCGCCATCGAAGCGAAGAAAGTGCCGGCGTCTCTGCTTTCGCCCTCAAGGAAGGACGAAACGATCATGGCCGGAATACCCATCTCTTCGCAAATTTCCTTGGCGTAGATGCAGGAATCCGGCAGCGTGTTGAGCAAGAAGTAGGTGTTGTCAAGAAGGCTTTGTCGCTATCCGGCGGCAAAAGTCGAGATCCCGGAACTTGCGAACGTGAAGCACGTGTTCGTCAAAGCTGCAGCCAGACTGAACAACCGCGCAGAGAACAGTCACCAACCGACGCGCGAACGCGAGCGTCGCATGCGCGGCTTTCGCGACCCGAAACGCACACAGAAATTTCTATCGTGCTTCGGGCCGATCCGGCAACATTTCGCGCTCAAGCGGCATCTGCTGCGCGCTTCACTGTATCGCAAACAACTCGCGGCGCGATTCGTTGCGTGGTGCGAAATCACCGAAGTCACCCGAAATCCGTCCTACGCTTTCTGAGGGATGCTCTTTCCTGCCGTCTTTCCGCATTAGTCTCGACAAGTTGACAAAGCCGCGCCCCGTTGACCGGAAGATCACTGGTGCCCGCATGCGACGTCACTGAACGCCGCGTGACGAGCCCGGCACATAGCATGGTCCGGGAATCGTCGGTGACATTGGTGAGCGGCGCAAGCTGCATCCCGTTTGAGAGATCGAGTCGATTCAGACGCTTCCCCCTTGGCGCTGCCCTGAACCAACCACCCGGGAGCACGCCATGGCCATGCGCAAGCGGGAAGAGGCCTCCGGATGGTCCAGGCCGAACGCGTGGACGCGTCCCGCGCGGACGTCGAGTATCAGGCCGCTCAATCAACTCGACTTCCTGAAATACCGGTTCAACGTTGCCGCTCGGCGTGACCGCGATTTCTTCGAGCAGCGCGCGCCGACGGAAGACCGGGTGCGCGGATCTCATTGAGGCTGCGGGCGTGCTTCGGCAACTACTGATCGGGCAGGCCGGACAGATGCACGCAGAAGTTGCGACGTCACGAACAAGAAGTTGCAAAAGCCGTCGGGTCCATACATGCACTAAAAGGACGATTGCCGTAACGAGCATTGTAGGATCGAAGTACTCTGGCGCGTGGATCCTGCACTTTCGGCGAAGTCAAGCGAGGCCCAAAGACGCCTGAAACCGCCCGGGATTTTTGCAATCACTGCTCGCGCAACGTCTCGATCACCAGTTCCCTGAACCACCGGTTTCCTTCGTCATTGTGGAACATCTGATGCCAGTGCACGGTGACCTCGACTTCTGGAACTTCGACCGGCATCGGATAGATCGCGAACTCCTCTCCCTGGTTAAAGAGGCGCGCCACGCGTCGCGGCAGCGCCACCATCCAGTCTGTGCGATTCAGGATCTGTGGGACGACCGTGAAATGAGGCACGCGCAATGCAATACGCCGGTGCATGCCCTCCGCCCGCAGTGAATCGTCAATGGAACGGTGGCTGCTCTCGCTCGATGACACGGAGATATGCGCCATCTCCAGAAACTTCTCGCGTGACAATCGACGCGCCGGCAAGCCCGGCCGCTTGCGCGTCATGCATACGTAGTCCTCGTGGAACAGCAACATGTGGTTCGTGAGCGGCTTCAACGCAGGCAAATTGCCGATCGCGAAATCCAGCTGCCCGAGGCGCAGATTCTCCTCCACCTCCGCGACCGGCACCTGTTCCGCCTCCAGTCGCACCAACGGCGCGACCGGTTGCAGCCTCGCACAAACCGGTGGCAGGAAAACCTGCTCGCCGATGTCCGACATCGATAAACGAAATTCGCGCGAACTGGTGGCCGGGTCGAACTGCTCGCCATGTCTCAACGCCTCCCGAATCGATGCGATTGCACGGTTCAGTGGCAATGCCAACTGCTCGGCGGTGGGCGTGGGCAGCATGCCCTCGGTAGCCCGTACGAACAGCGGATCGTCGAAGAGTACGCGCAGTCGACCCAACGCATAACTGATTGCCGGTTGCGACAGGTCCAGTCGCAACCCGGCGCGCGTCAGGCTGCGCTCTTCGAGGATCGCCTGAAACACTCGCAGCAGGTTCAAATCGACCTTGTTGAAATCAGTCATATTTATTCGCCCGATAAAATTGATGAATTTGACAGATATATTATCCCACCCTAGACTCCATCCAACAGTATTCAGGAGACGACAGGAGAAGAGAGCATGGGATGCGTGGACACATCGGCGGCATTTAGCACCGTAGCAACGCAGCACCCGGCAGGCGGTCTCACGTTGCCGGTCTTGCTCGCCGGGCGTGCCGCCGGTAACGGCGCGGCGCCGCTCTTCTCGGACCGCACCACAACCTGGACCGGCACTGACGCCGTCGCCCGTGCTGCCCGGCGAGCCGGCGCACTGGCGCAGTATGGTGTGAAACGCGGCGACCGCGTCGCGCTGCTGTGCACGAATCGCATCGAATTCATGGAGATCGTGCTCGGCTGCGGCTGGCTCGGCGCAGTCGTAGTGCCGATCAATACGGCCTCTCGCGGACTGCAACTCAAGCACATTTTAAGTAACTCCGGCGCGCGGCTGCTCGTCGCCGAAGCGCATCTTATCGATGCCGTTTATTCGCTGGAAGCCGGCGACCTCGCTTTGAAGCAGATCTGGCTGATCGGCGACTACGGCGAAGCCGCGATGCCCGCAACCGTTGCGACGATCTCGTTGCCGCCGCCGGGCGAGGCCATCGATGCCGCGCAGCTTGCCGACGGTGACCCGTTCGCGGTTCTCTACACATCCGGCACGTCAGGCCTGTCCAAAGGCGTGATCTGCCCGCACGCGCAATTCTATTGGTGGGGCGTGTACACCGCGGGCAACCTCGGCGTGATAGCCGGCGACGTCCTGTACACGTGTCTGCCGCTGTTCCACACGAATGCGCTGAACAGCTTCTTCCAGGCACTCACATGTGATGCCGAACTCGTCGTCGACCGCCGCTTCTCGGCAAGCGGCTTCTTCAACGCACTGGTTGCCACGCGTGCTACCGTTACCTACGTGCTCGGCGCAATGGTGCCGATCCTGCTAGGCAGGCCCGCTGCGGCGAACGAGCGCGAGCACAGCGTGCGGGTTGCGCTCGCTCCAGCTGTTCCGGGTCATTTCCAGCACGATTTCACGGCACGCTGTGGGATTGAATTACTTGACGGCTATGGGTCGACCGAAACCAACTTCGTGATCGGCGGCGGTATCGACGAGCGGCGACCAGGCTTCATGGGCAAGCTCGCCGCCGGATTCGACGCGCGCGTCGTCGATGGAAACGATCAGCCCGTAGCGGACGGAGACGCGGGCGAACTGATCCTGCGCGCGGACATGCCTTTCGCCTTCGCGAGCGGCTATTTCGGCATGGCTGACAAGACCGTCGAGGCTTGGCGCAATCTCTGGTTTCACACGGGCGACCGCGTTGTCCGCGAGGCGGATGGTTACTACCGCTTCGTCGATCGTCTCAAGGATGCGATCCGGCGGCGCGGAGAGAACATCTCGTCGTATGAAGTCGAGCAGGTCATCCTGAGCCATCCGGCCGTGGAGACCGTCGCTGTCTTCGGCGTGAAATCGTCGCTGGCCGAAGACGAAGTCATGGCCGCGATCGTCCTGCGAGACGGCCAGCCGATCGAGCCGCTCGAATTGATCCGGTATTGCGAGCCGCGTTTGCCGTATTTCGCGGTGCCGCGTTATCTCGACTTTGCACAAGACCTGCCTAAAACCGAAAACGGCAAGATTCAGAAGTACAAACTGCGGGAAACAGGTGTCACCGCGACGACTTGGGATCTGGCGTCCTCCGGATACCGGCTCCATCGCTCGTAGTGTAATCATCACCCCGCGACGCTGCGCGGCGCCAAAATCGTAGAAAGACAGCCTGTGTGCGAAGCGATCAGACATCGCAACTGCCACATTTTGTGCACCGACCGGTGCACGGTAGGAGACAGTATGGCAAGCACGCAGATATTCGACGCCACGGGCGCGCAGCACGACGCATCCGCCGTGGCCGATGCCATCGACGAGAAATCGTTGCGGCGTATCGTCTTCGCTTCAGTGGCTGGCAACGCGCTCGAGTGGTATGACTTTTTTCTGTACAGCACAGCCGCAGCGCTCGTTTTCGGGGAGCTGTTCTTCCCTAAGGGCACCGACCCCTTGCTGGGCACGCTTGCCGCCTTCGCGGGCTTCGCGGTCGGCTTCGCGGCGCGGCCCTTCGGCGGCGTGCTGTTTGGCCACATCGGTGATAAGTACGGTCGCAAGGGCGCCCTCGTCTGGACGCTTTCGATCATGGGCGGCGCAACGTTCCTGATCGGCTTGCTGCCGACGTATGCGCACGTCGGACTGTGGGCACCGGCGCTGCTCGTGGTGCTGCGCGTGCTGCAAGGTATTGCGTCCGGCGGCGAGTGGGGCGGCGGCGTGTTGATGATCAGCGAATCGGCGCCGCCGGAAAAGCGCGGCTATTACGCGTCGTGGAGCCAAATCGGTGTCGGCGGCGGCTTCGTGCTGTCGGCGATGGTGTTTTTGATTGTACAGTTGCTGCCGCACGACGCATTCATGAGCTGGGGCTGGCGCGTGCCGTTCCTCTTGTCGATCCTGATCTTCGGCGTGGGCGTCTACGTTCGCTCGAAACTGCCGGAGAGCCGGGAGTTCGCGAAGAGCGGCGCGGCGGCTAAAACCGCCCGCATGCCGGTGCTCGAAGTCATCCGGAAGTATCCGAAGGAAATCCTGATGGCGATGGGCCTGCGCGTCGCGGAGAATGGCGGTTCATATATCTTCCTCGCCTTCGCGCTTGTGTACGGCAAGTTCATCGAGGTACCGAACCAGATCATGCTCGCGGGCGTGATGGTGTCAATGACCATCGAACTGTTCGCCATGTTGTTTTGGGGGCGTCTGTCCGACAAGATTGGCCGCAAACCCGTCTATATGATCGGCGCCCTCGGTCTCGTCGTCGTAGCATTCCCATTCTTCTGGCTGCTCGATACCAAGGTGCCGACGCTGATCTGGCTCGCGTTCCTGCTCGGCAACCCGATATGTCACGGGGCAATGATCGGCACGCAGCCAAGCCTGATGGGCGAACTGTTCAGCACCGAAGTGCGCTATTCGGGCATGGCACTCGGTCACGAGATCGCATCGGTATTCGCGGGCGGACTGTCACCGCTGCTCGCTACCGCCCTCCTCGCGAAATATCACGCCGCCTGGCCCGTCGCGCTGCTACTGATCGCAATGGGCTTGCTCACGGCAATCTCGCTGCTGTTCACGCACGAGACCAGGCGTCGCCGCGAGCATTGATCAGGCACGACGGGGAAAGATCATGCGAACCGCAGATTTCGACGACGTATTGCTGACCGCCGGCGTGGAAGTGCCATATCAGCGCCAGGCTCCGTCCGGATCGACCGGCGACCTGCTTGCGCAGGCGTTCGGCGCGGCGCTGGAGCGATCCGGCTTTAGCGCGAAAGATATCGATGGTCTGGGCGTGGCGTCGTTCACGCTCGCGCCGGACCATGCGATCGATCTGGCCTGGCGTCTCGGCCTGTCGCTGCGCTGGTGTACCGACGACTGCCACGGCGGCGCCAGCGCGATCAATCTGCTGCAACATGCGATCCGCGCGATTCAATGCGGCGACGCCAACGTCATAGCGCTCGTGTCCGGTGACCGCTTCGAGCCGGCTGATTTCAAGCATCTGGTCGAGCATTACAACCTGACCACGCACACGTATTTACGGCCGCTCGAAAACGGCGGCCCGAATAGCCTGTTTGCAATGCTGACACAGCGTCACGCAGAGCGTTACGATCTGTCGCGCGCCGACTACGGCGCGCTCTGCGTCGCGCAGCGCGAATGGGCGGCGCTGAACCCGCACGCGGCGTACCGCAAGCCATTGTCGATCGACGAATATCTGGCCGCGCCGATTGTCGCCGAACCGCTTGGCCGTTTCGATTGCGTGCCGGTGGTCTGCGGCGCGAATGCGGTGATCGTGGCGCGCGCCGACCTCGTCAAGCACGGGTGTAATGTCGGCGTACGCGCATTGCAATGCCGCTATAACGGCGATCATCAGATGGGCGACGGTTTACAAACTTCCCTCGCCGAGATTTCTCCCGCGCTGTGGCGCCAGGCAGGCGTCGCGCCCGACGACATGGACGTAGTCTCGGTTTACGACGACTACCCCGTCATGGCACTCGTGCAGTTGATGGATCTGGGTTTCGTGCCCAATGGCGATTTGCGCGCGCTGAGTGCGCGCATCGCGGCGCGCCAACTGCCAGTCAACACATCGGGCGGGCAATTGTCCGCGGGACAGGCGGGCGCGGCGGGCGGCATGCATGGTCTCGTCGAAGCGATCACACAGCTGTGCGGCACAGCGGGCGAACGGCAGGTGGCCGATGCGCGCCTTGCGGTCGTCAGTGGCTACGGCATGGTCGAGTACCGCTACGGAATGTGCGCGAATGCCGTCGTTCTCGAAGCCACCAAGCGACGTGCGCAATGACGCTCAAGGTCTTCCGATGCAAGCAATGCGGGACCACGTTGTTCCCCGCCCGCTATTTCTGCCCGTCGTGCGGCGGGGCGCAATGGGATGAATGCGTAAGCACGCGTGGCAACGTTGCCCAGGCGACCGTCGTGCGCCATCGGATCGCGGCGCAAGCCGGCGCAGAGGTGTATCTGGCAAGCGTCGTCACTGACGCCGGCCCGGTCGTGATCGCACGCCTCGATGCGGCGGCGCAAGCCGGAGATGCCGTCAGCCTCGAACTGGACGAAGCGAACCGTCTCCTCGCCCGTCGAATTTGAAACAAAAAGGTCAACCATGGCAGAGAAGTCCTTCAAGAAGGAAGTGCAGAAGCTGCGCATACCCGCAGGCGAGGTGTTCAGCGGCGAGGGCATCCTCGCCGTCACCAAGGCGCTGTTGCAGTCCGGTGTGTCGTACGTTGCCGGCTATCAGGGCGCGCCGATCTCGCACTTGATGGATGTATTGTGCGACGCCAACGATATTCTCGAAGAACTCGGCGTGCATTTCGAAAGCAGTGCGAGCGAGGCGACTGCCGCCGCGACGCTGGCTGCTTCCGTCAACTATCCGCTGCGCGGCGCCGTGACGTTCAAGGCGACTGTCGGCACCAACGTGGCGTCTGACGCGCTGGCGAACCTCGCGTCGGGAGGCGTGACGGGTGGCGCGCTCGTGATAGTCGGCGAGGATTACGGCGAGGGTTCGAGCATCATGCAGGAGCGCTCGCATGCGTTCGCGATGAAGTCGCAGATGTGGTTGCTCGATCCGCGCCCGAACCTACCGTCGATCGTCGACGCGGTCGAAAAAGGCTTCGAGTTGTCGGAGGCGAGCAACACCCCTGTGATGCTGCAATTGCGGATTCGAGCCTGTCACGTCCATGGCCGTTTCACGACCCGGCCGAACGTGCGGCCGACTTTCACGTTGAAAGACGCGATCGAGAACCCGGTGCGTGACGTCAGCCGTATCGTGCTGCCGCCGGCAAGCTTCGTACACGAGCAGGAGAAGGTCGAAAAGCGCTGGCCCGCGGCGGTCGAATTCATCCGTCGTCACAAGCTCAACGAATTCTTCGGCGAGGACAGCAGGCACGACGTCGGGCTCATCGTGCAAGGCGGCATCTATAACACGTTGATGCGCGCGCTTGCGCTGCTGGCTCTCGCCGATGTCAATGGCCGCAGCGATCTGCCGATATATGTACTGAATGTTGCGTACCCGACGATCGACGAAGAAGTGCGTGAGTTCTGCACCGGCAAGCGCGCAGTGCTGATGATCGAAGAAGGCCAGCCCGAATTCATCGAGCAATCACTGAACACAGTCCTGCGCCAGGCCGATTTGCAGACGCGCGTGCACGGCAAGGACTTCCTGCCGCGAGCCGGCGACTATACGTCGAACGTCCTCATCAAGGGTTTGCTGAAATTCCTTACCCGCTATGTGCCCGAGCTTGCCGATGAAGCGGCGCTGCCCGAAGGCGTTCGCGCGACCGTGGCGACAAGGCGTGCGGTTCCGGTGCCGGTGGTGGCGAAGCCTGCCGATCAAGTTGGCGCGCCGGAACCGGTGGCGGCCGTGGTAGAACACTTGCCTGCGGCGCCGGAAGCCCATCCGCGTCCGCCGTCGTTTTGCACCGGCTGTCCCGAACGGCCAATCTTCACCGCGATGAAGCTCGTCGAGCGCGAACTCGGCGCGCATCATGTGAGTTGCGACATTGGCTGCCATCTGTTTTCGATCCTGCCGCCGTTCAATATCGGTGCGACGACGATGGGGTACGGCCTCGGCTGGGCGGGTTCGGCGGCGTTCAATACGAAGGAGACCGAGCGCCGCACAATCAGTTTCATGGGAGACGGCGGCTTCTGGCACAACGGCCTGACGAGCGGTGTCGGCAACGCGGTGTTCAACCGTAACGACAATGTGCTGGTCATCGTCGACAACGGCTATTCGGCTGCAACCGGCGGCCAGGACATCCTGTCGTCGAAGGCCGACAACAAGCTCCGTTCGACCAGAAATGCGATAGAAACGGCCGTGCGTGGCGTGGGCGTCAAATGGGTCAAGACGATTACGCGCACCTATAGCGTCGGTAAAATGCGCGACACGCTGCGCGAGGCGCTGACCACGAAAGAGAAAGGCCCGAAGGTCATCATCGCGCAGTCGGAATGCATGCTCAACAAACAGCGCCGTGTGAAGGCGTTGACGAAGCAACTAATCGGCGAGCGCAAGCGCGTGGTGCAGGAACGCTTTGGTGTCGATGCGGACACGTGTACCGGCGACCATTCATGCATTCGCCTGTCCGGATGCCCGTCGCTGTCCATTCGCGAAAACCCGGATCCATTGCGCCGGGACCCTGTCGCAACGGTGCTCAGCAGTTGCGTCGGCTGCGGTCTGTGCGGGGAGGTATCGCATGCCGCCGTCCTCTGTCCGTCCTTCTATCGGGCCGAACTGGTCAGCAATGCAGGCTGGTGGGAGAGTCTATCGAAGCGCCTCGCCGATCGCGTGATCGTCGCGCTGCAACGCCGCGTCAAGGCGCGGGAGGTCGCATATGTCGCATAACATTGTTAAACCGTTCAGCATTGCCATTCTCGCCATGGGAGGCGAGGGCGGCGGTGTGCTCGCCGACTGGATCGTCAATCTGGCCGAGCATGCCGGCTTCAATGCACAGACGACGTCGGTGCCCGGCGTCGCCCAGCGTACCGGCGCGACGATCTACTACGTCGAATTTTATCCGGTCAAGCTGGGGCCTAACGCGCCGCAACCGATTCTCGCACTCGTGCCGGTCGCGGGTGATGTCGACGTCGTCCTGTGTTCCGAACTGATGGAAGCAGGCCGTGCGGTGCAGCGTGGTTTCGTGACCTCCGATCGCACGACGCTGATCACGTCGACGCACCGCGTCTATTCGATGACGGAAAAGACCGCGATGGGCGATGGGCGCGTAGAGTCGCAGCGCTTTGTCGATACGGGCAAGCGCGCGTCCAAACATTTCATCGCCGCCGATTTCGCCGAGATTGCCGAGAACGCCGGTAGCGTGATGAGCGCGGTCCTGTTCGGCGCGCTTGCCGGCGCCGGCGTGCTGCCGTTCGAGCGCGCCGATTTTGAAGCGGCGATCGAGCGCGGCGGCGTCGGCGTCAAACCAAGCCTGAAAGCCTTCGATGCGGGGTTCTCCACCGCGGTCCAAAACAGGGCGGGGGCACCGGTGCAGGTAGCGAAACGGCCCGCGGTCAAACCGCTGCCGGACGATGCCCGCATCGCCAGACTCGATGCCCGCATTCGCGAGGACTTCCCATCCGAAGTTCAGTCGGTCCTGTTCGCTGGCGTGCGGCGTCTCGCAGATTACCAGGACGTCGCGTACGGTTCCGAGTATCTCGACCGTCTCGTAGACATTCAGCGCGTCGATGGCGGCGAGCGTGCGCCGTGTTGGGAGTTGCTCGCGGAGACCGCTCGCTATCTGGCGCTCTGGATGTCGTACGAAGACACGGTGCGCGTCGCCGATCTCAAGATCCGCAGCGGCCGCTTCGCGCGCGTCGCCGGCGAGGTCAACGCCCAGCAGGATCAATTGCTGCATATCAACGAATACCTGCATCCGCGCGTCGACGAGATCGCCGATACGCTGCCCGCTGGCATCGGACGTTGGCTGATGAAGCCAGGCTGGGCGAGGAACCGCGTGGAACGTTGGACGAAGGAAGGCCGGATCGTGCGAACCTCATCGTTGCGCGGCTTCTTGCAGCTTTATCTCGTCGCGTCCATGCGCGGGCTGCGCCGCGGTTCACTGCGCTTCGAGCGCGAGATGACTGCCTGCCGCCGTTGGCTCGCTACGATTGCCGACATCGCGGAGAGCGATTACGAACTCGCAGTCGAAGTCGCACGCTGCCAGCGTCTTGTGAAAGGCTATGGCGATACGCATGCGCGCGGCATGCACAGTTTCACTGCGATCGAAGCCGCACTGCCGTCCTTGCGTCGTCAGACGGCCGCAGCCGCGCGCGTACGCGAATTGCGAGAAGCGGCGCTCGCCGACGAGAGTGGCAAGCGCCTGACGGACCTGCTGGACCGCGGCGCGAGCGCGACGTCGACGGAACGTGGCCAGGCATCTCATGACGAGCAGCTGACCGCGGATGCATCATAACGACACAAAGGAGAACTTGATGCTCAAAGCTTTAGCCCAGGCGCTGCAAAGCGGTGCCATTCGTGTGATCGATCTCAGCCAAACCCTGCACGGCCGCACCCCGATCATTCCGTTGCCGCCGCAATACGGGCAGAGCGCGCCGTTTCGTCTCGATGAGATTTCGAACTTCGACGAGCGCGGCCCGGCCTGGTACTGGAACAACATCTCATGCGGCGAGCATACCGGCACGCACTTTGACGCACCGATCCATTGGATCACCGGCAAAGACTTCCCGAACAACACTACGGAAACGATCGACGTGCAAAAGCTGATTGCGCCTGCGTGCGTGATCGACGTGTCAGCTGAGACGCGCGAGAATCCCGACTATCTGCTCACGATCGAACGCGTCGAGCAGTGGGAGGCCGAACACGGCCGCGTGGCGCCGGGTAGCTGGGTGCTGATGCGCACCGACTGGTCGCAGCGCACGGAGCCAGAAGATTTCCTCAATATCAGGGAGGACGGCGGCCACACTCCGGGCGGTCACCCGGACCTGCCGCCCTTTCTCGCGCGCGAACGCAATGTGATCGGCTGGGGTACGGAAGGCGTGGGTACCGATGCCGGACAGGCATATGCGTTTTCGCAACCGTTCCCGTGCCATTCCAACATGCACGGCAACAATAAGTTCGGTCTCGCGAGCCTGGTCAATCTCGACCAGTTGCCCGCGACGGGTGCTTTGCTGATCACGCCGCCGTTGAAAATCCGCCGCGGCTCGGGCAGCCCATGCCGGGTGCTGGCGTTGGTCGAGGCGTGATGCCAATGGCAATGCTTGGCGCGGATATGCCCATCGCCGTCTGCGTTTGTCGCGCTGCGCGAGCGACGGGCCTATGCGGGGAAACGGTGGGCACCGTGCAACGTCGTATGCCGGGATTGCGGTCCGATGACAGCGATGAATTTACATCGTTCCGAGCACGGACAGAAAAACGCAGGCCGCGACGACCAGCGTTCACTGTATCGCTGCTTGACCGAGCAACCGCGACGTACCGAATGCCTCGCGGCATGCTGCCTGCGTTCAATCCTGCCCGTTGAGCAAGGCGAAGTATTGTTCCTCGGCACTGAGGATGAACCGGAGCATGGTCGCTTTGATTACTTTGGGATCGCGGGCAGAAAAGCCGTCGAGCAACTCGCGCATGCCGTCGATGACGATCTTCTGAGTGCTGCGATTGTTGAGCGTGCCGAGCCGCACCTGCTGTGCATGATCGGCAAAGCGCCGGATCGTCGCCTGCAATCGAGAATTCGGCACGGCGTCCAGCCAGACATTGCGAAATTCGACGTTCGCTTCGATCATCGTCGCCGCGTCGGTTTTGTCATAGGCTTTGCGCGCCTTCTGGTAAGCGCGCTTGAGCGCGGCGTTCTGCTTGTCTGTCAGGACCGCAGCCACGCCCGAGGCCGCACTCGGCTCAAGCAGACGGCGGACTTCGAAAATTTCGTGAACGTCGTCTGTGGTTAGCGTGGGCACGACGAAGCCGCGCGTCGTGCCGACAAGATAGCCTTCGCTGACGAGGCGCAGCAATGCCTGACGCACCGGCATACGCGTGCAGTCGAACTCGTCCGCGATCTCGTAGTCGAGGACGCGGTCGTTCGGCCCCACTTCGCCACGTTGCAGCCGTGAACGGATGTGCTGATAGACCGTCTCGCTCAACGTGGTCTGCCTGAGCGCTGTACGGCGCGGAAATTTGGCGACTTTCGCATGGTCTTCGGCCATCAATGGAGTCCTGGTCGAGGCATGTATTATGAATTCCGGTTGTGTGCGGGCATTGTACATTGTGCGTGCAGGCACCTCCGCTGGCGCCTACGGGGGCAAGGCGGTGCGCCTCTCCATGTGCTGCGTGGCGTTCCTGGAGCGGTCCGCGCAATCGACGATCGGTCTTATGCCCGCGTTGAGCGTCGCGGTCATTTCTGGCACCCGGTGTACCGCACCAAAGCCCACCGGACGCCATTGTCGGCCGAAGCCGCGCAAGCTGCGGCTTTAATCCAGGTGGCGCCCGTGCAGATTATGCCTGCGCGGAATCGCCTATCTGACGAAAAGCGCCGTTGTGATAGATGAGGTTGGCAAGCGGCGCGCCGTCTTCGTGCACCGCGACGTGTTCAACCTCGCCGATCACGATGACGTGGCTCGAAAACTCGACGGTCCGCGAAACATGACAGGCGAAAGAGACGAGCGCATCGGCCAGCATGGGCGCGCCGTTGGGCGCTTCACGCCAGTCGCCGAGCTGGAAACGCGATGGCTGGTCCATACCGAGCATGCCGCCGAAGGCGCGCGCCAGTTCCTCGTGATGCGCGCCCAGCACGTTGACTGTGAACGGCAAGCCCACGGCGATTAAGCTGCCGAGCGAACTCGTTTGATTGACGCAAGCGAGCAGCGCCGCCGGCTCCGTGGTGACCGAACATACGGCAGTCGCTGCGAGACCGCGTGGCGAGCCGTCCTCCGGCCGCGCAGCGATAACGGTCACGGCGCCGGCGAGCCGACGCATGCCTTGGCGAAAATCGGCGGCCGTGGCCAGCGGCGACGGCAGGCCACCGATCGCCGTACTGTGTTGAGGAACCGGATTCATGGCAGACCTCATTCGACACGCAGACCGCTCGCGCGCATCAGCGGCACCACACGTTCGCAGAAGAACGGCAACTCTTCGACATAATTAACGAAGGTCAACGCCGCGCCACCGAATCCGGCTTCGTGCATCCGGACCATCTGCTCCACAATCTGTTCGGGCGTTCCGACTAGCGGATAGCTTCCGGTGCCAGCCGCGAAGCGTTGCCGATACAGGCGATACGCGTCGTCTTCGTGGCTTTTCGAAAAGCCTTGCTTCTGCTTCATGTGATAGTCGAGCGCGGCCTCGTCGGCGTGATCGCGCGAATAGTAGTCGTAGTATTCGCGTGCTTCCTTCTCCGTCTCGCGGCACACGACGTGCGCGACCGTATAGACGCCGATGGCGCGCCCGGCTCGCTCGCCGCGCGCCCGAACGTCGACGATGTGCTGACGGCCGACCTCGATCTCGGTGAAAGTCGTGAACAGGTAGTCGCAATACTGCGCGGCGAAATCGCGCCCCGGTGGGCCGAATGCGGCATTCATGGTGACGGGGCGGGGCGACTGCAGTGCCGCAGGCTTGGAAACCGCCTGCTTGAGGTGGTAGAACTGGCCTTCGAAGTCAAGCGGTGCCGGGTCGTTGAAAAGCAGCGTGAGGATCTCCGTCCATTCGCCGGCCTGTACGTATGGAGCGTCGCTCAGTTTCGTGCCGAACATGGCGAACTCGTCGGGATTCCAGCCGCATACGATATTCAGTCCCGCGCGGCCATGGCTGATGTGATCGACGGTGGCGAGCGCCTTGGCCGCGTAGATCGGATGGACGAGAGGCACGTGCACGGTCATGAACAGCGCGATGCGTTCGGTGACGGCGGCGAGGGCGGCCGCAAATGTGAATGCCTCGAACGACCATTCGCGTGCGTTGGTCGCGCCGCCGAAGCCTTTCCACCGCGCTATGGGCAAGAAGAAATCGAGGCCGCCGCGGTCGGCGATGATCGCCGCGCGCTGCACGTCATCCCATTGCGCGCTCCAGCGCTCGGGCACGGTGGTAAAGCTCAGGCCGCCATCGGCGTTCGCCGAAAATACGCCGACCTTGAAGGGGTTGGGCCCGCGCATCGGGTTCTGGACGATGCTGCTCATTGGCTCTCCTGAGGGATTCGATGACCGGCCGGCCGCCGGCACTATTGCTAAAGTCCGTGGTCCGATGCGATCGTCACAACGTGGCTCGTCATCGGAAAATGCACGTTGTGTCCGTCGAACGGTGCTGACACTTCGAAGTCGCGGCGCATCTCGTGCCGGATCGCCGAATTGAGTGCACGCGTCAGCGCCTCGGCGTCGTCGAACACGACCTTGTTGCGCTGCACGGCAAACTCGCGCCGCGCGGGCAGGGCACTGAGCGAGTCGAGACGCGTATAAATCTCAAGCTCCCGAATCTCAGGCAGGCGTCCCATCAGCGGCACGTGTGCGGTGAGATAGTGGCCGAGCCATGCGTCGTAATCCTGCGGGGCACCCTCATACGCGACGAGATAACTGCATAACGTCGTCTGACCGGTGCGCGGTGATGGGGTGACGTAGCGGCGCACGGCCATTGCTTGTTGCGTCATCTCCGCGTCGCCCGTCCAGCGGACCGTGCGGCAATCGGTCAAAGCCTGCAGGCTGCCAGCGCGTGCCGACGCGGCTTCCAGCGCCATGAGCTCGTCGAAATACATCTGCAGCACCAGTTGTGGCGCGCGCTCCACTTTCAGATAAGGATCGCTCGCAGCTGCGGGCGCATGCATGACCGCGCGCCGCATGCCCGGGGTCGCGGCGAGTTGCCGCGCGAACTCGGCCAGCGGAGCCGGCCCGGCACTCGTCGGCGTGCGATACGTCAGGAAGAGGGCAATCTGCATACCTTGTCTCCATGCAAGCCGACGTTGTCCGTCTGCCATACGGCATCGAGGACATCCTCGTCGAAGAATTCTGAATTCAGAATATTTCCGAAGGCATTGAATGTCAAGCGTAAAAAAATCGCCTGGGCTCGCTATTGATCTTTACCGGGGAACTATCGGACCGCAGGGGACAAGTTCGCGTATACCCGGAAACCATCGCAATTTCCGTAGCTGGTGTTTGACATTCTTTTTTCTAAACAATATTCTGAATTCAGTTCATAGTATCTGCTTGGGATTAGTACCCGGGCGGCACCGCAACCCGCAACGGCGGTAGCGATCCGCGCCCATCATAGGCGCGACCTTGCCTGACTGTTGCACTACGACGCACCAGGAGCGCTCTCATGTTGTTTTCTTCACTCAAACCTTTGTTTCAGGGAGCAGCGCCAGTTGACTGCATGTGGCTCGCGCTCGGCAGTGCGCCGGTCGTGGAGTTTGCCGCGCACGTGGCACCGGGCGCGATCGTGCTTGATTTGCAGCATGGCTTGTGGGAACGGGGCACGCTAGAAGCGGCAATCGCAGCGGTCAGAATGCGTGTGCCGGTTATCGGCCGCTGCGCGGACAACTCGCCGCACGCCATCGCGCAAGTGCTCGATGCTGGTGCGTCGTCGGTGCTCATACCGATGATCGAAACAGCAGACGACGCGCGCCGCGCAGTTTCGGCCTCCCGCTATCCACCTTTTGGCACGCGCTCGGCCGGCGGTGTGCGCCCGCTGCTGGCCGGCTTCGAAGCAATGCTCGAAGCGGATCGTCATGTCGCTGTCGGCATGCTGATCGAGACGGTCGAGGGCGTCAGAAACGCACGCGAGATCGCGGCTGTACCCGGTGTCGACTACCTGTTCATCGGCACTGGCGATCTGTCGCTTTCGCGCGGCACGACTGACTCGGAAGTGATTGCCGGCGACTGTGAACGCGTGCTGGCTGCGGCACGCGAGCGCGGCTTGCCGTGCGGTATCTTCACGGGTGATGCCGCAGCCGCGCGCGAGGCGTTTACAAACGGTTATCGCATGGCTGTGGCGGCTAACGACATCGATGTTTTCAAGCAGGCATTTCTGACGGCGCACGCAACCGCCGCGCTGTAGAGCATCGCGCGTGGCGAATCGCGCGGGTGTGTGTTAGCGTGATTCGCCGCAGCGGGCCGCAGATCATCAATCGCTGGGCGTTCGCCGTGTATTTGACTAGCGGGGCCGTCCGATTTCATGTCTGAAAGCAGAACGATAAAGGTGAGGCAAGCATGGTTCCCGAAGAAAGTGTAATCGTTACGCTTCCGTTTGAATCGCGCGACGCTTCGCGCACACTGTTTAGCAAGATCGCCTGGCGCTTGATGCCTTTGCTGTTCATCTGTTATCTGATCGCCCAGGTCGACCGGATGAACGTGGCATTCGCCAAACTCCAGATGCTGGATCAGCTCGGTTTCTCTGAGACCGTGTACGGTCTGGGGGCGGGCATCTTCTTCATCGGCTACGTGCTGTTCGAAGTGCCGAGCAACATCCTGCTTAGGAAATATGGCGCGAATCGCTGGATCGCGCGGATCATGGTCTCCTGGGGCGTCGTCTCCGCGGGCATGATGTTCGTACACACACCTATGCAGTTCTACGTGATGCGCTTTCTGCTTGGCGTCGCCGAGGCGGGCTTCTTTCCCGGCGTGATCTTTTATCTCACCAACTGGTTCACACGTGAATACCGCACGAAGATGACGGCAATCTTCATGACGGCGATCGCGGTCGCGGGCGTCGTCGTCGGGCCGGTGTCGGGGGCGATTCTGCACAGCATGACCAGTCTGAACGGTATCGCTGGCTGGCAATGGCTGTTCCTGATCGAAGGTGTGCCGTCGGTGCTGCTGGGGATGGCCACGCTGCTCTATCTCCCTCCGTCGCCGGCGCTCGCCACTTGGCTCAGCACGGGAGAAAAGCAGCACCTATCCGCCTTGATTGCGAACGATCGCACCGGGACGACGGACGAACCGCCAGGCCGCGTGCTGTTATCCGCGCGCGTGTGGATCCTGTCGGGCATCTACGGCTGCTATGGCATGTCGTTCTTCGGATTCGTCTTCTGGCTGCCGACGATCATCAAGTCATCGGGCGTCAAGGATCCGTTGTCAATCGGCCTCTTATCGGCAATACCCTGGGCGGGCGCGATGGTCGCAATGTGTTTCGTCGCCGCTCACGTCGACCGTCGCCAGAACACCCGCGGCACGCTGATGGTACTGTCTCTGCTCGCTGCAATCAGTTGGACGGTGAGTCCGTTCGTCGTTGATAGCGTCGCGTTGTCGATTGCGGTCCTGACTCTTGCGATGTTTGGCCTGATGGCGTCGCTGCCCGTGTTCTGGAATCTGCCGACATCGAGCTACCAGGGTTCGGCCGCCGCAGTCGCGATCGCGTTTATCACGTCGCTGGGCAATGTGCCGGGCTTCTTCTCGCCATACATCGTCGGTTGGATCAAGACGCTGACGAATCGCCTGGACGGCGCGATGTACATGTTCGCGGCTGTTTCGCTGCTCGCCGTGGTGCTGCTTGCGCTGGTTTCCGACGAGCCGCAGCCCGTGGTGAGCAACCCACAAATCAATCGATAAAGGAGCCGACAGATGTCCAACGCTGAAGTCTTGACCGCCTTGCTTGAAGCGTTCGGCGACGACGTTGTCAGCACGCGCGAACGCATACTCGAGAGGCGCAGTGCCGATTGGAGCGGTTTGGTCGGCGACACGCCGTTGGCGCTGCTGCGGCCTCGCTCGACCGCGCAAGTGTCGCAGGCGCTGGCCATTTGCCACCAGTTTCGGCAGCCCGTCGTCGCGCAGGGCGGCCTGACCGGCCTCGCGGGCGGCGCGTGCACATCGGCCGGCGATATTGCGCTGACCCTCGAACGCATGACCGCCATTGAGGAAGTCGACCCGGTATCAAGCACGATAACGGTTGAAGCGGGCGCCACGCTCGAGGCGGTGCAACGCGCCGCGAGCGAAGCCGATTTGATGTTCCCGCTCGATCTCGGCGCGCGCGGCAGTTGCACGATCGGCGGAAACCTCGCGACCAACGCGGGTGGCAATCGCGTCATCAGGTACGGCATGGCGCGCGATCAGGTGCTCGGTCTCGAAGCCGTGCTAGCCGATGGCAGCGTCATCGACGGCACCCACAAGATGGTCAAGAACAATACCGGTTACGACTTGCGCAACCTGATGATCGGCAGCGAAGGGACACTCGGCATCATTACGCGCGCGGTGCTGCGGCTACGTCCGCGTGCCGGCGCGGTCGCAACAGCATGGTGCGGACTGCCGGAGTACGCTGCGGTCACGCGTATGCTCGGCCAGGCGCAACGGCGGCTCGCGACAGGTGTGTCGGCATTCGAGGTGATGTGGCCAAGCTTCGTCGACTATCTGCTCGGCCATGTGAGTACGGTGCGCTCGCCGCTTGACACTGTGCATTCGTTGTACGTGCTGGTCGAATCGGTCGGGACCGACGAAGCACGCCATCAAGGCGAATTCGAAGAGTTTCTGGCCGACATGCTCGACGCCGGCGTGATCGAGAACGCGTCGCTCGCGCAATCGCAAAGCGACGCTGCCGCATTCTGGCGCATACGTGACGCTACCGCTGAATTCCCGATCCTGATGCCAGATCTGATCGCCTTCGACGTCAGCTTCGCGATCGCCGACATCGGCCGCGCCGCGCGGCAATGTGATGCAGCGTTGCGCGCAGCGTGGCCTGGCAGCACCGTGCTCACTTACGGCCATCTCGGTGACGGCAATCTGCACCTGATCGTGCAGGTGCCCGGCGCCGACACCACCACTGTCGCGGCCGTCGAGGCGCTTGTGTACGGGATCGTTCGCGAGTATCGCGGTTCAGTGTCGGCCGAGCATGGCATCGGCAGCAAGAAGCGCAATGTACTCGGTCACACGCGCGGGCCGGCCGAATTGGCCGCGATGCGGGCGGTCAAGGTGGCGTTGGATCCGCATGGCATCCTGAATCCAGGCAAGATACTGCCCGACGCCAACTGATGTCAGTGCTGCGCAGGTAGTCGCGTTTCATCGGCTCCGACGGTTGACGCAACTTCTCATCCGCCTGAAGGGTGGAGGTTTCATCAAGGTGAATCTTTAAGTGGAAGCAGGGCGGCTGTGAGCGGGGGCTAGGGCATTCGTATCTTGCGATACTGGCCGTTGCAATACACTTAGCGACGCCGATGCGTCACACAAGCGCCCTAGCGAACATCTCCATGAATGGCGCGCGCAACCACGCGATACCGGGGTCGCTGGCAAAGCATTCGTGTGCGTAAATCTGCACGTCGATCGACGGCAGATCGTAAGGCAGCGCAAGCAGACAAAGCGATAGCCCGCGATCGAAGTGCTCCGCAATGCTGTGCGGCAGGATCACGGCCAGGTCAGTGCTGAGGACGATCTGCGGCGCGGTGCTGTATGACCTCGATTTTGATCGATGGCGCCTGCGCCTGTAGCGCCGCAAGCAACGTCGGAAAAAATTAGTGTTCCGACATATCGGACATGCAGATACGGGACGCGCGTGCCGCCGTTAGCGGGTCGAAACACGTGTGATGCTGCATCGCGGACTGGATGATGTTGAACGCTTCGGCGAGCGGTTCATGCAGGCGGATCGCCGCGGCTGTCGGTGTCATATCCGTAGGCGTACGCACGAACAAGGGGTCGTCGAAATGTGTGCGCAGGCGGCGCAATGCATGACTCACGGCCGGCTGGCTCAAGCCGAGCCGCTCGCCTGCCGTAGTCAGGCTTCGCAGGTCCCAGATGGTTAGAAAGACGCGCAATAGATAGAGGTCGGCCGGTTCCAGATCCGTTCTATTCATGACGTGCATTATTGGCGCTTATTTGACCGTGTGAAAAGCCGAAACTATCTTACTGCAAGCCACGGATAGCTCGCAGGATGTCTGCACCAGGGCCTTCACCCCTATCGGGATTTCGATTTCTCTTAGCTGCGTGACGCTTGCCATCATGAATACAAGAACTGCAGTTTCCGCCGACGTGTCGCTCGACACCGCGAACGACCACATCGACCGGCCCTCGCGAATACGCACCATCATGACGTCGGTGGCGGGACAGATCCTTGAATGGTACGACTTCTTCCTATACGGCACGGCGGCCGCACTGGTGTTCGGAAAGCTGTTCTTTCCCGTCGGTCAGGATCCCTTGACCGGCACGATCGCGGCTTTCGGCGGCGCCACCGTCGGATTCCTCGCGCGGCCTATCGGCGGCGTGATCTGCGGTCATCTCGGGGATCGTTACGGCCGCAAGAAAACAATGCTGCTGACCTTGGGAACTATGGGCGTCGCGACCTTCTGCATGGGCCTGCTGCCGACCTATCAGCAAACCGGTATCCTCGCGCCCGTGCTGCTGGTGGTGCTGCGAGTTGTGCAAGGTCTCGCCGCAGGCGGCGAGTGGACCGGAAGCATCCTCATGATCAGCGAGAACACGCCGGCGCATCGGCGCGGCTATCTGTCGGCATGGAGCCCTAGCGGGGCGGCACTTGGGTTTGTACTGTCCACGGCGGCCTTTCTCGTGATGCAGTCTTTTCCTGAGCAGGATTTCCTAAGCTGGGGCTGGCGCGTGCCGTTCCTGCTCAGCGTATTGATCATCGGCGTTGGCATGTATATGCGCACGCATGTGCCGGAAAGCGCCGAGTTCGTGGAGACGGCGCAGCGCGGCGCGCTCGAGCGCATGCCCGTGCTGGAAGCGATGAAGCGCTGCCCGCGCCAGATTATGAGCGTGTTCGGTCTGCGCTTCGGAGAGGGCGGTGCGTCGTATATGTTTTTCGCGTTTTCCATTGTGTATGCGAAGTATGTCGGAATCTCGAACACGCTCGTGCTAAGTGCACTTACGGTGTCGATGTTGTTGCTGATTCCAATGGCGCTGCTGTCCGGCCATCTGTGCGACCGTTTCGGCCGCAAGCCGCTCTATATGGCAGGCGCGCTCGGCATCGTGATCTTCGCCTATCCGTTCTTCCTGATGTTCCAGACACGTCAGCCGTGGATCATCGTGTTAGCACTGGTGCTGGCCAATAGCGTGATCCTCGGCATTCTCGAAGGCGCGCAGCCCGCCTATATTAGCGAATTGATGCCCGCAAATCTGCGATTTTCCGGCGTGGGTATCGGGCGTGAGCTCGCGTCTGTGCTCGGCGGCGGTCTGGCACCGTTGGTTGCAACCGCGTTGCTGGCGTACTACCGGCAAGCATTTCCGATCGCGCTGTATCTCGGGGCAATGGGAATGGTCACGGTCGTCACGTTGCTGTTTACGCCGGAGACGTGGCCGCGCGACGCGCGGTCACTGGCCGCCCGCGCATCGCGTCGCAGCTGAGCGAAACGCGCGACTTTAACAGCGCTCGACGCTGCCGATATTCGCATGCCGAAATAGGCTAACGATGAATACTGTTCAACGGGACGAAACGCGTTCTGTTGCCGAAGTGGAGGAGATGACGGCCGGAGCCGCGGCGAGTGCCGTTGCGCCGACGTTCGACGAGATGCTCGCCGAAATCGCGCCGCAGCGACGAGTTCAGCCGCTTGCAACGCGTGCCGCGCGACATCGTGGCGAAGATGAAACAGGTGGGGATCTTTCGCGCCAGCACGCCGAAACGATTCGGCGGGCGGCGATGAACGGCCGCCCGCCGACTTTCTGCGCATCCTCGAACGCATCGCTATCGCAGACGGGTCCGCTGCCTGGGTCGGGGCATTTGGCTCCGCGAATACCTATCTCGCCGCGTTGCCGCTCGATACGCAACGGCGAATCTACGCGAGTGGATCCGATCAGGTCTTTGCCGGCGGACTGTATCCAGTGCAGCCGGCGCAGGCCGCACCAAACGGCTGGCGCGTGAGCGGCAGATGGCAGTTCGCCAGCGGCTGCAACGGCGCGGACTGGATCGGCGTGGGCATTGGCGGCATACCAGCCGATGCGCGTTCGTCGGACGCCGGCAAGCCTCTTACAGTGGTATTTCCTGCCGGCGAAGTGGAAATCGTCGACAACTGGAATGTGGTTGAAATACAAGGCACGGGCTGCCACGATTTGCGGCTCAAATGACGCTTCATCGGAAACGAGTGGACGTTCGTGCGAGGCGCGACCCCTGTCATTGACGGACCCCTCTACCGGTATCCGGCGATTGCCTATCAGGCGGCGGTCCATGCCGTCGCCAACGTCGGGTTGGCGCGCGCGGCGCTCAATCACGTCACGGCGATGGCCGCCGGCACAAAGACCGTGACGGGCGCGCCTTGTCTCGCGGACCGGGCTTATTTCCGCATAGAACTGGCCAAGGCCGAGACAGCGTTGCACAGCGCGCGTGCGTTTTTCTTCGAGGAGTCAGAAAAGGCATGGGTGACCGTCGTCTCAGGCGATCGGCTGCCGACATCGCAGACGAACCTGTTACGGCTGTCGGCCACGCACGCTGTGCAGACGGCCGCCGACGTGGTGCAAGGTGCTTACAGGCTGGCCGGCGTGGCGGCGGTCCGGGCGGACCATCCCCTACAGCGTATGGTGCGGGATTCAATCGTCGTTACGCAGCACGGAGCGCTCAATGAGTCGACCTTTGACGGCGCCGGTGCGATCTTCGCCGGCGTGGCGCCCGTGATGAAACCATACCCTTAAACGCAATCAGCATGAAGGCCTGTCGGTTCCGTGCCAAGCGACGGCAAGCGGTGCGTTTGCGAAGCGGTAGTACTGTGCCGACAGCGGTCGACATTGCCACGCTTAATGTCGTGCACGGCTGCCGATTTAACGCGCGCGCGGTCGCATGTGCTTAACTGGCATGCCGCGGACGTCAATCGTCTGCCTGGCGTGCTGCGATGTTCGTGAGACGAGCTATCGCCGTGCCGGCGGCAAAAAAATTCTACTCCCTCCGGCGGACAAGTTGGGTGCCGCCCTGAGTCTATGATCCGCGGCGCGGCTGCAAAGTCCTCACCGCGCCGCGGCGCTCGCTAACCACGATGTCTTTCGATTCGTTGACGGTAACGTATGGCCCGTCGCACACGATACGATCCAGATTCACCGATGGCTGCACGATCTTTCCCAAAACTGGAGGGCCGTATTGGCCTAGGCAGTATGACTACCCGTGAGGCAGAGTCTGGCCTGCCGTCAGGAATCAGACGCGGATTGGCATTGCTGCCAGAGCCGAACGATGTGGACAGGCCCACACCCGGCGATTTCCGGCACGGAGGCCAGCCTCTGCCTCACGGGTAGCGAGACGCGCTCATCGCAGTGCTGGTCAGTGCAAGTTTGTAGCATGAAAAGCTTGACACCTAAATTATTAGCCCATATTCTGAATTCAGAATACGAGATGGATAAGGTGAAGAAACTTCGATGCAGATAAGAACCTGCCCGGATCGTCGACCGGCACCTGCCGTGCGGGAGAATCATGCGGCTCGGGTGGAACCCTGAAGTCAGACATCGCAAGGTTGAAACGCTCATGCCTGGTATTACGATTTTGATTGCGCGAGCAAGGGGCAGCTTCGTGCAGCAGTCCGGATGCCTCGATCATCGGTGCCGTTAGCTGTTCGAGTCAGTCGTAGCCGGCGGAGTAAATCGCGATGCTGCGAGTCGTTTAGTGAAGGACGTAGCAATGTAGGGAATCGCGCATGGTTGCGAAAGAGGTCAGATTGTCGGTCTGTCAACGATGCCAAGCCAGTAGCGGAAATTATTCGAAAACAACAACCACGACAGGTGAATGACGTGAAAACGCTTTTAGCACTTTCCTTAGGTATCCTTGGATTTAGCACGGGCGCCTACGCCCAGAGCAGCGTCATCCTGTACGGCATCATTGATGACGGCCTGACGTATTCGAGCAACCAAGGCGGCCATAGCGCCTATCAGATGCAAAGCAGTATGGCGCAGGGCAATCGCTGGGGGTTGAAGGGGACTGAGGACCTCGGTGAAGGCAGTACCGCAATCTTCAGGCTGGAAAGCGGCTTCAATGTGAACACCGGGGCGCTTAGTCAAGGTGGGCGCTTGTTCGGCCGACCCGCCTATGTCGGGCTGTCAAACGTTCACTACGGTACACTGACACTCGGCCGGCAGGACGAAGAAATCGGCGACTATATCGGCCCCTATTCGGCGAACGGCAGGCTGCCTGGCGGCATTCTGTTTCCGCATCCGGGTGATCTGGACAACAACGGCATCGATTTCCGCCTGCAAAACGCGGTGAAGTATGTGTCGCCCGTCATCGCCGGCCTGACCGGAGTCGCCGCTTACAGCTTCGGCGGGACTGCGGGCAATTTCGCTCGGAACAGTGCCAAATCTTTTGCGTTGCAATATGTTGGCGGTTTTTTCGAATTCGCCGCTGCTTATACGGCGATCGACCATCCGGCTACAGCCGTGACCGATGGCGTCTGGACACCCAACAACACGGTCGACGGCAACTACGGTCTTGCAGCGGGCAGCTACAAGGTAGTCGGCGTGGGCGGTGCGTACACATTCGGTTCGGTGAAGATCAGCGCGAACTGGACTCATACTCAGTTCGGCGACCTCGACCCGGCGCTGGGTGCGAAGATCGCGGGGCATGTCACGTTCAATATCGGTGAAGTCGTCGCCAGTTACCAGGTCACGCCGGCGCTGCAACTCGGCACCGCATACAGCTATACCCAAGGCTCAGTATCGGCAACCGGGCAGCGTCCGCGTTATCAGGAAGTCGACGGCAGCGTCGATTACTATCTGTCCAAGAGTACGGACGTCTACACAGTAGCGACCTACATGCGCGCCGGGGGCGGTGCCGTTGCCGATCTGGCTCCGGTGTTGTCGGCGTCTAGTTCGGCTAACCAGCTCGCGCTGCGTGTGGGCATTCGCAAGACTTTTTGAGGTTTTGTCGCATTAGCGCGGTCAAGTAAAATCCGTCGACCGCAACGTATGACAAGGACGATGGCAAAGACGAAGACGCCGAGCAAGATGCTGCCCGCCGGCATTGGCAAGGTATTGAAGCGGCTGCACTACCCGCTGGACGTGATCCTGCTGTGCGTCCGGTGGTACGTGGCGTACTCATTGAGCCTCCGTAACCTCGAAGAAATGATGGCCGAGCGGGGTATCGAGGTGGACGGCATTGTCACGTTGGCGTGTTGATGACGCGATAGCCGATAGAGCGCACCGCTGGCTCAGAAATCGGACGGATCTTGGGTAAGCCCGGTGAAGCGATGCCACGTAGCAAAGCGTACGGCGAGCTGTTTGCGATACAGTGATGCACGCTGTAAATGTCGCTTGAGCGCGAAGTGCTGGCGGATCGGTCCGAAGCTCGACAGGAAAGCTTGCGTGCGTTTCGGGTCGCGGAAGCCACGCATCCGGCGCTCGCGTTCACGCGTAGGCTGATGGCTGTTTTCGGCACGATTGTTCACCCGTGCACTGGCTTTGACGAAAACGTGTTTGACGTTTGCCAGTTCGGCAATTTCGGCCTTCGCCGCCGGATAGCTGCGCAACTGGTCGGTGACGATCTTGCCCGGCACCGGCACTTCGGGACACGACGCCAGCACGCGCTTGAAAAACCGCTTGGCCGCAGCCTTGTCGCGACGCTTCTGCAACAGGATATCGAGTTCAGCGCCGTGCTGATCGACTGCTCGCCACAGCAAATAAGGCTCGCCGCGCAGCGTAACAAACACTTCGTCCAGATGCCAGGTGGTACCTGGCTTTCGGCGAACCGCTTTGACGCGATGCGCGAAGCCAGCCCCAAACTTGTCGCACCAACGCCGGATCGTTTCGTAACTGACAATCACCCCGCGCTCGAACAGCAGCTCTTCGATATCACGAAGGCTGAGCTGAAAACGAAAGTACCAGCGCACCGCATGGCTGATGACCACCGCCGGGAACCGATGTCCGTGATAGAGCGATTTGGCTTTCTTCATCGCGCTATCTTACGCGACCGCTTTGGTAACGTGACAATGCCGCGGGGCGCCTTATTGCAACAGAACCGCAGATTCCGCCTGCGGCCCTAATTGAGCACTCGCTGCATCGTGGCGCCTGCCTGAAGCAGGCGCGCCTCGTGTCCGGCCGGCGCGGACACCAATAGACTCGTAGGCAGCTGTGCGGCAGTGGTGCCATTCGGCAACGCAAGGCCGCACATATTCAACATGTTGCCGAGAATCGTATTGCGGATGGTTTTTAGGTTGATATGATTAAAATAGTCGTCGTCGGCAAGCGCAGCTATCGGCGGTGCCACGTGCGGTACCGTCGGCGTCAGAAGCAGTGCGTCGCCAAGCGCTGCCCACATCGACTCGCACAACGACTTGCGTCCCAGCTGTAATGCCTGAAAGTCCGCGGCCGACATCGCTTTGCCCTGCATCATGCGTCTATACACCCTCGCGTCGATTTCCCGATGACGCGGGCCTTCAAGTAGGTCGCGGTGCCACCGATAAGCATCGTAAGCGGCAATATTGCCGTGCCGGGCAATCAGCTCCCGAACCGCAGTCAGCTCAGGAACGGCTTGGCTGCGCACGCGCACGCCTGCAGCCGCGAGTCGCTCGACCGATGCCATAAAGTTGGAGAGCACGTCTGTTTCTACGCCATCCAGCACCTCGTTTTGCGGGACGATAACCGTAAGCGATGTGCCAACTGCCGTGCCAGCATCGTCCATTGACGACGCGGGGAGGCCACGCAGCGCGAGATCAAGCATGAAGCAGTCTTCAATATCACGCGCGAACACGCCGATTGTGTCGAGCGTACGCGACAACGGGAATACGCCCTCGCAACTGATCCAGCCTTCCGACGGTTTGAAGCCCACGATTCCGTTGAACGCGGCCGGCGTGCGAATGGAGCCACCCGTGTCGGTGCCGATCGAGACAGGGACGAGTCCGGCTGCCACCGCCACGGCAGAGCCCGACGACGAACCGCCAGGCACCCTCGGCACATCGCTCGCCGAGGGGTTGATGGGCGTACCGAAATGCGGGTTTAGACCAAGCGCCGAATACGCGAACTCGGACAGATTGGTTTTGCCAAGTGTGACCATGCCAGCCCGTGCGAGATACCGCACGATGGGCGCGTCGTCGGTCGCTGGCACCGCGTCCCGGTAAATCGCCGATCCAGCCGTAGTTGGAAGACCGGCGATGTCGACGAGATCCTTCCACGCAACCGGAATGCCGTCTAAAGGACCCAGCGGGCTGCCTGCGCGGTATCGCTGCGCGCTTTGCCGAGCCTCCTCGCGGGCTCGGTCGAAGCATGTCGAAATGAAAATTGCACGATCCCCGCAGCGCTCGATATTTTCGATGAAATGCTCAGTGAGCTCGACCGCGTCAAGCTCACCCCGGCGCAGCATGCCTCCCAACGCAACTGCTGTCACTCCTGATAAGGTCGAAGGTTCTGTCGTCATATTCGTATATGGTCGCGTTTTTCCACGGGCCGGCTCTGTTCCCGCTAGCCGATTTTGACCAGATGATAGCACCCACTATATTGCGATATAGTCGACGCTTCCGTGTTCGCAGGGAATACAAATCATGAACGACTTGCCCCTGTTGGAGGACTTGCGCTTGTTTTGCCTCGTTGCCAACAAGCAAAGCTTTGCGAGTGCCGCCCGAGAACTGGGTGTATCGAAAGCGCTAATCAGCAAGCGCATCGGGATTCTCGAAGCATCCCTCAAGATTCGCCTTCTGCACCGCACCCCGCGATCGTTGTCGCTGACTGAAAGCGGCCGCATCGTCTGCCAATCGGCGCAACGCATTCTCGACGACACCGAGCAAATGGTGGACGCGATTTCGGCGACAAAAGGAGCGGTGCGAGGTCAGCTACGAATCTGTGCCGCCTCCGGATTCGGACGTAAGCATTTGGCACGCGCCATTTTCGCCATGACGCAACGCTACCCTGATTTGGAGTTTCAGCTTGAACTGATCGATCGCCCGGTCGATTTGATCCGGGAGGGATTCGACCTTGACGTGCGCATGGGCCAAGTGCACGAGGAAAATCTCATCGTACGGCGCCTCATGCGCAACAGCCGAGTACTTTGCGCCTCGGGCGACTACTTGCGCAAACGTGGCGAACCTCGAGATATCGCAGAACTGGTAGAGCACAGTTGCATTGTCATACGCGAGTGCGATCAGGAGTATGGGTACTGGAAGCTCGAAGGTCCGGACGGCACCGAAACAGTGCGAGTGAAGGGTGCACTGTCGACGAATAACGGCCAGATCGCACATCAGTGGGCGATCGACGGGGCGGGAATCGTCCTGCGCTCGCTATGGGACGTCGGCCCGAGTTTGCGAAGTGGAGCCCTTCGCCGCATCCTGCCGGCGTACGAACAGAAAGCCGACGGATGGGCGAGATACCCCGTGCGGCTGTCGACCTCCGCAAAAATGAGTGTCTGCGTCCAGTTCCTCCAAGAGTGGTTCGCGGACGAAAATCATAGTGGAGCGCAACACGATTCGGACCTTGGAGCAGCGCCGCATAACAAGCCAGAAATAATTTTGAAATAGGGAACGCGTCAACGTTTCATAGCTTCTGGTTCAACGTTTTGACGTATTGTCGCCCGTGCCTCGTGTCCTTATCTTATCTCCAAAACCCAGTGCACGGAGCGAGGCGCAAAGATGTCAGATATTTTCCCCCTTAAGCGGTCAAATGCCTTAGGAAATCTAAAAAAAATAGGGTTCGTTGCTCCATCGTCGAATACGGCGCTCGAGCCGGTCACGGCAGGGATGACCGCTCAAATCAGCGATCGCGTATCGACGCACTTTTCCCGAGTGCCCGTCAAAGACGTCACGCTCGACGGCCACGACGTCGACCAGTTCCAGACAGAAAAGATGCTCAGCGCGGCAAGCCTACTCAGTGATGGCGGGCTCGATGCGATCCTCTGGAATGGCACATCGGGCAGTTGGACGGGGCGCGGCTTCGAAGCGGACATTGAACTGTGCGATCAGATCACTCGGCTTACCGCCGTGCCTGCCTCGACCTCGTCCCTCGCCCTGCTCGAGATACTTAAGGAGTGCGGCATCGAACGTTACGCGCTCGCTGCGCCATATGTGGGCGGCCCCACGCGTCAAATTATCGACACTTACGACAAGGCCGGCTTCAAGGCTGTCAGCAGCGCCCAGCTCGGACTGACCGAAAACAAGCAGATCGCCGACGTACCTTTCGAACGCCTGCGCCAATTGTTGCGCGACGCTGATTCGCCCGACGCCGAATGCATCGTCGTTGTTTGCACAAATCTGCCTACAGCCGTCATCCTCGACGAGATGGAGGCCGAGCTCGGCAAGCCGATTTTCGACAGCACTGCGGTGACGCTCTGGAAGGCGCTCCGGATGACGGCGGTCGACGTGCCGTTGCACGGTTGGGGTCAATTGCTGCGCGCCGACCCTGTCCTCGCGCAGCTCGAGGGCGTGATGGACACCTTGCGCAAAGCCACGGGAGGCAGCCGCACCACGCTTCGCATCGATGTCCCGCACCGCAACTGCGGTGTGGATACCGTCTGTGCGGAATCCGTCGGCGTGGGCATCCTGCCGCTCAAGCTCAATCCGACACTCAATCAGCGTGCGACGGCGACGGTTCAGTGGCTCGACGCGAATCGCCAACCGCTGATTCAAAGCGATTGCGTCAACGCACCGATCAAACCTCCCGCGGCGCTCCTCGACATGTATAAAGTGAGGGCCCAGATGCTCGTCGGGCTCGATGCAGCGGATGGCTCGCTCATGGGGTGGCTTTCCGTGCACTACGTGCCCGACACGCGCAACTGGCGGGACGACGAAATCGACTTGCTGCTCGATTCAGCCGCTCGTGTCAAAGCCATTTTGACGCGCAATGGCTGGGCAACCTTCAAGCGGTAACCTCAGGATAAAACACAGGTAGGCACGACGCGGGTAGGGGCCGTCAATGCTGGCGGCGCTATCAAAAGAGCAATATCAGTCGATCGGAGAGCATGTATGAACATTGCGGTTGCAGTCCCTGCGAAGAGAACGGCCGTGCGATGGAAAATATTCTGTCTCTTGCTCACCCTCGTTACCGTCAACTACATCGATCGTTCGTCGCTGTCGGTGGCGATGCCTCTCATCGCAAAAGAATTCGATCTGCGCCCGGCCATGCAAGGATTGATGTTCAGTGCGTTTTTCTGGGCGTATGCGTTGATGCAGGTTCCGGGCGGGCTACTTACCGATCGGTTCAAGCCGCGCATAGTCATCGCGGCCGCCACGATAATATGGGGTATCTGCCAGGGCTTGGCTGGGCTGTGCGGCAGTGCGACGGCACTGTTGTTGACTCGCCTGGGACTGGGCGCTGCCGAAGCGCCGATCATGCCCGCGGGAGGTAAGCTCAATGCGATTTGGATGGCGCCCAATGAGCGCGGGCGGGCCGCGACCTTGCAGGACGGTGGCTCGCCGCTGGGCGCCGCGTTCGGATCGCTTCTGATAGCAGGACTCATTGCGGCGTTCGGCTCGTGGCGCATCGCATTCATCACCGCGGGAGCTGGCACAGTAGTGGTCGGCCTGTTCGCGTGGTACTTCATTCGCAACTCGCCACGGGACCATCGCGGAGTCAACGCCGAGGAAGCCGATTACATCGAGCAGGCCAACGCAGTGGAGCATCGCACCTCCGGACGGGCAAGCGGCAAGACTAGCGAGCTATTTCGCTACCGTTCGGTCTGGTGCATGATCCTTGGCTATACGTTTTCCAACATCGTGTTCTTCGGCCTGCTAACGTGGCTGCCGAGTTATCTCGCGAAAGTGCACGGTCTGGATATCAGTCAATTGGGGTTTGCAAGCTTCCTCATTTATCTCTGTGGATTTGCGGGTGAAATTGTCGCCGGCAATCTTGGCGACCACTGGAAGACCGCCGGCGGTAGACCGAACACTGTGATGCGTACGCTCCTCTGCATATCGGCCGCCATCGTTACACTGGCCGCGTTCTCCGTGGGCTACGTCACGGACCGAACGCTGACCATCGTTTTGCTGTGCGTCACTATGTTCTTTCTGCGGTGGTCAGGCCTCTACTGGAGCGTTCCGGCGATCATCGGCATGCCCGACAAGGTCGGGTTGCTGGGTGGCTTGATGAACCTTGGCTCCAATCTGGGCGGTGCATTAGTGCCCCTTGTGGTTGGGGTGATTGTACAGACTACCGGCTCGTACTTCCTCGCGATGATGGTATTTGCTGGCGCAGGCATTGGCCTCCTCATCTGCTCGCTCGGTATCAATTACGAGAAAAAAATTCCGGTGTGATCGCATCTCTTAGGCTCGCAACCTTGGCACAAGTCCATTCACTGACGGCCACGGGAGGCTCGCTCATAACACGCGAAGCTTTCGAGCGAGATGTGCTTTCTTGAAGTCTTGACTAAAGGAGGAGTCTGGAAGATGAGCAAGGACATCCTGATCGCGTTCGGTATCGATGTTGACGCGGTCGCCGGCTGGCTGGGGTCGTATGGCGGGGAAGACTCGCCGGACGATATCTCGCGCGGCCTTTTTGCCGGCGAAGTCGGGTCGATGCGCCTGCTGAAGCTGTTTGAGCGCGAACAAATCAAGACGACCTGGTTCATTCCCGGGCACTCGATCGAGACTTTCCCTGAGCAGATGCAGGCCGTCGCCCGGGCCGGACATGAAATCGGCATTCACGGCTACAGCCACGAGAACCCGATCGCGATGACCCGCGAGCAGGAGGCGGCCGTGCTCGACCGGAGCATCGAACTCGTCACCGAGCTAGCTGGACGCGCGCCGATCGGTTACGTAGCGCCGTGGTGGGAGTTCAGTCCAGTCACGAACGAGTTGCTGCTCGAGCGCGGCATCAAGTACGACCACAGCTTGATGCACAACGATTTCCACCCGTATTATGTGCGGGTCGGCGATTCGTGGACGAAGATCGACTACAGCAAGCACCCGGACAGCTGGATGAAGCCGCTCGTGCGGGGTCAGGAAACCGACCTCATCGAGATTCCGGCCAGCTGGTACCTCGATGACCTGCCACCGATGCTGTTCATCAAGAAGTCGCCGAACAGCCATGGCTTCGTGAATCCGCGCGACATCGAATCGATGTGGCGCGACCAGTTCGAATGGGTGTATCGCGAGAACGACTATGCAGTCTTTCCGATAAGTATCCATCCAGATGTCTCTGGACGGCCGCAGGTCTTGCTGATGCTTGAGCGACTGATCGCCTATTTCAAGAGGTACGAGGGTGTTCGGTTCTGTACTTGCGAAGAAATCGCTGACGACTTCCTCCGCCGCTATCCGCGCAAGAAGACCTCCTAAAATCTAGCTTTCTCGACAACGCATCGGCGTCTTGCAGTCGTAGAGGTTTGCGAACACCACCTTCGAGTAAGTATCGACGAAGGTCTGCCGATAGACGACGCGGGCGATGACTGCGGTCCGCCGCGCACTTCGTTACGACCTCGGTGGCTTCGATCACGGCCGCCGATTCACCCCGTAGTCACGAAGTGCGCACTTCCGAGTTTTTGATTTGCCATCCGACGTGAGACGGTTGCCGATCTCACGTCAGTTTAGGCCCCGATCGGACGGCGGGACGTTATTGGTCTGTCCTTGGCCGGTTGGTCCGGTCTATTGCCTGCCCGACCTTCAGCCCAGCGCGATCCGGCCGTTATTGCGAACTGTCTCAGCCGCCTCGAGCGGAATCAGTCTGGTTAGTGCTTCACGCAAAGGAAATACGAAATGCCCTACGCAATCACCGACGACGGCGTTGAACTCTATTACGAAGAAGCCGGCAGTGGTCATGCTTTGATTTTCGTGCACGAATTTGCCGGCGACTGGCGCAGTTGGGAACCCCAAATGCGGTTCTTTTCGCGTTACTTTCGTTGCGTTACGTTTTCGGCGCGCGGATATCCTCCATCAATGGTGCCGGAAGATGTATCGCGTTATTCACAGGCACGCGCACGCGATGACGTAATCGCCGTACTCGATCATCTCAAGATTGATCGCGCCCACGTCGTGGGGTTGTCGATGGGTGGTTTTGCCACCCTGCACGTTGGCATCACATATCCGGAGCGCGTACGCGCGCTCGTGATTGCGGGATGCGGGTACGGTGCAAAGCCTGGCATGAAGCAACAGTTCCACGATGAGATCGAAACATCGGCGGCGCTGTTCGATCAGGAGATGGCGCAGGCGGCCAAGCGCTACACGATCAGCCCGAACAGGGTGCCGTATCAGAATAAGGATCCACGCGGTTGGGCTGAATTCGCCCGCCAGATGGAAGACCACTGCGCGCTCGGTTCGGCCAACACGTTGCGCGGCGTAATGAAGGAGCGGCCGGCATTGTGGGAACTCGTTGAAGAAATGCAGCGCATGACCGTACCCGCGCTTATCGTGTGCGGCGATGAGGATGAGGCATGCCTGGAGCCGTCGCTCCTGATGAAGCGCGCCATCCCGAGTGCGGGCTTGCTTGTGGTACCGCGCGCGGGCCATACCAACAATCTTGAAGATACGGAAGTGTTCAACCGGGCACTGCTGGATTTCTTCACTGCAGTGGAGCTCGGACGCTGGGGCCTGCGCGACCCGCGCTCGACGAAGCCGGGGCTGCTCATCGAGCCAAAGGATCAAGCCCCGCGATAAACGACACCGGGTACGGTGCCTTCTATCGCAGGCACCTGCATAAGCTCTGCTACATATTCATACACTCTCAGAGGAAACGTCATGAAGTGGCTCGAGAAATCAATCATGTACACGCGCGGCGTCGCGCGTGGCGAGGTTCGTCAAACTCACGAACTGACAGAGGCGCGTCAGGGCAAATTTCACTACACCATGGGGCCGTATTCCGATCCGGTGTTGCACATTGCGCCGGGCGACCGTGTAATCGTCGAAACGCGCGACGCATTCGACGGCAAGATTCGAAGGTTCTGTCGCAACAAGACGGTCTGATATGCTGAGGTCATGAAAGCAGAGGCGACAGGGACGATGATCAACGGGATGAATGCAGCGCTCGGGCGGGTGCTCAAGCGCTTGCATTATCCGCTGG
>NZ_JBFOAH010000036.1:0-57702 GCF_040812055.1 Paraburkholderia suaedae | reverse complement strand
GCAGAACGCGCGCCTCGCATTGCAGGCGGCTAACCGCGGCTATGTGATGGACTCGGGTCTGGTCACGATGTCCGGCGACGCGAAGCAGATGCTGGACGATCCTAAGGTGCGCGCGGCTTATCTGGGCGAATAGCGTGTGCGCGCGTCCTGCGGGCCGCTATCTCGGCAAACTTGAAGAGGTAGGTGATTCATCGTCGAGTGTTGTACGAGCGACAGGCGGTAGGAACGACAAATCGGACATCCACCTCCTTAATCTGTGGGTCCGTGAAGGGGCTCCGGTGCAAATCGGAGGAGCTGATAGGTTAAGCTGGGGATTTGACGAGCGCGAGCAGGCTATGAGTAAGCTGACAGACATCGACAGGCTGTTCAACGGCCGTCACTTTGACCGCGAAGTCATCGTCCTGTGTGTGCGTTGGTACCTACGGTACAAGCTCAGCTTTCGAGACCTCGTTGAAATAATGGCCGAGCGCGGGCTGTCGCTCGCGCACACGACGATCATGCGCCGGGTCGAACGCTTCACGCCGGAGTTCCTCAAGCGCTGGGACCGGTTTGCAAAATCCGCCGGTCGTTCATGGAGAGTCGATGAGACTTATGTGGAAGTCCGTGGCAAATGGATCTATCTTTACCGTGCAGTTGACCGCGCGGGAAAGACGGTCGATTTCCGGCTCAGCGCCAGGCGCGATGTCGCAGCGGCCAAGGCTTTCTTCGCGAAAGCGATCAGGAGTCAAGGGCTCGCTCCGGCAGACAATCACACTGGACGGTCACGCTGCGTCTCACCGCGCGGTGCGAGAAATGAAGGTGGACCAGTTTCTGCCCGCGGACACGACGTTGCGATCGTCGAAGTATTTGAACAATTTGATCGAGCAGGATCATCGCAATATCAAGTCCAGGGTCAACACAATGCTCGGCTTCAAACGCTTCCGGGATGCGGCCATTACGCTATCGGGCGTCGAGTTGATACATCGCATTCGCAAAGGTCAGTTCAACCTCGCACGGTTGCGCCTCAAAGATACCACCGCGCCTTCTGTTTGGAAGGCAGTCCTTGCAGCACGATGATGCAATGGCCGATGCGCCGTTTTTTGCTCGCGCCCGAAATTTGCACCGCAGCCGAAATTAGCTCCAGCGTACTCGCTGAGAGGCGGGGGTGACCATCCCATTACAGCTTGCCGGGAAAGTAAGCAGCCCCCTCAGGGGCTTTTGAACTGGCCTCCTAGCGTCAGCGTAACGACCAATAGAAACAGCAAGACGAGTGGATACTGCATCTTCATCCACTCCCTGGAGCGAACGAATGAAATGATCACGCCCAGAATAACGACAAGCAGTATTGAGGCACCGATGAATCGCGTCGCTGGCAGGAGGAGAGACAGCGCGCCGATCAACTCAACGAGCGCGACGACGAGTCTCAGCCAGTTGGGATATCCCCATTTTTTAAACTCCGCGCGGATGACAGAAGGTCCAATCAGGTTTACGATTCCTGCTGAGAGGAAAGCACACGAGACAATAAAGATTACGTATTTCATGTTTCACAACTTTGCTTGTCCTGGCCGGCAACTCGACGCCTCGCGGTGCCGGCGGGGCTGTTGCACGAAGGGCCCAGCCGGCGTGTGGCCCAATGCCAGGCGCTGCTGGCTGCTCGGTGGGCCAGCGTCTACAAGTGCCAGTATTGTTTCAGCCCAAACACCATGTTGCTGAACGGGATGTTCAAGCCTTCGTACACCGCTTGTGCCTCTGGTGCGGCATTGTCGGAAAGCAGTTCAGCGGAGGCCGTCGAGTAGCCAACCGGGATGACGCCAGCCTGCACCATACGGGCGACGCCTAGGTCCACCTGAGTCTGCGTGAAGCTTCCCGAGGCATCGACAACTGCGTATGACGTATATCCGTCGCGCAGTGCAGCAGGGGCGGGGAGCGCCAGACATACGTCAGTCGAGACGCCGGTCACGATGATGTGTTTGCGGCCCGTCGCCTGAACTGCCAGCACGACTCGGGGCTCCTCCCACGCATTGACAGTGGTTCGCTCAATGACTTGACGAGTTGCCAGCACGGCAGCCAGTTCAGGGATCATGGGCCCCACATGCTTTCAGTGGTCGTTGTCAGCACGACAGGAACACCGAGCGCGAGTGCCGCCTTGGTAAGGCCGACAACGTCATGCTTCAACTCAAGCGTTGCGATGTCTCTCACGCCAGTGTAGAGACCTTCCTGATGGTCGACGTGCAACAAAACAGCGTTGTGCCTGGTGAGCCTTTCTACTGAGGCGAGCGGTCCAGTCATTTCATACTCCGTAAGTTGTCGGGAAAACTATTCTGACACCGCAACTTAGCCTGCGTCTGATTCGGTCGTCTAACGTATTGGATTCAAAGTCCAGAACGACGAACAAACGATGCGAACACGGCTCTCCGCCACAACCATCCTTAGCCCTTGGAGAAGGCCTGCTTGAGATCGAAGACGAGACCCGCAAATGGAATCCCCAACGCGGTATACACGGCTTGCGCTTCAGGCGCGGCGTTGTCGGCCAGCATCTCGACCGCGACATTGGAGTAGCCGACCGGTATCACGCCGGCCTGCTGCATGCGCAGCACACCCATATCGACCTGCGTCCGGCTGAAGCCACCCGATGCGTCGATCACCGCATAACTCGAGTAGCCCTCGGCGATTGCCGAGATAGCCGGGAACGCGAGACAGACGTCCGTGGAGATGCCGGTGATGATGAGCTTCTTGCGGCCGGTGGCCTTGATCGCATCGACCACACGGCGATCGTCCCAGGCGTTCACCGTGGTCCGTTCGATATGGCGGATGCCCGGAAGCGCTTCGGCCAGTTCGGGGATCATTGGCCCCCACATTTTTTCCGTGGTGGTGGTGACGATCACGGGCACCTTGAGCGCAAGCGCCGCCTTTGCGAGTCCGACAACATTGTGCTTGAGCTGCAGGGTATCGATGTCGCGCACGCCGGTGTACAGCCCCACCTGGTGATCAACGAGAAGAAGAACCGCGTTTTCGCGGGTCAGGCGTTCGAGGACGTGAGACGAGGTCGAGTTCATGATCTTGTTTCCGTTGGAAGGGTTGGTAGCGGCTACGGCTTGAGTTGCGCCAAAGAGGCTTGTGCCGGCGGCCAGCACGGTGGCTGCGACAGCGTTCGACTGGTTCAGGAATTGGCGGCGATCCATGGTGGGCTCCATGCCCGGCCACGCTGTCGGTCGATCAACGTCTCGGGCTTGGAAACACTTTACTCATGGGACAAACGGCTAACAATCCAGGGAAAATGGACTTATCATCCCATCCGTGAGACTTTGGTGAAAAAGGGGGGGGGCGATGCTCGATCTGAACGACATGTATTACTTCGTACAGGTGGTCGATCACAAAGGCATCACCGCGGCGTCTAACGCGCTTGATGTGCCGAAGTCGAGTTTGAGCCGGCGCATGCTCGCGCTCGAGGCGGCGCTCGATGCGAGGCTGATCCAGCGCACGTCGCGCCGCTTCGTCGTGACGGACGTTGGCGAGGCGTTCTACAAGCACGCGGTTGCGATGCTGGTTGAGGCGGAAGCTGCCGAGAGCGTTGTGCGCCAACGTACGGCAGAACCAACCGGGACGATACGCATGACGTGCTCGGTGGCGTTTGCGCAACTGGCGCTGGCCGAGTTGATCCCGCAGTTCATGGCGGAGTATCCGAGCGTGCATATCGTTCAGCACGCAACGAACCGGCATGTCGATCCGGTTCAAGAGGGTTTCGACTTGTGTCTTCGCGCGCATTCCACGCCGCTGCCGGACTCGACGCTGGTACAGCGCTATCTTGCGACGACGCCCTGGCATCTGTTTGCAGCACCGGCGTATTTAAAGCGCAAAGGCGTGCCCAGATCGCCGGCCGATCTGGCGGCCCACGACGCCGTCGCTCTCGGTGGAGGCCACGACACGCACGCGTGGCGCTTATGCAGTGCCAGGGATTCGGAAAAGGAGGAAGTGATTCCCTTCGAGCCGAAGCTGCTGAGCGACGACATGGCCACGCTGAAAGTCGCGGCCTGCCAGCGCGTCGGCATTGTTGCGTTGCCGGGCTATGTAGGGCAATCCGAAGTAAAAACCAGGCAGCTCGTACGTGTGCTGCCTCGGTGGACGGCGGGTGTGGCCAATATCAGCCTGCTGATGCCGTCGCGGAGGGGCCTGCTTCCCTCCGTGCGGGCGTTCGTCGATTTTCTTGTAGAGCGCGTTCCTATCGCTGTCCAGTGCTGAGATTCGCGCGCCTGCAGACAGGTTCGGAACGTCGCCTTGACCTCAGTGCGCGAGCGTTTTCCATCGCGGATCGAGCCGGGATGAAAGTCCTGCTTTGCGAACGATTTCGGGGGCAAGACGTTCCACGCTATCGAGAATGTCGCGAGTGTTGCTGCAACGCGTGAATTCGCCCTCGCGATAGCTGATTTCGCCGTTGACCATGACGTATTTCGCGTCCGTGCCTTTGCCCGCGCCGATAAACGCAGAAAGCGGACGCTGCAACGAGCCGATATGCTGTTTGCGCATATCGAAAACGGCGATGTCGGCGAGCTTGCCGGGCTCGAGCGATCCTAACTGTTCGGCGACGCCCAGTACTTGCGCACCGTTGATCGTGGCCATTTCCAGGCTGCGTTCGAAAGGCATGCGGGTGGGATCCAGATGACGCTGGTGCTGGAAAAGCACGCAGGCTTTCACCTGTTCGAGCATGTCGTTGGTGTAGTCGACCATTGCGCCGTCCGTGCCGAGGGCGGTACGGACACCTGCGCGCAATGCATTCGCGGCAGGGGCAATGCCGCCTCCGCGGATGGCTTCGCTCGTGGGCGTGTAGACGAGACCTGCACCGACAAGGGCCATCTGCTCGAGGTCGAGCTCCGTGCAATGGATGCCGTGGATCAGCATCCACTGTTCGTCGAGCACGCCGAGTTGCATCAGATAGCGCACGTCGGTTCGCCCGGTTTCGCGAAGGTGCTTGAGGAAGCCCTTTTCCGTCGAGAACGTCCCTGCGGCGATGTGGCTGCTAATTCTCACGCCAAGCTTGCGTGCCACTTCCGTACCACGCACGATCAGTTCTTCCGTGCTCATGCCGGATGAAGTCCAATGGGCGTTCGCCTCGATGACCATGCCCATGCGCACCAGGCCGTCGTGCTTGCCGTCCCAGTAACGGATGTCTTCTTCCACTGCCGCGAGCGATTCTTCCAGCGAGAGCGGGTGGCCGGCAAAGCGATCGTTCCTGCAGCGCAGTTCCTTGCCAAAAAACTGGCGGATGCCGATTTCGGCCTGCGGCTCGACAATCGCTCGCGCTGTTTTGGCATCCGTGACGGTGACCGAGTGATTGAAGGATGTGGTCGTGCCGGTGGCGAGCATTTCCAGCCCGCACTGATAGCTGCCGAGCCGCATGGCCTCGTCCGAAAGATTGGCGACGATTGGAAAGACAATGTCGGTGATCCAGTCTTCGAGCAGCAAGCCGTCGGCGATGCCCTTGAACATCGAATACCACGTATGCTGATGAAGATTGATCAGTCCGGGAATCACGAGGCAGCCGCGCGCGTCGATGATCTCGTCGAATCCCTCGGTTGGCGTGTCTTCATGCGAATAGACACCCGAAATATGCTTGCCGGTGACGGCAACCGCGCCGCGCTCGAAAATCTCGCGCTGTTTATTGACGGTTACCACATAGCCGTTCTTGATCAGAGTCTTCTTCATCGTCTCTCTTCCATCATCACTTAATCGATTCGGTGCGCCGGTGCACTGGCGCCCCTGGGTTTTGCCGCTGTCTATGACATCGATAAATCAGTCTTTCGGCGGCCAGGTCGGGACCGGTTCTTTGCCGGACGGGAAGCGGACGTTCTTTGAACGCACGAATTCCTTCAGGGTCTCCGTGGCGTTCTCCCGGCCAAAACCACTGCCTTTCACGCCGCCGAAAGGCGATCCGAGGAAGGCGCGACGCATATAGTTGTTCACGAAGATCATGCCTGCGTCCAGTTTCGGCGCCATTTTCCATGCACGGTTTTCGTCAGTCGTGCAGATCGCCGCCGTCAGACCGTAAGCCGTGCCGTTTGCAATCTCGATGGCCTCTTCCTCGGTCTTGAACCGCATCAGGCACGCTACCGGGCCAAAAATCTCCTCCTGCGCGACGGTCATGTTCGGCGTAATGTCGGCGAGCACCGTAGGCGGCACCCAGTATCCGTGCTTGTATTCATCGCTGGTGGGGAGCTTGCCTTGCGTGACCACGCGTGCCCCTTCGCGAATCGCGACGTCGATATAGCCCATCACGCGGTCGCGCTGTTTGGCGTCGACCATCGGTCCGATATCGGTCCTGGCGTCGAGACCGTTGCCGACCACGAGCTTTTCGGCGGCGCGCGCGAATTTCTCTTCGAATTCGGCGTAGCGCGATTCGTGAACCAGAATGCGCGCGGTGGAAGTGCACGCTTCACCCTGGTTATAGAACATGCCTTCAATGGCGACGTTGAGCGCAACTTCCATGTCGGCGTCCTCGAGGACGATCAGCGCGTTTTTGCCGCCAAGCTCCATGGTGGCATACGTGATGTTCTCGGCGGCGCTCTGCAATACGCGGCGGCCGGTTGCCGTTGCGCCGGTAAAGCTGATGCGCTCGACCTTCGGGTGCGATGCGAGTGCCGGACCTGCCTTGATGCCGGGAACCACATTCAGGACGCCTGGGGGCAGCACCTGATTGGCCAGTTCGACGAGACGCAGGACGGTAAGCGGTGCCTGCTCGCCGGGTTTGACGATCACTGTGTTGCCGGCGGCAAGCGCTGGCGCCGACTTCTTGGCAAAGTGAATGGGCGGCCAGTTGAACGGCAGAATCGCAGCAACGACGCCGTACGGTTCGAACAGCACACGCGCTTCAATCGGACCTTGATCCAGGATTTCACCGTGAAGCGTATCCGCCAGACCCGCAAAATAGTCGAAGCATGCGTGGCAGTACGAAACGTCGAAACGCAATGCATCGCGCTTGGGCTTGCCGACTTCGCGGGCTTCGAGTTCAGCGAGTTCATCCGCGTGATCGCGAATCTTGGCGGCAACCTGGCGCAGCAGCTGCGCACGCTCGCGCGGCGAACGGTTTCTCCAATCGGTCTCGTAAGCTTGCCGGGAATCGCGCACAACACGGTCTACGAGCCGTTCATCCGCAGAGACGACGTTGGCGAGCTGCGTGCCGGTAGCCGCTTCTTCAACCGTGAAGACAGACGGGTTCGCTTCGACTTCTACTGCCTTTCCACCGAGGATGGCGCTCCAGTACGGACGGCTCAGGTTGGATCTATCCAGAGATGCCAGGGCCATATCAAACAACTCCTTTACATTCGAATGCATGAAAATGCGTCGTTTTCGGCTAGCGCCGGTCTGACGGTTCCTTCGACGCGACGATATTGCGGTACACGACAGGGACGGATTCGGCCGCTTAGCGCGGATCGTGGACCCGTTGAGGCAAACTATACTGCAATCGATTGCAGAAATCAAGCGGTTTGCTTTGGGACCGTTTTGCAGCGATAAGATTGGGTGGATTTACGGCCGTTGTGTACGGTTCGTAGGAGTGAAACCGGCATGAAATAAGGGCTTAGCGGATCGAATCGTGCGGGTTCACCGGAGCGCGCAGGCACGACAGGGAAGTTCAGATGAATGATCAAATGGTGCTCTAGAGCGTCCTTGTCTGCCGTATATTTATACAATCGATTGCGCAAAATTTGTAGCGTCCAACTTATAATGCAGGCTTGGCCGTGGCACGAGGAACCTGCGTGGAGGTTGTGTGCCAACATCCACCAGCAAGCGGCCACATCGAGGTCGCGATGGCTCGAGGCCTTCTATAGGAAAAGCGAAGAGGTAGATCTGTCGTGAAAGCAAACACGTCTCAAGCAGGCAATACCCGGCGAACCGTGACGATGAAGCAGGTCGCGGAAAGGGCCGGGGTGCACGTCTCGACGGTTTCGCGCGCACTCAATCCTGAAACGCGCTCGATGGTGGTGCCCGAGGCGGTGGCCCGGGTCATGAAGGCGGCCGAAGAACTGGGCTACCGGCTCGATCCGGTTGCGGCCAGCCTTCGAACCGGTCGCTCCAAGCTGGTCGGCATTCTGGTACCGGACATCGCAACCAATGTTTTCACGCCCATTTTGACCGGTGCGACAGAGCGTCTGTCCGAGCACGGCTATTTCGTCATCGTCGCCTACGTCGGCAGCGACAGCAACAAGCAGTTGGATCTGGCCCAGGGATTGATCGCCCGGCGTGTGGATGGCCTCATCCTTGCAACGGCGAGCCGCGACGATCCGCTGGTGTCTTTCTGCATCGAGCGGGGCGTGCCGAGCGTGCTGGTCAATCGTGCGGAGAAGGACACCCGGCTATCCGGCGTGGTGTCGGATGACCTGCTCGGCGCACAGCTCGCGGTCGACCATCTGGTGGAATTGGGGCACAGACGCATCGCTCATCTTGGTGGGCCACGCGAACATTCCACCGGCTATTTGCGGCATCGCGGCTTTACCCACGCGCTGTCCGCGAACGATCTCGACGTGGCCGCGGCTCCCTGCGAATTTGCCGATAACTATACGCGTGAGGAAGGCGCGGCAGCGGCACGCCGGCTATTGAGCGCGCGGCCGGATATCACTGCGATCGTTGCAGCGAACGATCTGCTGGCCCTCGGCGCGTACGATGTCATCCGCGAATCGGGATTGAATTGTCCGCGAGACATTTCCGTCGTGGGGCATAACGACATGCCGCTGGTCGACATGGTCGAGCCGCCGCTGACCACTATCCGTATCAGCCACAAGGAGATGGGCCGTCAGGCTGCCGATCTCCTTCAGCAAGCCATTGAGACCCTCGATCATCCGGCCCGCAACGTGGTATTGCCGCCCAAGCTTATTGTGCGCGGTTCGACGGCTGCACCCCGCAAGGGTGCCGGGAAAAAGTCGGCGAAGGCAGTTGCCTCGAGCAAATCGGCGCAGATTTCGAGCGAGATTTGAGTTCCAAACGACATCTGGCGCGGAATCCCTATGGATTCCGCGCTAGTGAGTACTACGGTGGACGTTCAACTTTGCTGCGGGTTCTCGTCTCGCAGCAATTTATCAGAACCGCTGTTGCAGGCCGACCATCACGCCGAGCTGGTCCAGGCCGGCGCCGACAGTGCCACCGGCCGCAACCGGGTTTGCAGCCAGTGCGCTATTGAACATGTAGCCCACCGACGTGTACAACGTCGTGCGCTTGGATAGCAGGTAATTCGCGCGCGCCACCAGCAATGTCGAACTCGCGTCGTTCTTCCCCGCCGGTCCGCGTTGCAAATAACGCACGCCCTCTGCATCGACGGAAAAGGCGGGCGTGACAAAGTACGTTGCGCCCGCAAAGAAAATGTCGGTTTGCAGGTGGGTTGCGGCCGCCACGTTGTTTCTGATCCAGCCGGCACCGAACTTGGCTGGACCGAATATCACGTAGCCGTCGACGACATTGTGCGTATCCGTATAAGCGCTGTTGTTCAGCGGCGCAGAAGCGCCGGCGCCGCCGCGCATTACATCGTAGGACGCCGCCACGCCGAAGCTCGCCGAATCATAGGCAAGCATTGCGGTGTATTGTCGGCACGCGATGAAATTGCCCGCCACCTCGCCTCCGCAGTTGGTTGCCGCTGGACCGGCCGGGCCGGCGGCGTCGCGGCCGAAGCTGTATGTCGCACCAAGCGTGATGCCGCGGAATTTGCCGAGGTAGCCGATGGCGTTATCGCTGCGTGCATTCGGCAGATACGAGTCGAAGTTGTTCAGCGAATGAATTGACGCGCCGATCACGTCAGCGTTCGACAGCGCGTACATCGTCATGTTCATCTGCCGGCCGAGCGTGATCGAACCATAGTCGCTGCTCACGCCCACGTTCGCCTGACGACCGAAGAGACGCCCGCCATAGTTCAGCTGACCGGTGGCTGGCTGAAAGCCGTTTTCCAGCACGAAGAATGCCTTGTAGCCTCCACCGAGATCCTCGACACCCTTCAAGCCCCAGCGCGAGGGCAATTCGCCGGTTAGAAAGGGCATGCCGTATACCGACCCGCCGTGGCTCGTGGCGTGGTTGTAATACGATATGCCATTGTCGATAATTCCATACAGAGTGACGCTGCTTTGGGCGCGGGCGAGTCCTGATGCCGCGACGAGCAGCAGCGCGCTCCATTTCATTTTCATAACGATCTATCTCCAATCTTTATGGCGCAATATCTGGTTCTTTTGGTGTAAAGCATGGTGCGGGAAGAGTTGCTGCAAAATTGATGCTTAAATAGTCAATTCGGTATCCTTATCAAAGTAGAAGCGTATGGTCGATCTGGATTACAGACACTACCTACGAAGAGGAGAGCACCACGCGGGTCGGCTCGGGATTGTGCCGGCGGTAGACGCTCAGCCCATAGACACAGATCGCGGCGATGGCAACCGGAACGGATACTACCGCGAACATGACAGTGGTCGGCCAATGGGCAGACAACATCAAGCCACCGATCATCGAGCCGACAATCGAGCCAACGCGGCCCATGCCCAGCGTCCACGCCACGCCGGTGGCACGCGCTGCAGTGGGATAGAATCCGGCCGACAGAATGCTGGTGCCTGTCATCGCGCCACCCGTTCCGACGCCGGTGACGAATAGCGCAGCGAGAGCGAGCACCGGCATTCCTGTTATATGGCCGAGCGAGGCCAGGCTAATGGCGGCGCACAGGAACGCACCAGCCACCACATATTGCGGATTCGTGCGATCCATGAGGAAGCCGAGCAGGACAGCGCCGAGTGCGTTGCCCGTCAGGTAAAGCGCAGTCATCAATGAAGCGTGGCTGAAAGGCACCCCGCTCTCCTGAATGAGAAGCGTCAGCCAGTTACCCAAGAAGTAGACCACGAGCAAGGCCATAAACCCTGTGACCCACAGGAACAACGTGCCACCACGCAAGCCTGGTTTTAGCAGGTAAGTCACCGGCGAATCCTGCACACGCTCTTCGTCCGGCGTGAGATGCGTTTCGGTCGTCGAGATGTCTGGTGCGATGCTTGACATGATCGCTAGCGCCTCGCGTTGCCGATTGTGTGTGACGAGGTAGCTCATCGACTCGGGCAACCAGATAAGCAGCACGATCGCGAGCAGCAGCGGCAGGACGCCACCCAGGATCAGCATGGACTGCCAACCGAACATGCCAATCAGATGCGAGGCAACAAGGCCGCCGAAAACGCCACCCGCGGAGATGCCGCAGCCGAGCGGAGCGACGAGCGTCGAGCGCAGGCGATCGGGACTGTACTCGACTGCGACCGTATACGCATTCGGCATGGCGCCGCCGAGTCCGAGGCCAGTCAGGAAGCGCAACACAACCAGCATTTCGATCGACGTGGACCACGACGAGACGATGCTCAGTAAGCCGAAAAGAATCACGGCGACGATCAGCGTGAGCTTTCTTCCGAAGCGGTCTGCCAGCGGGCCAAAAATGAAGGATCCCACGGCGAGGCCGAAGAATCCGGCGCCAAACACGGGCGCCAGCTGCGCCGCGCTGGCGGCGAAGTGAGACTTGAGCGCCGGTGCGATAAAGCCGAGCACGACCGTGTCGTAACCGTCGATGATCAGTATCAGAAAGCAGAGAAGAAACGTGCGGATCTGAAACCCGGACATGCTTCTCTCGTTGATAAATGTGCGGACCGTTGTTGATTGCCGTACCACCATGCTGATGCTCCTGTTCTGTAAAGCATTCGATCAGTTCCGTCGTTGTGGAGACGTAACTGGACGGTTTGGAATGTATTGCAATCGATTGCAGATGAAAACTGGGGTTTACCGGGAGGGGTTGGAATGGGAGATTTGTAAGAAAAATGGCTGCATGCGGAGGATTCCGACGCATCTCGGTGAAGTTGGCCGGCATATCAAGTCTTTGACAACATGACTTTTTCAGTCGCATAATGCAATCGATTGCAACTGGTCGAGTATCACCGCCAGGCGCCCGGGAGCCTGCAAAAGGTCTCCCGTGGCTAATGCATCGTCAGAAGTCGCCGCGGGCGGAGGAGACCCAAGCCCATGGCCAGGACTTGAAGTGTTTTTTTAATGAACTGATCAGTGAGGCAAGCATGGAAAAGCAGCAACCGTCAAAGCAGGCACGCCAATACATCAAGCGAGATGCCGCACAGGAGCGGGCGTATTCGCCTGCCGTGATTACGCAGGGCGGCAGGATCGTCTGGCTGGCTGGACAGACTGTGGTCGAAGATTCGAACGGCAAGTCGCTTGCGGGTGATTTCAACGGACAGGTGAAGGAGATCTTTGCGCGAATTGCAAAGACGCTCGAACAAGCCGGTGGGACCCTGGCCGACATCGTGACGATGACGGTGTCGATCACTGACGCACGGTTCGGCGATCAGTTTACGAAATTTCGCAAGGAACTCTTCGGCGACAATTTTCCCGCGAGCGCGCTGATTACCGTGGCGGGTCTGGCCAAGCCGGAAATGCTCGTCGAGGTGCAGGCCATCGCGGTTGTTGACTGATCGCTTGCGCGTGCGTAGGCAGGGAAACGCACGGAGGGCAGGTGGGCTGTGATTCAGTTCCATCTGCCGCTTCATTGGGCATCTAGCGCGAGGCCCATGCCTTGGACGAGCGCGCTTCGTCGAGATACTGCCGATCGACACAAGGCGTTCGCGGCCGGCCGAGCGGCACTATCGCGTGGGCATCACGAATGCGCGACACCAGCGCAAGTCCTGCATCTTCGATTTCCATATTCCGGATCAAGCCATGCGTGGGATGAACGAGATCATCGAGCACTGCACGTGCATCGGTGTCGCACAGTCCGGGGAACTGGGCGCGTAGCAAGGCGCAGCAAGCAGCCGCATTGAGCGGGTCGAAGATCCAGTTCAAAGCCTCCCGGTACGCAAGAATGAAACCGATCATCTGAGCGCGGTTCGCACTTGCCCATGACGCGAGCACGGCCCCGACTGTGCCGAGATAGCCCGGAAAGAGCGCCGCGCCCGAGGCCAGTGTTCTGAAGCCCTGCCGTTCGGCGAGCTTTTCGAACGGTGTTCGAACCAGCGTTGCGTCGAATTTGCCGGCTACCAGCGCTCGATATCGATTGCCCGTGCCTCCCGCAGCATCGAACTTCACCGAGTCGGCGGTCATTTCGTTAAGCAAAAGAATTTCGCGCAAAACAAAGGCGAAACCGGTCGTCATGGCGTCGACGGCGAGGGTCTTCCCTTTCAATTCGGACACAGACGCCAATTCCGGTCGAGCGACGAGCGACAGGAAGCCGTGATCCCCGCCCATGAACGCGACGAGATCGGGGGCGCTGCCATTCGCGGCTTCGCCTTGTCCGTCCGTGTAGGCAATCACGTTGTCGACGCTGGTCAGCGCGATGTGAGCCTCACCGGCATTCATCCGGTTGATCATGTCGATCGAGCCTTTGACGTATTGGAGGCTCGCGCTCAAGCCGTATTTCTCGAACAGGTGCTGATTCTCGCCAACCCACAACGGCAGGTTGAACGCGCCTTCAAAGCCGAGAATCTTTAGATTCGTTAGACGGGGGTGCAATCGTATCTCCTTGTGCGTCGCAATCGATTGCATCGTACGATGCAGATTATTCCCACGTCAAGATTCCCGTGCGGGTCGCGGCTTCCCTTGAAGTTAGGGCAAAAAGGGCGCGATACCCGTAGAGAAAGCTTGCGGTGCACCCTCTAAACGACTTTGACATACGCGATTTTCGGTTGTATATTGCAATCGATTGCAGAAGGAGGTGAAGTGTGACCAGGCAAATTGAACCCAGCAGCATCGTGACTGACGCCGCGTCGGTAACCGGGATTGTCCTTGCTGCGATGGAAAACACAGCGAATCCGCGGTTGAAGGAAATTGTGCAAGCGTTGGTCAGGCACGCCCATGCGTTCCTGAATGAAGTGAAGCTGACGGACGACGAATTCGAGGAGGGGCTGGATTTCATCCGGCAGGTGGGGTTGACCTGCACGGACAGTCATAACGAGGTCGTGCTGCTGGCGGATGTGCTTGGCCTGTCGACGCTAGTGAAGGTTTTGAACAACAGCGCACACGAAGAGCGAACCGGCGGTGCATTGCTAGGGCCGTTCTACCGTGAGGGCTCACCACGCTATGAGCATGGCGATTCCATCGTGCAGCGCACGGCGTTGGGATCCCCGCTTTATGTGAGCGGCCAGGTGCTGGATACAAACCGGGAGCCGATACGCAACGCACGCGTCGACGTCTGGCAAGCGTCGCCGGTCGGCCTCTATGAAAACCAGGATCCCGAGCAGCCTGAAATGAATTTGCGCGGGCACTTCCTGACCGACGCACAAGGGAACTTCAATTTCAGAAGCGTGCGGCCGGCTGGATATCCGGTTCCTACACACGGGCCCGTTGGCGATCTCCTGCGCATTCAGAGACGCCATCCATATCGCCCGGCGCATCTTCACTTCGTGGTCGTCGCGCAAGGTTACTCCACGCTCATTTCACAGATTTTTGCTGACGATGCGGAGTATCTGGATTCGGACGTGGTATTTGGCGTCACGCGCGATCTGGTCGGCAAGTTCGAACGCCATGAGTCCGGCACAGGACCAAACGCAGATGCACAGGAGCCGTACTACACGCTGGAATGTTCTTTTGTTCTTGGGGAGGGCGTCTCAACGTATCCGACGCCGCCCATCAAATGACCGAGGTAGATGACATGGCCAACAATATTCTTGAAGGTAAGGTCGCCGTGGTGATCGGAGGCGGCGGTGGCATTGGCAAGGCAACAGCGAGCCGGCTGGCTGCGTCGGGTGCGCGCGTCGTCGTGGTTGGAATGAACGATCTCAAACCCGTTCAGGAGATTGCCGCAAGCCTCCAGGGCGAGGGGCACACAGCGGCCCTCGCGTCGATTACCGATAGCGCAACATTGACCGCGCTGGCGCACAGCGTCAGGAGCCAATACGGGAGAGCCGATATCCTGGTTAACGCGGCAGGCTTTACCAAACCCATCAACCACGCGGACCTCGACGCGCTGACCGACGAGTTGATCGATGACATGTTCAAGGTCAACTGGCGTGGGCAATTCGCCGCTATCCGCGCGTTCAGGGAGTTGCTGGCTGCATCCGGTAATGGCCTCGTCGTCAACGTGTCGTCCATCTCCGCCACCACGGGCGTTGGCAGCAATGTCGCGTACTGCGCCGTCAAAGCCGGAATTGACGTCATGGCGGCATCGCTCGGGCGCGCGCTGGCGCCTCATATACGCGTAGTGAACGTGTCGCCGGGTGTAGTCGATACCGCTTTCGTGCCCGGCCGCGGCGCCGACTTTAACGACAAAGTCGCCGGCACCACGCCTCTTGGGCGGATTGGGACGCCGGACGATATCGCCGCTGCGATCGAGGCTTGCGCTACCCACCTGACCTTCACTACCGGCACGACACTGGTGGTCGACGGCGGCCGACGGCTGAACTGATGAGACCGGGTCTGAGGCAAAAGACAGAGGCAAGAGATTGAGGCAAAAACATGCATGCACGTAAAACCATCATCACCTGCGCGGTGACCGGAAACCTGACGAAGCCGGAGCAGCATCCCGGCCTGCCCATTACGCCGGAGCAGATCGCGACTGCGTCGCTCGATGCGGCGCGTGCGGGCGCCGCCGTCATTCATATTCATGTTCGCGATCCCCGCACCGGCCGGCCGTCGATGGATATCGGTCTTTATGACGAGGTGATCAAGCGCATCCGGGACGAGAACAAGGATCTCATCATCAATTTGACGACGGGGCCCGGTGGGCGCTTTATCCCCAGCGACGACAATCCTCGCGAAGCGGCGCCCGGCACGACGTTGATGCGCCCCGAGGATCGCGTCGAGCACATCCTCGTGTTGCGTCCCGACATCTGCAGCCTCGACCTTAATACGATGAACTCCGGCGGTGACGTCGTCATCAATACGCCGAAAAACGTCAAGCGGATGGCCGCGGTGATTCGCGAAGCAGGCGTTAAACCGGAACTGGAGATTTTCGATTCCGGCGATATGCACCTCGCGCGGGATCTGATCGACGAAGGCGTGCTCGACGGTCCTGGCTTGTGGACCTTCGTAATGGGCGTCAAATACGGCTTTTCGGCTACGCCAGAAACTCTGCTCTATGCGCGCAGCCTGTTGCCGGCGGGGGCCACGTGGGCGGCGTTCGGTGTCGGTCGCTTCGAGTTTCCGATGCTCGCGCAGGCGTGGCTTGCCGGTGGGCACGTTCGCGTTGGCCTCGAAGACAACATCTACATCTCAAAGGGCGTGCTCGCGCCGAGCAATGCCGCACTAGTGGAGCGTGCCCGGGACATCGTGTTGTCGCTCGGCGGCGAACTGGCGACGGCCCAGGAAGCACGTGACATGCTGGGGTTGAATCGATGAGTAAGTCGAACCTTTCTACGAGCATCGAGCCATCAGTCGACTCTGAAGCCTATGTGGCGAGCGGGACCCATCTGATCGGCGAGGTGACAATCGGCGCGCAAAGCTCCATCTGGTTCAACTGCGTGCTACGCGCGGACGTGCAGAAGATCGTGATCGGCGCTCGCACCAACATTCAGGACGGCACGATTGTCCACGGCACGACAAACGGGCTGCCAGTCCTGATCGGGAATGACGTGACCGTGGGGCACGGCGCCATCCTGCACGCATGCACGATCGAGGACGGCGGTTTTGTCGGCTTCGGTGCCCGTGTGCTGGACGGGGCCGTTGTGAAATCAGGCGGAATGCTTGCCGCTGGCGCGTTGCTGTCGCCGGGCAAGGTAGTGGGCTCCGGTGAGCTGTGGGCCGGGCATCCCGCGCGCCTGTTGCGGCCGCTAACCGATAAGGAGCGCGACGACATGGTTGCCACGTCTGCGCGTTACGTAGCGCTCGCCAGCCATTACAAAAGTACGAATCCAGTTATCTTCAGCTATCAGGACAATCAACAATGAACGCAGTTTATGTAACCAAGCCGAGTACCAGCATCGATGCTCTCGAACTCGATTTCGTTAAGCAAGGCGAACTCCAGGTTGCAGCAGGTGAATACCTGATCGAGGTGGTCAGCGCCGGTGTCAATCCGAGCGATGTCAAGGCTGTTCTAGGTGCGATGCCTCATGCAATCTGGCCGCGCACGCCGGGACGGGACTATGCCGGTGTGGTGGTCAAGGGCCCTCAGGCGCTAATTGGGAAAGCGGTGTGGGGAAGTGGCGGCGAGCTCGGCATTCGCCGCAACGGTTCGCATGGGCACTTTCTTGCCGTGCCGGCTGAAGGCGTGCGGGAAAAACCGTCAAACCTGACCATGGATGAGGCCGGCTCGATCGGCGTGCCGTTCATTACGGCGACTGAAGGTTTGCGGCGCGCAGGGGGCGTCAAGAAAGACGATGTGGTCCTGGTACTGGGTGCCAACGGCAAAGTGGGGCAGGCCGCAATCCAGCTTGCCACCAAGGCCGGCGCGAAGGTGTTCGGGGTCGAGCGCACCGCGCAGCCGTATGTCGGCCACGCGAGCGCCGAGGTGATCATGATCGATGCATCATTGCAATCCATCGACGAAGTCGTGCGCGAGAAGACGAACGGACATGGCGCCGATATCGTCTACAACACGGTCGGAAGCCCCTATTTCGAGCAGGCCAACAAGGCACTCGCCAAGCGCGGCACCCAGATCTTCATTTCGACCCTCGACCGGGCCGTTCCGTTCGATATCTTCGCGTTCTATCGCGGCCAGCATACCTATGCCGGCATCGATACGCTGGCGATCGACAGCATCGAAGGCGCGCAGATCCTGGATCAGCTGCTGCCCTCGTTCGAAAGCGGCGCGCTGAAGCCGTTTCCGATCAACCAGGATTTCGTCTTCTCGATCGACAACGCGGCGCTCGCGTACCAGGCCGTTTTGCGCGGCACCACGAACCGGGTGTTGCTCAAGCCATGAACGTGACCCGCTTCGACAAGGCGCCGCAGTACTTCCCGGACAACCATTTCTCCATGCACTGCGTGAGGCTGCAGGGGCATGAAGCAGGCCCCGCGGAGTCGCTGTGGCTCGGCGTTTCGACCATCGAGCCGGGCGGATATACGACCATGTCCGCTTCGGCAGTCGAGAAGCACTATGTCGTTCTTGCGGGTGAACTGACGGTGGAGACGGAAGAGGGCGTGGTCGTGCTGCGCGCCAACGATTCTTGCAGGGTGGCCCCGAATGAACAACGGGCGCTAAAGAATCGCTCTTCCGAACCCGTTTCGGTATTGCTCGCAATGCCGTTTGCGTAGGCTACTCCTGGCGAAGATAAAAATGAAGTTGTCCACGCAACTGAGGTTGTTTCCGGCCGCTATCAGGTCAGGATTACCCACCCATCGCTGGGCAGTGCGGAGATCGAAACGAGCCAGGGCCAGACCGCGGTGGCAACGAATCGTCAATGCCGAGTTTCAGTACGCGACCATTGGGTCGTACATTCGTATCGAGTAGATTCGACGCGCTCAATGTGTAACGCTGTGCAGAAAATGGTATCTGCAATGTTGCGGACGTGGTCTTGCTGTAATTGATTGCAAGCACCGTCACGACTCCAGGCTGATCAGCCAGACAGTGGCGTTGGGGGAGGGACGGCTCACGCCCAGCGCATATGCTGAGCAACGGCTTTGCGATGCGGGGACCAAGCACCTGATGGACAAGGTCAGGGTGTCGAGCTCCACGCGGATGTCCGGTGAATTTCCGGAGTTCGCCCAGGCGAGGGTTAGCATCTTGGTCAAGAACGGTACAGTTCATAGCCATTTCCAGGAGAACCCGAAGGGGAATGCGTCGAACCCGCTTTCGGACGCCGAACTCGAAAGCAAGTTTGTGGAGTTTTACGCGCCGTGGGGAGGGGAGATGTCTGCTCGGCGCGCGCTCGAAGTGATGTGGGACAGTTGATCGCCTATGCAGTCGCGATTTTGCGGCATCCGTTGGGCTCGTTCCCCGGCAATTCAGTACGGGTGGCAAGACCAATCTTCTCGGGATCAGCCGGTGCGGCGACAAAATGTCAGGCACCTGCTCGTCCTGTGCGCCCGAGCCTACATGCGAGGCTTGGAGAAACGACCGGTCGTCTGGCAGACTGGGTTCGCGCAATGCTCGCGCAACGACATTTAAATGTGGTGGCATGTGCGCTGGCCAAAAAACTGGCCCGAACGGCCTGGGCCATTGTTGCACGCCAAAGCACATTCGACGCCGGCTTCGCAACTCGCACGATCTGAACGAGCACAGCTTCATCTTTGCTTACTACAATCACCTAACTGGTTTTGCGACGACTGAGAATTGATGACGTGAACGGCGCAGCGGCCTGACGAAGACCCTGAGTGCCAAAGAGGCTTTTCGAGGCCGATCCACTGTTAAGGATCGTCAGGCGCGAATCTCATCGTGGCGCGGGAAGCAATCTCCACAATGACGCCGAATAGATTTAAGCAAGCCAACTCGCCATCGAAGATCAGGGTTGCAAAAATGGGGTGGACCATAGATTTGGCACTCTGATGCCGTCGGGTACAGCGAGGGCTCCGTCGTTCTTGCGGCCCCTCGGTCTCGACGCGGGAGGGAGGCGTCCATACCATCTCCGCGGTGAAAATCGCCGGGTGTGGCACCGTCCACACCGTGAGGCTCTGGCAGCGATGCTAACCCGCGTTTGTTTCCCTCGGCAGGCCAGCCCTTGCCTCACGAAGTAATACTGACTAACCCGCGTTCAGTTTCCCCACGGTGGGTCAGCCCTTGCCTCACGCAAAGTCATACTGCCTTCCGGTTTCAGTTGAGCCCTCGGGATATCGAAAAGTTGCTGTTCGAGCGTGGGGTCGTCGTGAGCTACGAAACGATTCGGCGCTGGTGCGATAAATTCGGCGCGGGCTTTGCGCATCGCGCCAAGGCTGCGCGTCGTAAGCCCGGCACCGCGTGGCATCCGGACGAAGTGTTGGCGACGGCCGCGCAAAGACGTTGTTTTGAGACGCTCACTCCCTGACCTTCTTCGTGTTTGAAAGGCAGTTTCCAAACCTATAAGAGCAAAAATTGCAATTGCAATTGCAATTGCAATTGCAATTGCAATTGCAAATGCAAATGCAAGATATCGTTCTCACTGTCAGATTCAAGCTGGCGTTTGCCTTTGGCTCATGTGCCATCCTCATGCTACTCCTTGGTAGTGCAGGTGGATACGGCCTTCTGAGCGTGGGATCCCATGCGCGTCCTATCGATCGTTTAGTGACGACGGTGCAGGTTGTCGCGACCTTGGGTGCAGGGGGGGCAGCAATTGTTTTCGGGGTGTGGATCTATCGAACTGTGTGTGTGGCTCTGGATCGTATGGTGACGCAGTTCGGTACGGTTGCGACTACGCTTGATCTCTCGACGCGTCTTGTTGATGTTCAGCAACGGCATGATTATCCATTCACGCCGGCCCGTCCCGATGCTATCGCGCATCCGGATTGACAGAAAGCTTGCGTTCCACGGAAGTAAGCTGCTGCGCAAGCGCCTGCAGCCCTGATAGATCGAGTACGACAAGTCCGCCGTATTCGGTGCGCACGAGGCCGCCATCCTTGAAACGCATTATGGCCTTATTGCAGGTCTGGCGAGACACCGCAGCCAGGTTGGCGAGTTCTTCCTGCGACAGTTGCAAGTGGCGCTCGCCACGAGGGTTTAGCAGCGGATGCACCATGCCCACTAGCGCTCTCGCCACGAGACTGTCGGTATCAAGCAGTCCGTGCGCGGCGACGTTACCCATGAACCAGTGCAGGCGTTCATTCACCTGCATCAGCAGGAATTCGTTGAAGGACGGTTGATGGCGGCGCAGCCAGTCGAAGGTTCCCAGAGGGATCTGTGCGACCCGGCTGTCTCGCAGTGCAATAAGGTCGGACTGACGCGGCGTTTTGCGAATCAGCGTGCCCTCTCCAAACCAGCTGCCTACCGACTGGCCACCCAGTGTCACTGCGCGTCCGTCGTGTGCGGTGATCGACCACTTGATCAGCCCCTCGAGCATCCCGAACCATACGTGCTGTTGATCGCCGTGATGGCCCAGCGACTGGCCCATGGCGATGGAGCGCTCCGAAGCGTCAGCGCGTACCTGACGCCGCGCCGACTCGTCCAACGACATGAACCAGGGCGACTCGGCCAACAATTGGTCAAGCGTGAGCGACGGGGCTACTAACTGCAGTGGTCGAGTCATCCTCGTCTCCTGACTATGTGCGTATAAACACTGACACCGAGTGTCGTCGGATTGACAGTGCCACTGGCGCACCACCTGAATAATGATCGAAATGGAAACTGGAGCATGGGATCATGAGCAAGGAAATCATCTTACACGTCGAGGTTCACTTCGGCGATTGCGATCCGGCAGGCATTGTCTTCTTCCCAAATTTCTCACGTTGGATGGACGCAGCCTCACACCACTATTTCAGGCAGTGCGGTCTGGCGGCGTGGCATGCGTTGAAGGAGTTGCCGCAGTGCATTGGTGCGCCGCTGCTGGAAATTCATACCCGCTTCCATACGTCGGCTACCCATGGCGAGAGTCTCGAAGTCCATACGGAAATCGAAGAGTGGCGCGGCAAGGTATTCATCCAGCGTCACCGCATCATGCGTGGCGAGACCCTTGTCTGCGAGGGCCGGGAAACACGCGCGCTGTGCATTCGGGAAGCAGATGGTCGGCTAAAAGCGGTCCCGGTGCCTGAGTTCATCCGTGCCGCCTGCGCCTGATCTGCAATCGCAAGTCTGATTCGCGCAGAAAGAAGTTGCAGCCCTGGTCAACCAGTCAATCAGAAGGGGTCGGCGATCGCACATGCGTCGCCGCCCCCGTCTATCTTGCCTCGAATGCTGAGCGCTCGATGTCCAGGCCGCGACCCGGATCCATTCAAACATCGCGCTGGAAGTATCGAGTTGAGCCGGCCCTCCCGAACGCGACCACGGGCAGGCGCGCTACGCGCGCTCCGACAGCAAGGCCGAGAGCAGGCGTCGCAGTTCCGAACTCTCCTGCGGAGTCAGCGCAGCGGTGAGGATGCGCTCGACCGCTTCCACGCGCGGACGCAGCGTCGCGAGCTGCTTTCTTCCTTCCGGGGTAAGGAACAGAACGTAGCTGCGCTTGTCGGCCGGGTCGTCCGTCCGCTCAATCAGGCCATTGCGCACCATCCGGGCAACCAGGTCGGCGATGGTGGAGCGGTCCAGGTCCAGTTCATCGCCGAGCTGCCGCTGGTTGACCCCGGGCATCTGCTTCAGCATGACGAGCGCCGCGTACTGCACGCTCGTCACCTCAGCCGAAACCTCACTGAGCCATACCGCCATGTGTCGCTGCTGGGCACGGCGTACCAGACTTCCCGTGTAGCGGGCAAGCGAATCGGAGTCGTCGAATGGGGTCCGCAATTTCGTGGTGTTCCGCGCAGTATTACTTCGTCCGGAAAATTGGCTGCAGGAACGCAGTCAGCTCGGCGTAGGCGTCCAGCGGCACAACATGCGCGACGAACTGGTCTGGACGGACCACGATCAGCGCGCCCCGTTCGCGGTCGATGCCGCGCTCGTTGAAGATATCAGTCGCTGCGTCGCTAGTAAATGCCTTCTCGTAGTCGACGAGTCCGTAGCGGCCCTTGCGCGGCAGCAACAGGCCGGGCAATTCTTCCAGGCGTACTTCCTCATGGGCTTGCTGCAGCACCGCGCGCAGATCCAGTACGCTGTCAGGGTCGGCGTCCTTGGGCGTGATGCGCCGCAAAATGGAATCCGGCGCGGCTGTCAGATGTTCGCACAGCGCATGCAACGCGCTCCGATCGGCGTCAGCGAAGGCGTACAGCCGCCAGCGACCGTCCGCCCGCGCAGCGTGCCCGAGATGGACCGGCTTGGCATCGGCCACGCGGATCACCGGCGACGAATGGAATCGCGTACCGATCGTGAAGCCGCGGGCGAGCGCCTGGTGCGTCGCCTCGCCCGTGAGCATGCCCGGGCGGTAACGGGTGGCGACCCCCGCCGTGTACCGGCCGGCGCGCACGAAGTACGCCTGCAACTCGGCAGGATCGACTCCGCCCGCCTCGGGCCGGCTGTGATCTTTGGGCGGCGCGGCCATCATGGCCGACCACTCCTTGTCGAAATCGATCAGTTCCTGCGCGACGGGCTGGCGTTCGTTGGAATAGGTGCGCAGCAGCGTGGCGTCACCGCGCCCCTGCAAGACCGCACCCAGTTTCCAGCCCAGATTGAACCCGTCCTGCATTGAGACGTTCATTCCCTGGCCAGCTTTTGCACTGTGCGTATGGCAGGCGTCGCCGGCGATGAACACGCGGGGATCGCGCTCGCTTGCGTCGGCCGCGAGAGCATCGTCGAAGCGGTCGGTCAAACGCTGTCCCACCTCGTACACCGAGAACCACGCGACTTCCTTCACGTCCAGCGAATAGGGATGCAGTATCCGCTGCGCGGTGTCGATGATGCGATCGACAGTGATCTGCTTGAGGGTGTCGCGGTTGTTCGGCGTCACGTCTCCCAGATCGACGTAGAAGCGCACGAGATGCCCGCCCTCGCGAGGAATGATGAGCAGATTGCCCTCGCTGGCAGACTGAATGGCCGCTTTGAGTCGAATATCAGGGAAGTTGGTGACGGCAAGCACGTCCATCACGCCCCATGCATGATTGGCTGCATCGCCGCGCAACGTTTGCCCGATGGCGGTCCGTACCTGACTGCGGGCGCCGTCGCAACCCACTACGTAGCGGGCGCGCAGGGTGACTTCTTCGCCGAGCTGCGGCGCATCGGTGCGGCGCAATGTGACCCGCACAGGATACTCGCCTACATCGTCGCGTTCGACGGCCACGACTTCAAGGTCATAATCCGGCTCGAGCCGGCGAGCGGACTGACGCATCACATCCAGCAGATAGTCCTGGATACGTGCCTGATTGACGATGACATGCGGGAATTCTGAAAGACCCGTTTCGGTATCCTGAACACGTCCTGTACGCTTGATCGCGCCGCGATCGTCAGCGTCCGGTCGCCAGAAGACGGTCTCGTTGACCCAGTATGCTTCGCGCAGCAAACGCTCGCTGAGTCCGAACGCGTTGAACATCTCGACGGTGCGGCATGCGACTCCATCTGCCTGCCCCATCAGGAGTGGCCCGGCGCGGCGCTCCACGATGCGGGTCGTGATTGCCGGGAATTGCGATAACTGGGCGGCAAGCACGAGTCCCGCGGGACCGCTGCCGGCGATCAGGACGTCGACCGTTTCAGGCATCTCCGGGCCGTGCACGCGGTCGGCAACAGGATCGATCGAGGGGTCACCGGCGCGGAAACCGTTGAGATGAAATTGCATGATGTCTTCCTCCGTTCTGGGTCATGTCAGCTTGAGTACAAATATACTCCGTACACCAACTATTATGAAGAGTTTAGAGGGCGTGTGGCTGTTTACCCTGGGGTGCTTACGGTTCGTATTGGATGCGGTAGTACGTGTGAGGCAGCCGACCCTCCTCACGCCTGCTTTCCTTCAGTTACTTTGCAGATCACAATCGATCGGCAGCGTTTGACCCGAAATTGATCGCCCGCTTTCGGAGGCTAGAAACACCGCCAGATCGGCAATGTGTTCAGGATTGACAAGGCGCTTGATCGACTGCTTTGACAATGCGGCGGTCGTCGCTTCCGCGAGCGTTTGGCCCGCCTGTTGCGCACGGCCTGCGAGGACTTGCTGAAAGCGTGGGCCGTCCACCGCACCCGGCAGGATTGCGTTGACGCAAATGCCGTCAGCGCCCAATTCCATCGAAAGCGTTTTGGTAAAACCGATGAGCCCCCACTTCGTCGTCGAATAGGCGATCCGGTTCGGGTAGCCGAACCGGCCTGCCGCGGACGACATGTTGATGATCGCTCCTGCCGACGACTTCTTCAGATGAGGAATGGCCAGGCGAGTCACTTCGAAAGTGCCGGTGAGATTCACGCGCAAGACGCGGTCCCAGTCTTCGGGGCTGAGCGAGTCTGTTGATGCCGTCGGCCCAGAGATCCCGGCGTTATTGACCAGCACGTCGAGTCCACCCAGCGCCTGGGTGGCCACGGACATCATCTTCTCGATGTCCTCGCGGATGGACATATCGCACACTGCGGTCCTTACGCCATTGATCTCTAGCGCAAGCGCATCAAGACCGGTCGCGTCAATATCGCAAACGAACACCTCGGCCCCCCTCGATGCGAACGCATGAGTGACGGCTCTCCCAATGCCTCCGGCGCCGGCCGTAACCAAAACCCGTTGCTTGATCATTTCGTCGTTTCCTTAGTTAATGGTCGTCAATGAGCTGCCGTGTGAATGTAGTTGCCCGACCTTCGCCGTGAGTGGCAACGGGGCACGCTGCTCATACGTTCTTGCCGGACTCGCCACGCTACTGTTCGCGTTTGCCCGGTATATCGTCGTTCGAAGGCCGCTGACGCCCGGCGTGTTCGCATGCTTCCTTCGGACTGTCGTAGATATGTGGCGAAAGACCGCGTCGCCAAGCTTCAGTCTGAGGAAGCTGCTTGTCGCGTATCGGGTGACGCCGGCATACAGGTTGTTCACCAGCCAGGTGACCATCTCCGAATACGCGTGCCGGGCGGACCAGGCGGACTGCCTCACGGGCCGAAACGATCTTGCCACGCTCGACGATGCGAATTGCGGGGGGAAAGTGAAGCGTGGATCCAGCGTTCATGATGTCTCCTTCGAGCGCGCCCGGAGGCGGGCTCCCGTGTTTTTCAAGTTGCACAGTGCGACCGTCGCTCCGCGGCCACCCGCCTGCTTGCAGGTAGCAGCGCAAGCTCGCTCACACCCGGCCGCGCCACCAGAACGCCTCGTCGACCAGGTTTGCGATTGCGGCGAACCGCGCATAGCCGACAACTAGCCGGTCGTCATGTCGAAAGATCCTGTCTTTGAGTGTCGTCGCGATGTGCAAGAGCACGTAGGGTTCACGATCCGTTGTGGTAATAGGTCGCCACTATCCGGCCAGTCCGTCGGTATGCGGGAGCGGTTCGCCTTTGCTGTCCGGAAGCCGTCCAACGCGCAGCGCGTCCGCCGGCAATGCAACCAGCGCCATCAGCGCGCCGACGCAAAGCAGAAAACTCATGAAATACAGGCCGTTAGTCAGGCTGCCGGTATAGGTCCTGACAATGCCAATCAGCGTCGGGCTGACGAAGCCACCGAGCGCGCCGAGCGAGCTGATGAGCGCAATGCCCGGCGCACGGGCCTTGTTCGTGAGATAGGTCGGCGGTACCGCCCAGAACGCGGTGGCTGCGCCCATGATGCTAAACGCTGCGACGCACAGCATGATCAATGAAAGCGTCAATGATGTTGAAATGACGGTGCTGCCCGATAGCGCAAGTGCGCCAACAATGCTCGGAAGCGCGATGTGCAGGCGGCGCTCGCGAGATACGTCGGAACTGCGAGAGATCAGCAGCATGCCCAGCGCACCGAATGCGTAAGGAATCAGCGACAGTGCACCGATATGTGCCACGTCGCTCACGCCCATCGATTTGATGATGGTGGGTAACCAGAAGCTGAACGTGTACACGCCGCAAAAGTTGGTGAAGAAGATCATACCGAGAACATAAACGCGCTTATCCGCAAATGCGTCTTTCAGGCGACCGTGACCAGTCGATGCGGCTTCATCGGCTGAAAGCGATGCAGTGACGATCTGCTTCTCTTCGGCGCTCAGCCAGCGCGCGTCGTTGGGACCATTCGACGACAGGTAGTACCAGACGATGCCAAATACGATGGAGGGCAGCCCCTCAAGCAGAAACAACCACTGCCAGCCACCCAGTCCCCCGAGGCCATTCATATTTCCGAGGACCCAGCCGGACAATGGGCCGCCCAGCACACCGGCGACTGGCAGCGAGAAGAGGAAGAGACCGGTTACCTTTGCGCGCTGGGCGCTTGGATACCAGTAGCTCAGGTAAAGAATGACGCCGGGGAAAAACCCGGCTTCGAATACGCCGAGAAGAAAGCGCAGGATATAGAAATGCATTGGCGTGCGTACAAACATCATCGCCACGGATGCTGCGCCCCAGAGCACCATGATGCGCAGGAAAGAGAGCCGGGCACCGATCCGCTCGAACAGCAGATTGCTGGGAATTTCGAGCAACAGATAGCTGATGAAGAACACGCCTGCGCCAAAGCCGTACACCGCGTCCGAAAAGTCGAGTGCGCTTTTCATCTGCAACTGGGCGTAACCGATGTTGATCCGGTCCAGATAGGCGAGCAGATACGCAATAAAGACGAGCGGGATGATCCGCCGTGTGATCCGTGCAAACGTTGCGTCTTCAATTTTCGCGATCGGGCAGGCAGGGCCGCCTGAACGCAGGGTAGTTTCGTTCATGTCTAGTCCTCCAGGGAGCCCGTCCGGGCCGGCACGCGCTCCACTTTATCTCCATAGGATGTTTGCCCCGATGCATTGTTTGTTTTTTAGGGGCCAACACTGATCTTGTCTGCCTTACGCGACGAATCTGCGTCTATGCAGGGAGCGCACCGGGCAGCATTCCTTCATGTACAGTGCACGGTTATCGCAACTGCGGCAGCCCGATGATCTCGCGCGCCTCGGTAGCGGTTGCCGGCTCGTAGCCCATCTCGCGTACCAGGCGAACGAGCCGCTCGACCAGTTGAACATTGGTGGCCAGTTCACCCTGCCTGTAATACAGATTGTCTTCGAGACCGACGCGCACATGGCCGCCCAGAAGGAGCGAATTCATCGCGGCCGGGAGCTGCGCCGCGCCGATTGCGCTCACATTGAAAACCGTGTTGCGCGGCAGGTGGTCCACCATTGTCTGTAACAGGCGAGGTGTGTAGGGCAACGCGCCCTGAAAGGCGTTGGCACCTATGACGATATTGATGAAGTGCGGCGCGTCGTCGAGCCCCTCATTAATCGCCCGCTGAACATCCTGGACGATGTCGGCGAGGCCAAACACTTCCCACTCTGGCTTAATGCCTCGCGTCTTCATCATTTCGGCAATCTGACGAATGCGCGAGGGTGGGGTCGCTACCAGAATCTCCTTGCCCCCGAAGCTGGCGATCACCGTCTGGGCATCGAGTGTGCACATTTCGACGCCATCACCCTGCATGCCTTTCAGGCGCTCTTCCCACTGGATCTCCCACAGGCCGTTATCTAACTCGCGCACCATGTCGCCGTTGATGCCGCCGCCAGTGGAATTGTTCAGGATAATGTCGCACTTCTCGCGGATCAGGCGGTTGATGCGGCTGTAAATTGCGGGTTCGCAGGTGGCTTCGTCGTCGGGGCGCCGCGCGTGGACTGCAACAACACTGGCACCAGCGTTGTAACAACGGTAGGTATCGTCGGCGATCTCCTGCGGTTGAGTCGGCAGGTTCGGATTCATCTTCTTGTTGGCCATGCCGCCGGTCGGGGCGACGGTCACAATGACTTTTGGTGTGCTCATGATTGCAATCTCCAGCGGAGGAAAGAAGCAAGAAAGTGTGGTGTCTTCAAGTAGGACAATCGGCTACGGTATTCCGGCTAGTGTGCGGCAGCCCCCTCTCGTGGGCAAACCAAACTACGCCCTTCGACCGGGCAAGGAGCATCTGCATACCGCCTATGGTCCGTACGGTCCAGGCCAAATCCCCAACCTGCGGCGCTGCTTCGCCGGGCAGCGGCTTGCTGGTTTGCCTGAACGGGAAACAGATTGAGAAGAGGATGCTGCCTCCGAACTCACAGATGGCATTTGAGACGGCCAGATCCTCCCTCATCTGCGCTTGCGCATCGCCGAAATTGATGCGTTCAAGCTGTACAAACACGTATGCGCCCAGCACGACAGGCAGCGCACGCCAGCTGATCTTGCGATGACGGTGTCTTCTGCAAAACGAGCCGGCGGACAGCGTGTGCCTTCCGCCTTTGCGGGCAGCGCTGCGAGCGCGGTTCATCGGGCGGCTCTGTCGTGATGGCCATGGCTACATTATTTCTGGACGCCACGGAAGTCACTGTCGATAGGCCGACAGTTGGGGTCAGGGTAAACATCATGGCGTTTGGGCAATCCGTGGCGAGTCCGGGCGACTGCGCCAGAGGCGCAATCACCGAACGGCCAGCAAGCCAACGCCAGGAGGTCGCTGACAGCCTGTGATACGGGCTCCCGCAGTGACGGGAAACAGGCGCAACGGTGCCTCCGTATTGCACCCTTGCGGGAGGGGCGGCCACGACTTGGCGTTTACGCTGACACTAATTGTCGTTCTAGCGACAGTCGTGTACGCGGGCACCCGAAATAATGCGTGTCATACAAGACGAGGAGACACGCGATGAATCCTGCTCGTACGGTGCCTGCAGTCGCCACCGCAGGCATCGGCAGTTCGCCACACCGATCGGCGCAAAGCGGCGTTTGCAAAGAAATCAGCTGGCACGTGATACCGGTCGGGCCGATCGCCTGCGTCTTCGCGTCTCTCGACCGCATTAATATCGGGTACGCGCATCACCAGATGAAGCAGGACCTGACGTTCTCCGATACTGTGTATGGGCTGGTTGCCGGTATCTTCTTCGTCACCTATCTGAAGTTCGAGGTGCCCGGCAACCTGTTGCTGGAAAAGTTTGGTGCGCGGCCCACTTTCTTGAGGACCATAGCGCTTTGGGGTCTCACGTCCGCCGCGACTGCTTTCCTCACTGAAGCCTGGCAGGTCAGGGGAATCCGACTGATGCTGGGCCTCTTCGAGGGAGGCTTCTTCCCCGCAATCATCCTGTACCTCACGTACTGTTATCCGAGCCAGCGTCGCACCCGCGTGACGGAATTGTTCCTGTTCGGCATGCCGACCACGTGTCTTCTGGGAGGTCAACCGTCGGGGATGATCATGAGCGACATGGAAGGCCTCGACGTCATGCATGGCTGCCAGCAGATGCTCATCGTCGAAGGACTGTCGACCGTTTTGCTGGGATCTTTTCTCTACCGGATGCTTCCGGACAACTCACACTTCATCAATATTGTCGTAGGCGCGAACGCCTTTCAGGGCGCATTGCCATATACGCCACGCCTGCTGCAGACCATGGGCGACCACCTTCCGCCACGCACAGTCTTCAACGTCAGCGCAATCGGCGCGGCACAGCTACCGGCCGCGATGAATTCGCTGTTGCTGGGGGGCATGTGCGCGTGGGGCCGGAAGACAACCTGTACTACAGGCAGGGGCAACTGGCTACCAACGTGCAACTCGTCGAGCGGCTCGTCCGCCTGGTGCGTGAGATGGGCTACGAACCAGCCACCCCGGCCGAGGCGCGGGAGATCATCGGGCTGCGCCCGCTGCGGGAAGAGGTCAGCGCTGCCTGCCTGGCGGGCTAAACCAGGAGCAAAGCGGGCGTAGGCACTGCAGTTGTCGGCGGGGCGTCGTTGGCGAGGGTTGAGACACATACTCGCCTCGACTGCGCCTCCTGGCAAAACTGCCCCGAAAGAATAAAGCAAACCACATCGGTAAGTTGCCGAGTTGATATTCAGAGGCGATACATGGACATAGATTTTGCAGAGCTGGCCGCACTAGTGACTCTTCTGAAAGAAGCGGACTTCACCCAGTTCCGCTACGAAAAGGGCGATGTGCGCATTGACGTGCGCCGTGGCGGCGTTGGCCCGGACGCATCCGCACAGCCGATGTCGTCGACCCTATCCAATGCGCCTGTACCGCCTGCCGCAGCGACAGCTACCCTTCCGACCGTCGCTGCGGCTCCGGCGACAACGCGCTCAGAGGAGAGCATCGCACAGACGCCTGTCGCTGGCGCCGTGGCGATCAAGGCACCCATGCTGGGCACGTTCTACACCACACCCAAGCCGGGCGAACGGGCATTCGTAAGCGTCGGCGACCGGGTAGAGCCCGACACGGTCTTGTGTATCGTCGAGGTCATGAAGCTGATGAACTCCGTCCATGCGGGTGTACACGGCGTCGTCGTGGGGGTGCATGCCAACGATGGGGAACTGGTCGAATTCGGTCAGCTGCTTTTTAGCATTCGCGAAGAGGCGGCGCGATGAGCCGCCACAAGGTATTCGTGGCAAACCGGGGCGAAATTGCCTTGCGCATCATCGAGGCGTGCGATCGGCTGAGCGTCGATACCGTGCTAGGCGTGTCCGAGGCCGATCGCGACACCTTGGCAACCCGCCGTGCCGGGCGCACAGTAGTTTTGGGTCCTGCGCGTGCGCCAGAGAGCTATCTGTGCACCGAATCCGTGGTGCACGCGGCGGTCGCCACTGGGTGTACCGCGGTTCATCCGGGCTACGGGTTCCTCTCCGAGCGGGCGGATTTTGCACGCCTGTGCAGCGAGAATGGCTTGATTTTCGTAGGCCCGCGCCCGGAGCATCTGGAGATTCTGGGCGACAAATTGAGCGCCCGTCGAGTCGCCGAACTCGCTGGTGTACCGGTTTCTCCCGGGGGAGAAACGACTAGCGGCGCGCAGGCGCTGGAACTGGCCGCGCGCATCGGCTATCCGGTACTGGTGAAAGCCGCCTTTGGCGGCGGCGGGCGCGGTATGAAACTCGTGCAAGCCGCCTCTGAATTAATGGCGGCGTGGGAACTGGCCTCGTCTGAAGCTGCATCCTCCTTTGGCGACGGCACGGTGTTCATCGAGCGTTTCGTGGAAAACGCCAAGCACGTCGAAGTCCAGATTCTCGGTGATACGCACGGCCACTGCATTCATCTGGGCGAGCGCGAGTGTTCGGTCCAGTATCGCTACCAAAAAGTGATCGAAGAGGCACCTTGTACTGCCCTGTCCGACGATGCGCGGGCTCGACTACATGGCTACGCAGTGCGCATTGCCGGGCAGATTGGCTATGTGAGCCTCGGTACGGTGGAGTTTCTCTACGACGTCGAACGGGGCGACATGTGTTTCCTGGAAGTGAACCCGCGGGTACAGGTCGAACACCCGGTCACGGAAGCGGTCACTGGCGTGGACCTGGTGCGGGAACAACTGCTGATTGCCTTTGGTGAGCCCCTGAGGCTTCGCCAGGAAGATGTGTCGATTGACGGGCATGCGGTGGAATTGCGGATCACCGCGCAGGATCCGACCCGGTATCTACGCCCGTCGCCTGGACGACTGACAAGATGGCGTCCCCCGGCCTTGGGCGGCGTGCGCTGGGACACCCACCTGTACGAGGGCTACCTGTTCCCACCGTACTACGACGCGCTGATGGCCAAGGTGATCGCTTATGGGCCTGATCGCATTGCCGCCCTTGAACGCCTGCGCCGCACGTTGGAGCGGCTCGAAGTGGAAGGCCCAATAACTAACGTGCCTTTGCTCAAGGCCCTCCTGAGCGCACCAGAAGTGGTGAACAACCGTGTGACGACCCGGTGGCTGGAAGATGCTTTGCCGCGACTTTGTGGGAGTGAGTCATGACTGCGATTCAGCTGATCGACGTGAGCCTGCGCGATGGCAACCAGAGCTTATGGGGTGCAGTAGGTGTACGTACCAGTACGGTTCAGCGCATCGCACCGCTCATGAACGCAGTGGGCTACCACACCGCCGAGGTGGCTACCAGCACTTTGCTGGCGACGGCGGTGCGGTACCAGAAGGAGGATCCGTGGGTGCGACTCGATGCGATGCGGGCCGGCGCGCCCGATACCCGGCTGGGCTTTCTCACCACCGGCAAACGCTTCATCAGCTTCTCGCGCACCCCGGCTAACCTGTTCCAGCTGGCATTTGACCTGCTGCGTCGTCACGGCGTCACGCGCATGTGGATCATTGATCCGATGCACGACATGGAGTCGGCGATGGAGACTGCGCGCATGGCGAAGCGCGCAGGCTTTGAAGAGGTCATAGGCGGAATTTGCTACACGGTAAGCCCCGTGCACACCGATGCGTACTTCGCTGAAAAGGTGGCGCAGTTCGACAAATGCGATGCGATCGATTCGATCTATATCAAGGATCCGGCCGGTCTGCTGACACCGGAGCGTTTGCAAACGCTTGTGCCCACCCTACGCGGGCGGCTCCGGCACAAGCCGATCTGTGAACTGCATACCCATTGCAACACCGGTCTGGCGCCGTTAACCCTGCTGAGCGCGGCGGATATGGGCATCACCCATCTGCATTGCGCGCTCCCGCCGCTAGCAGACGGCCCATCGCATGCGTCAGGCATTCAGCTGGTGACCAATCTGCGTTCCCGCGGTCACCGGGTCGACGTCGATCTGGAGGCGATGCAGCGAGCCTCCGATTGCCTGCAGCGCGAGGCGACGTTACGTGGCTTGCCTGCCGGAAAGCCTGCTGTCTATGACGAGAGCTATTATCGGAACACGATACCCGGTGGTGTACTGAGTACGACGAAGCGGCAGCTGTCCGAGATGGGTAAAGCTCATCTGATGCCAGCCGTGATCGAGGAGGCGCAGCAAGTCCGCGCCGATCTGGGCTGGCCTATCGTCGTTACGCCGTTCGCGCAGTACATCGTCACGCAGGCAGCGCTCAATGTCATGTCGGGCGAACGCTACAAACAGATCAGCGACGAAGTGGTCGACATGTTATTGGGTGCCTGGGGCCCAATGCCTGGCATCGTGAACGCGCAATTGCTGGACCGCGTGCATCAATTGCCACGTGCGCGTAATCGTCAGTCCAGCGCTGAGAGTGAGCCGCCTTCGCTTGATGAATTGCGCCGCCGCTTTGGTGGCGACATCAGTGATGAGGATCTGCTTCTGCGCGCGCTTATGCCGGCTGATCAGGTCGCCGCGATGGTGGCGGAACGCGCTAGCGCGAAACGCGCAGTCTCAGCGGGCGGCTCATCCGGACTACGCGAACTGGCGACGGCTCTCAGCGCGCCACAGGGTCCCTTGTCCATTTCCATCCACTGTGGGGGCGCCACGTTTGAGATGACGGGCCGCCGTGTTGAAACTCGATAAGAGGAAATATGAAGATGGATATGCAGAGCTCCCCTGTTTCATCGCGTAACGTGGTCCAGCAACTCGTTCAGGCCGACGGCTGGGTACTCGATGTGGATGGCTGCCTGGTGCGCACCGGCACGGCCGGTGGCGCGGGTGGCGAGGCCATCGAAGGCGCAGCCGAGCTACTAGCCTGGCTGCGTCGTCATGGCAAGGGCTTTGTGGTCTGCACCAATGCATCGCAGCGCCCTGTACGTACCTATGCCGGTCACCTGCGTGAGATTGGACTCGACATCAGTGATCACGAAATGATGACTGCGGCCACCGCCGCCGCCGACTATATCGCAACGCATCACCCGGGTGGAAAGGTTTTGGCGGTCGGTGATACGGGTTTGCAAGAGGCTTTGCAAGAAAAAGGCTTGACGCTCGCTGCATCCGATGCCACCAACGCCGATGTGGTGGTTGTGGGTGCAGCCGACAGCTACCAGTCAACGACCCTTAACGGCGCCTGCCTGTCGATTGTGGATCACGGGGCTCCCTTGTATGTATCGGTCGACACGCCCTGGTTCCACGGCGGCATCAAACGCTCCATTGCTTCTTCGTCCGCCATCGCGGCTGCGATCGCCCATGTCACTGGCGTCGCGCCTAAGGTGTGCGGCAAGCCTTCGTTCGCTATTGGTGAAGTGTTGCGCCGACGACTCGGCGGCGCCGGTCGTCGCCTTGTCGTGGTGGGGGATATGGCGTCGATCGAAATACAGCTTGCTCACCAAATGGACGCGCTGGGCGTATTGGTATTGAGCGGAGGCACCCCGGAAACCGCGCTACCTGATCTTCCGCAGGAGCAACGCCCCGACTGGTTCGGCCGCGATGTAGGGGCGCTGATACGGCAACTGAAATCCATCCAGCCGTGAGGGTAGCGAATGTAAGTAAAGCAATGGTACGCGCCGTTGCAGCAGAACCTCTCATCAAATGAGAACGAGCAACCACGCGCCTTGGGATTGATCACGACATCTGTGATTGTGATCTGGCTACCGAAAGCATCAATCGATCAACAGGAGACTCCAGCTTCGCCACAGAATCAAACAGGTTCGACCGCCAGTTGGGTGGTGCACCTCCGTCTGAAGTTTTAAGCGGATCGCAAAATATCAGGAGACAAAGCCATGAATCATCAATCGAACCGTTTCGAGTTTTTCCACGAGGCCGATGCCCCCGAAGGTGCCGAAGGCTGGGAACACATGTATCCATATTTCCTGACGTCGCAGCCAGAAGGCCGCACCTCGGAGGATGAGCGCTTCTGGTTCGTGGACTCGATGCACTGGTCGCGTGCAGTGCATCCCTTCGATAGCGTTGGGGCGGAAGCCGTGTATTACGGTGTCGGCGTCAACAGTACACGCGGCATCGTCCTGCCGACAGCACTCGGTCTGGACGTGCGCATCGTGAATGGCTACGTCTACATTTGTCCATTGCCGGTAACGGACCTGGGAGAAGTTGAAAAAAGACTGAAACTGTTTCAAGAGCGCGCCGGATTCTATTACAAGAACTGGGACCAATTGTACGCAAATTGGAAGGACAAGATGACTGCCAGCGTGCAATGCATGAAGTCGCTGAAGTTCAACTCGCTGCCTGAAGTGGAACCGGTCGCGGTAGTGCTGGAAGGCCGCGGCCGTTCAGTATCGTGGGATCTGGTGGAGAACTACCATCGCCTCATTAACGAATTTTTCGTCGTCTGGCAGTACCACTTCGAGATGCTGGGTCTCGGGTACGGGGCCTATCTGGTGTTCTTCGACCTCTGCAAGCGTGCCTTTCCTGAGATCCAGGACCAGACGATCGCCCGCATGGTGGCAGGTGTAGAGGGTATCGCGTTCCGCCCAGATGACGAACTGCGTCGTCTGGCTAAACGGGCGGTCGAACTGAAATTGCATGAAGCGCTTTTCACCCGCGCAAGTGCCGATGACATTCTCGCGCATGTCCGCTCGCAGCCTGATGGCGAACTCTGGCTCGCCGAGTTTGAGGCGGTCCGTGAACCTTGGTTCAACTACTTTGCCGAATACGGGTTCTTGCATGACCAGGAAACCTGGAATCAGAACCTGTCGATTCCGCTGCGAGGCATTGCCCGTTACATCGAGCTGCTTATGGCCGGCCAGCAAATCGATCGGCCAGTCAGCAAGCTGCATGAAGAACGTGACGAGATCGCCTTCGAGTACCGCTCATTGCTGGAGCCATCCGAGGCTGTCCGGTTTGATGAGGCGCTGGCGCTGTCACGAAACGTCTTTCCGTACATCGAAGAACACAATATCTACGTGGAGCACTGGACCCATTCGGTGCTTTGGGAGAAGGTCCGCGAGTTAGCAGACGTATTCGTGAAGGCCGGCTTCTTCGAGGCGGAGAGCGATCTGTACTATCTGAACCGTTTTGAACTCGATCAGGCGTTGCACGATCTGGTGGAGTCCTGGGCCATAGGTGTGCCGCCTCGCGGTATAGAGCATTGGCGGAAGGAAATCGCCCGGCGCCGCAAGATCATGAGTGCGCTACGCGCGCGCACAGCGACGCCCGCGTACGGGTTGCCACCAGCAGAAGTGACGGACCCCTTCGCCATCATGAACTACGGTGTGACAACCGAGCGGGTGCAGGAATGGCTAAGCCAGGCCAGCGGCGATGGCGGCAATGGGCGCCTGCAAGGTATCCCCGCGTCTCCTGGTGTGGTCGAAGGATTTGTGCGCGTGATCCGTCATGAGAATGAGCTCAGCGAGTTGCAGCCTGGTGAGATTCTCGTGGCGGCGATTACAGCGCCTTCCTGGGCATCGGCTTTTTCTGTGGTTTCGGGTGTGGTCACCGACATCGGCGGCATGATGAGCCACGCGGCCATTGTGTGTCGCGAATACGGTATGCCTGCGGTGGTCAGCACAGGCTTTGCCACCGCACGCCTTGAAAATGGACAGCGTATCCGCATTGATGGCCATAAAGGCACGGTTATCGTGCTGAATGCCTGAACGGCGCAAGCTAGGAGACAGAGATGAGCATGTTGATAGTGTCGTTTGAGCATCAACTGGCTTTGGAAAAGCGATTGGTGGGAGGCAAGGCGCATGGTCTGGCGGTCATGACGCAGGCAGGGATTGCCGTATCGCCGGGATTTGCGGTAACCACCGACACTTACAGACAGTATCTTGAGCACAGCGGCTTGCACAACCGCATTCGTGGGGTGCTTGCGACCGTGGACCGCAACTCCATTGATGCGTTGGACGAAGCCGCGCGTTGCATCGAAGCATGGTTTGACGAAGTCATTTTGTCCGACGACCTGATGCTGGCGGTGACCGAGGCCTACAACGGCCTGTGCACCGCGGTTCGGGTGCCGAATGTTTCGGTAGCGGTACGCTCGAGCGCTACCGCTGAAGACTCTGCGGGTGCCAGTTTCGCTGGCGAATATGAAACTTTTGTCGGCATGCGCGGTATTCAGGAAGTCGAGTTGCACCTGCGTCGATGTTGGGCCAGCGCATTTTCCCCCCGAGCTTTGTCCTATGCGTGGAAAAATCACATCGATCCTATGGCCGTGGACATGGCGGTAGCCGTTCAGAAAACTGTCAACGCCAGAGCCGCCGGAGTGATGTTCACCGTCAGCCCCGTCACCGGAGACCGTTCGCGCGTCGTGATCGAGGCGTCCTATGGCTTGGGTCTTGGTGTAGTTGGTGGTGACGTGACACCCGACAGGTTTGTTGTTGCCAAGATTGAGGGGCAAGTGCTGGAGCGTGTAGTCGGGGATAAGCATAGGGAGTACTTGACTAACGATGTTCCGACGCCGGTCGATGCCGCGCGCCGCGCGTGCTTATGCATGGACGATGCCGAAGTTCTTGCGTTAGCCAAGATCGGCAAACGTCTCGAGCGCATGCATCAATCGCCGCAGGACGTTGAATTTGCAATCGATCGGGATTTGCCGTCCGGTGACAACATCGTCTTGCTGCAATGCCGGCCCATCACCGTGCTTCCCTCGCATGCCCCGCAAGCGAACGCACCGCGTGATGCCTTGATGCAATTTGCTTCCAGCGTAATGTCGGCAGCACGCTGACGGCCCGTTCCTCCACCCAATACGGTGGGCCTCACCCTGCGTCTACGGGAGATAATTACGCCAAAAGTGGCATCCGGATCAATGCACATGCGCCAAGGCCTGGACAGCACGCCCTTGACGCAACGCTGGCTGGATGATCCCTTCATGGCGCCCGTCGTGCTTGCCGGACCGCTGATGGGACGTGCCGCTCAGCCCGAGGAAACCGCCGGCATGGTGCTTTTTCTGTGTTCACCGATGGCAAGCTGCGCTACCAACCAGACTCTTATCGTAGATGGTGGCCAAACAGCCCATTGAATCGCGCCTGCACCGTAACCCAGGTCCTGAATCGTTCTGAATCCTCCCGGGTGCGGTTTGATCATATGGAGGCGGGGCAATATGCTGCATCCCAAACCAGACCGATCGTGGGATGGTGGTTCGTACCAGCCTGGGCCACCGGTCAGAAAGATTCCGGCATCGCTGCTGGATTCATTCTGAGGCCGATGTCGATGCGGTTTTGATGTCAACATGGAAGGCAGTAAACGTACCGCAGCGCGTGTACACGCACCAAGGAAATCTCATGTTCAATGCCAAACTCAATACAGTTAGTACAACGTAAATAAATCATATTTGTTGGTTTCTGGAGACAATAGAATGAAACGTCGAGTGCTGTCTGGGTCTGTCCTTCTTTTCCTCATAGGGGCGCAAATTCCCGCCTATGCGCAATCGGCTGGAAGCGGAAGCAGCGTAACGTTGTATGGTCTGATAGACGCCGGAATTTCGTATGTTAGCAACGAGGGCGGCCATCATAATGTCAAATTTGATGACGGGATATTCGTTCCAAACTTGTGGGGTATCAGTGGGACCGAGGATCTTGGTGGCGGCCTTCGTGCAACGTTCAAACTGGTCAATCAGTTCAATCTGGGCAACGGAACGATCCTGACAGGTCAGGGCTTCTTCGGTCGGAACGCGTACGTGGGGTTGTCCAGCGACCAGCTCGGTACATTGACATTGGGCAATCAATACGACTTCATGGTTGATTCGCTGTTTTTCGGGCAAAACGATGCGGCGATTAACGTTGGCCTTTACAACTTCCGCGCGGGGCCATTCAACAAGATTGCAATTCCCGGGAACCCTCCGTTCGCTGGGAGCTTCGACTGGGATCGCATGGCGGGCGGAAATCCCGTGCCTGGTTCTATCAAGTACCAGTCTAACGATTACGGCGGATTCAAATTCGGTGCTTTATACGGTTTTGGGGGCATTGCTGGTTCATTCGGGTCTGGCAATAGCGTCAGCGCGGGATTGAGTTATGACCATGGTCCCTTCGGAGCTGCTGCTGCATACACAGAGGTCAAATATTTCACTGAAGGCCAACCGCAGGTCGGTATCAGGAATTGGGGTATCGGCGCACATTATCAGTTGGGCAAGTGGACGATGACAGCACTTGTGACCACTGTACGAAATACCTTTAATGGTGGCGCCATCGCGCAGGCCGAGGCGGGTGCGGCTTATCAACTGGCTCCGGACTGGGTACTTGCTGCTAACTATATGTACATGAAGGGGGACAAGGTCCTTGACAACAATCATGCGCATCAGGTTGACGCAATTGTGAACCACATCCTCTCCAAGCGAACTCTGGTGTATGTGGAGGGCGTCTATCAACGTACAAACTCTGGAGCGCAGGCCCTCATTAGCGGAGTCCTGGACCCGACAGGCACTTCGAGCGGTCCAAGCCAGTTTATTGCCCGAATCGGCGTTAAGACGAGCTTCTAAGGAGCTGGTCAAATTGAAGAGGGCCGGAGAACACCGGGGGGATGAAGCACTATCCATCGACATTCCGGTAGCGGCCACTCACTCGCGGTGTCGGACACGTGAAAGCAAAGGACGAAAATGAATTCAGGCTTTTCAAGCAACAAGGTTGTGCTGTCCCTCGTGACAGCGGGCGCATTAGCCATTACGCGACCAGTATCTGCGCAGGGCAGTGGCAGTGGCAGTGACAGTGCAAGCGGAGCGACCGCCGCTTCAACCGGCTCGAGTCACGGCACAGCCTCGTCGACTGCTGTGGAGCGGCGGGCGCAACATAAGGCCGCCCGCAAGGAAGCCAGGGCCAGGAGGAACGTTGATCTGAAAAAGTTGGAAAGGTCGGGATACAAACCCGCGCAGAGGGATCCGAATTTTCCTCAACATCTTCAGGATGCGGAAGAGAAGGCGGGTGCGACCTCTGGCGCGGAGGTGTCAGGAATTTCGTGTGCTGAGGTCGGTTAGAAATCTCAGCTGATGGCGGCGGTGAATCGCTCGCCGAACAGGATGGCGAACTGATTGACGGCTTGCCGCCAGGTGATAGGTGGCATCTTCCAATCCTTTTCGATGTTGCGCAAGGCCAGGTACAGCAGTTTGCTGGCGGCTTCGTCGCTCGGGAAGTGACCGCTTGGCTAAGTGTCTGATTCTTAGTGGATGGCGTTTGCGCCCGGCGTTTGGAGGTCGTCTAGGCGGGTGCTGGTAATTTTTTCAATGCAGTGAAAGCGCGCTTTGCGTGGGAACGGGCGCTGCCTGCAAACCCTCATGGCGTAAGGAGTCGGACGGCGAGCGCGATTTTCCAGAACAGTTTTAGTTGCGAAGAATCGCGAGAACAAGTTTGTTTGCCACAGAACAGGTTTCGTTTGTCAATCACCAGCGCGCGACAGGCGCTGTTGAATGCGAGGCGCCGGGTGGTAACATTTGTTGTCATCGTTATCGGCGGCTCGCCCGGACCCTCGCATGCCAGACAGCTTCGACCAGCTCGCCGCCCTGATCCGCGCACGTTTCTCCGAACTGAGCCCGCAGTTCCAGACGGGCGCCGCTTTTCTGCTCGATCATCCGGACGAGGTCGCGGTGTCCTCCATGCGCAAGGTGGCTGAGCGCGCGCAAGTGCAACCGGCATCGCTCGTGCGTCTGTCGCAACAACTCGGTTTTCCCGGCTGGAACGAATTGCGCAATCTGTTCGTCGCGCGCGTGCGCACGCGGCCGGAGCCGCTCGCGAGCCGCGCCCGTTCACTGGTCAAATCGAAAGACGCGCTCGCGAACGATCTGCTCGTCGCGCAACAGCACAACCTCGAAGTCACCGCCGCGCATAACGGTCGCGCGATCGTGGAAGCCGCACGGCTTTTGCGGCGCGCGCCGCATGTACATGTGGCGGGCTTTCGCTCGTGCTACTCAGTGGCGTTCGGCCTCGTGTATGGGTACCGGTTTTTCCGGCCGTCGGTGTCGCTGCTCAACGGCGAGGCCGGCACGCTGGAGATGCAGCTGCGCTCGGTCGAGCGCGACAGCGCGACCATCGTCATCAGTTTCGCGCCGTATTCGGTCGAAGCGGCGCGCGTGGCGGAGGCGGCGCTGGAAAAAGGCAGCAAGCTGATCGCGATCACCGACAGCGCGGTGTCGCCCATTGCGCTGCACGCGGACAAGGTGCTGATCTTTTCGCACGAAAGTCCATCGTTTTTTCCTTCGCTGGTGGCGGCCACCGCGATCGCGGAATCGCTGGTCGCGCATCTGCTCGCGCTGGAAGGCGCGGGTGCAGTCGAACAGCTTGCGATCGCCGAGCAGTCGTTGCACGCGAAGGGTGCTTATGTGCCGTGAGCAAGCCGTTCTCGACGCTGGCTTGCTGGACCAGGCGCTGCAAATGCCTGGCATTCGCGCACCGTCGTCGCCGGCTCAGCGCCGCAGCGCTCCGGCACCTGAGCACGTCGGCGTGACCATCAGGAATTGACATCATGTCCGCGGTTTTTCATCGTTTACCGAAGCAATCGCTGCCGGTTGCGGTCGGCGGAGAAGGAATCGAAATCATCGATTCCACCGGCAAGCGTTATATCGACGCGTGCGGCGGCGCGGCCGTCTCGTGTCTGGGCCACAGCAACCGGCGTGTGATCGAGGCAATCGAGCGCCAGGCGAAAAAGTTGCCCTATGCCCATACGTCGTTCTTCACGACCGGCCCCGCCGAGGAACTGGCCGAGCGTCTGGTGGCGCGCGCGCCGGCCGGACTCCAACATGTGTACTTCGTGTCGGGCGGTTCGGAGGCGATCGAGGCCGCGCTGAAACTGGCGCGCCAATACTTCGTCGAGAACGGCGAAACGCAGCGCCGCCACTTCATCGCGCGGCGTCAGAGCTATCACGGCAACACCTTGGGAGCGCTGGCGATCGGCGGCAATGCATGGCGTCGCGAGCCGTTCCTGCCGATCCTGATCGACGCGCATCACGTCAGCCCGTGTTACGCGTACCGCGAGCAGTGCGCGGGCGAGACGGAGGAAGCGTTCGCCCAACGTCTTGCCGATGAACTCGAACAGAAGATCGTCGAACTCGGAGCGGACACGGTGGCCGCGTTCGTCGCCGAAACGGTGGTGGGTGCGACAGCGGGCGCCGTGCCGCCGGTGCGCGAGTACTTTCGCAAGATACGCGCGGTCTGTGATCGTTACGGAGTCCTGTTGATTCTCGACGAGATCATGTCGGGCATGGGCCGCACCGGCTTCCTGTACGCGTGCGAAGAAGACGGCGTGGCGCCGGACCTGCTGACCATCGCCAAGGGGCTCGGCGCCGGTTATCAGCCTATCGGCGCGACGCTGCTCAGCGACAGGCTCTACCGGACGATCGTCGGTGGCTCGGGCTTTTTTCAGCACGGGCATACCTATATCGGTCACGCCACCGCGTGCGCGGCCGCGCTCGAAGTGCAGCGCGTGATCGAGGAAGACAGGCTGTTGCCGAACGTGCTGGCGCGCGGCGAGCAGCTGCGCGGGCGGCTGCGCGAGCAGTATGCGCAGCACCCGCATATCGGCGACGTGCGCGGACGGGGGCTGTTTGTCGGCGTCGAACTGGTCCGGGATCGCGAGAGCAAATCGCCGTTCGACGCGGCGCTCAGGCTGCACGCGGCGATTCGGCGCGAAGCCTTCGCGCGCGGCTTGATGGTGTATCCGATGGGCGGCACGGTCGACGGCAAGATCGGCGACCATGTGCTGCTGGCGCCGCCGTTCATCTGCACCGAGCGCGATATCGACGAGATCGTCAGCCGGCTCGCCGACGCGATCGACGCCGCGCTGAAGGCCATCCAGGCCGGCTGACCCAACCCCGTCTGCGAGACCCATGATGACCGAGCGTTTGCCCCACTTCGACCCATCCGACGCCACGCCCGAACAGAAAGCCGTACTGCAAGAAATTCTGTCCGGCCCGCGCGGCAATCTGAATGGGCCGTTTCTCGGCTGGATTCATAGCCCTGAACTGGCGCAGCAGGCGCAGCGCCTGGGCGCGTTCTGCCGTTATCGGACCGGCTTGCCGTTACGTCTGTCGGAGCTGGCGATTCTGGTGACTGCGGCGCGTTGGCAGGCGCAGGCCGAGTGGTACATCCACTATCCGATCGCGCGCAATGCGGGCGTGGCCGAAGCCGACGCCGATGCGATCCGGCAGGGACGGCGCCCGGCCTTCGCGGATGCCGACGACGCGCTGATTCACGACTTCGCAAGCGAGCTCTACGAAACGAAGCGCGTGTCGGACGCGCTGTATGCCAAGGCGGTGGAGCGATTCGGGCATCAGGTGGTGATCAACCTGGTGGGCCTGCTTGGCTACTATGCGCTGGTGGCCATGACGCTGAACGTGTTTGAAATGCGCGCGGTGGGGCAGCGGAGCTTGCCGTTCGCGGAATAGCCGCGTCGCGTGGCTCGGGCATAGCGCCGGAAAGCGCTTTTTGCTGAACGAACCGACTTCGCTCGCGCGCGGCGCGCAATGGTTCGATGTAATCCGGGCGCGCCACTTTGCCGGCGTCCGCGTGCCGGGTCGTCACGACGCCGGCCCACGGAAGCGCCTATGATGAAGTTCGGTCCACGCCCGCCCCGGCGGCGCCGCGCGACAGACGCCCGAAGGAAGCCCCTTGGGGACCCCGAACCGATGCCTGAACCGCGAACCTCCGGGCGCGACCGTCGCGGCGGACATCATCTTCGGTCGTCGAGCGCGCGAAGCAGGGCACACAGGAGAGAGCGATGAAGCGCAAGGCATCAGCAGTCTGGCAAGGCGGCCTGCAGGACGGCAAGGGCTCGATTTCCACCGACAGCGGCGTCCTCAAGGAGACCCAATACTCGTTTTCGACGCGCTTCGCGGACGGCATCGGGACCAATCCCGAAGAGCTGATTGCCGCTGCGCATGCAGGATGTTTCTCGATGGCCTTGTCGGCGGAACTGGGCAAGGCCGGTATTACGCCCGAGCGCATCGGCACGACCGCCACCGTGACACTCGACAAGGACGGCGGCGGCTTCACGATCACGGCCGTGCATCTGGACGTGGCGGTGAAAATCCCCGGCGGTGACAAAGCTGCGTTCGACAAAGCCACCGCGGACGCGAAGGCGGGCTGTCCCGTGTCCAAGGTCCTGAACGCGACAATTACGATGGACGCGAAACTCGAAAGCTGAATGCGCTCGCGTGTTGTCAAGCGCCACGTGATGAGGCCGTCGGCGGGAGCCCATCCCGCCGACGGCTTTGCGCCGCTGCGGTCATCCGTGGGTGGACCGGCGACTGTTTAGGAACCGTGCGTTCGCGCTGGGGACAGGCCGTCGAGCCCAGACGGTTTAAAAGCCTCGCAACGATAATCGTTTCCAAACTGTTGCTTTCCGCACAGAACCCAGCGCATTAATAAATCACGCAGGTGTGTTATTCACGGATGAGTTCTTGGTTCACAGGTAAGTTCCCAACGCCTCGAGATAACGCCTGTTCCTTGATCTGCATAGATAGAAGAAACGCAGCAGGCTTTTTTACTGGCACCCGGACCGGCTCGCAGTAAATCGTGCCATCTCGCGGTGCCGCACCTAGCCGTCGAATCGGGTTTCAGGGATATTCCTGGTTTCAAACTTCGCCCCGCGGCATTGAAAGCGATTCCACTGCCGGTCAAAACAATAAGAAATAAAAACCGCTTGCCGCATTTAAATTCGGTTGTTAATCTTTGCGAACTTTGCAGTCCTCCCAGTAGGTCGAATGTCGAGAAACCCGGCGCGGAGACTTTAAATAACGCCCAACGGTTCGAGGGGAATAATGATGCTGACCGCCACCATTGACGCATTGCACCCACCCGCAGCGACCCACTTCAACGTCGGCGACGTCGTTACGTTAAAGGCTGGCGGCCCACGCATGACCGTGACCTATGCGGGCCCGGTCGCGCTGAATCCGGGACACTGGCTCATGTGCGAGTGGTTCGACGAGCAGGGAGAGTTGCGCCGCGAGATGTTCTCGCCCGCCAACGTGCGAGCCGAGCCGCGCTCGATTCCTGCCGGCTCCGTGCAATGGCAGCGAGTGGGCCGCGCCGCTTGAATTTATCGAATAGATGCAATGAGCCGAAACGCGGTCCGGAGCTTCGGCCAGCGTTGCTGGCGAACCGCCGCGGCCGAACGCTTGGGCTGAATCGAACTTGAGCGGGGTAAAAGGAAAATCGTCCGGCGTCGCGCACGGCCTCCAGCGGCCCCAAGCCGGCCTGACGCTGGCCCACCGCTGCGCGCCGAGCCACCGCCCAACCGTGCCACACCAGCACAATCAATTTTCCTGACGGTGGTCCTGCGCCGACGCGCGCTTCTGCACGCGCAGCATCAACGCGGTCGAAAATGCCCGCATGCGCACGAGTTTGCGCGTCTGCACGACCTCGCCGGCGATATTCTCCGGCGGGTTGGGCTGCAACGACCAGTAAAGCGCGAGCAGCCAGCCAAGCCCGGTCCAGCCGACGCACGCATTGAAGAGCGCGAGCGTCAGCACGTCGCGACGCTTGCGGCGGTCGGCGACAATGGCGGGCAGAAAATACAGCGCCAGCGCGCACACCGCGCCGATGACCTGGGCGATCACGTCACCACCCATGAAACCACTCCCCATACGCGATCCATGCCACGATTGTCGCGCGAATGCGGGATCGGTGCATCAGCAATCCGAAGCATGCCGCGCGCATGCCGGCCCCAAAGGGTTCAGCCGATCCCGCATCGGGACTATCATGATCGTTCCGCCAGAACAGGACAGCCAGGACCGCCATCATGATCTCCGACGATACGACCCAGCAGGCGCAACGCCTTAACCCCGACACGCTGCGCGAATTCGTGGACCGCAAGTGGAACGACGAGATCGTGCCCGCGTTGACGGACTACATCGCGGTGCCGGCCAAAAGCCCCGCGTTCGATCCCGACTGGGTCAAGCACGGCTATCTGGAGCGCGTCATCACCGACGCCGCGCAATGGGCCGAACAGCAGCCCGTGCGCGGCCTGAAACTCGAAGTGATCCGTCTGCCCGGCCGCACGCCGGTGATCTTCTTCGAAACGGCCGCGACCCGTTCCGGCAGCGAAGAAACCATCGTGCTGTACGGCCACCTCGACAAGCAGCCCGAATTCGACGGCTGGCGCAAAGACCTCGGCCCATGGACGCCGAAGCTCGAGGACGGCAAGCTCTACGGCCGCGGCGGCGCCGACGACGGCTACGCGATCTACGCGAGCCTCACGGCGCTCGCCGCGCTCGACGCGCAAGGCGTCGAGCGTCCGCGTTGCGTCGGCCTGATCGAAACCTGCGAGGAGTCGGGCAGCTACGATCTGCTGCCCTACGTCGACGCGCTGCGCGAACGGCTCGGCACGGTGGGCCTCGTGGTGTGCCTGGATTCGGGCGCGGGCAATTACGATCAACTGTGGCTTACCACGTCGCTGCGCGGGCTGGTCGCGGGCGACCTCGAAGTCCAGGTGCTCGACGAAGGCATTCACTCAGGCAGCTACGGCGGCATCGCGCCGTCGAGCTTTCGCATCATGCGGCAGCTGTTCGACCGGCTCGAGGACGCTGCAAACGGCACGCTGTTGCCAAAGGGTTTCCATTGCCCGGTGCCCGTCGACCGCCTGCGTGAAACGCAAGCCACCGCGCAGATTCTTGGCGACGACGTCTGGAAGAAGCTGCCGTGGGCGTGCGGTCAGGACGGCCGCCAGGTGCTGCCGACCACGACCGATCCGCAGGAAGCCTTGCTCGGTTCGACGTGGCGTCCTTCGCTGTCGGTGACCGGCGCGGCCGGGCTGCCCGCGCTCGCCGACGCCGGCAACGTGCTGCGCCCGCGCACCGCGTTCAAGCTATCGCTGCGTCTGCCGCCGCTTATCGAAGCGCAGAAGGCCGTCGCCGAACTGAAGGCGCTGCTCGAACTCGATCCGCCATACAACGCAAAGGTGACCTTCAGGCCCGACGCGGGCGCGGCGAACGGCTGGAACGCGCCCGAGCTCGCGCCCTGGCTCAGCGCGGCGCTCAACGACGCGTCGCGTCGCCACTACGGCGCCGACGTCGCGTACATCGGCCAGGGCGGCACCATCCCGCTGATGAACGTGCTGCAGGCGGGCTTTCCCAAATCGCAGTTCATGGTGTGCGGGGTGCTGGGGCCGAAGTCGAATGCGCACGGACCGAACGAGTTCCTGCACGTGCCGTTCGGCAAAAAGCTCACCGCCGCGGTTGCCGAAGTGATCGCCGCCGCGCCTTGAGCTTCATGGCCCGCGCGTGATGTCTCGCGCGGGCTTGAACGGATGCGCTGTTCAGACCCGTCACTTACACACGGACACCACTGAATGACCGATAACGCGACTGACCGACCCACTATCCTCCGGATTCCAGCCGACCCACTGCATGCCTACGTGAGAGCGATCTGGGAGCAGGCCGGCAGCACAGCGCGCGAAGCGGAACTGGTCGCGGATCATCTGGTCGCGTCGAATCTGACCGGGCACGATTCGCATGGTGTGGGGATGATCCCGCGCTATGTCGCATCGCTCGCCGATGCGCAACTCCAACTGAACCGGCATGCCGAAGTCGTCAAGGATGCGGGTGCCGTACTGACAATCGAAGGCGGCAAGGGTTTCGGCCAGGTGGTCGCGTTCGAGGCGATGGAGCAGGGCATCGAGCGCGCCAAACGGCTCGGCATCTGCGCGCTCGGCCTGCGCGGCGCGCATCACATCGGGCGCATCGGCCATTGGGCCGAACAGTGCGCGCGGGCTGGGCTGGTGTCGTTTCACTTCGTCAACGTCGCGGGGGATCCGCTCGTTGCGCCGTTTGGCGGTGCGGACCGGCGCATCGGCACGAACCCGTTTTGCGCGGCGTATCCGCGGCCCGGCAAGCCGCCGCTCGTGCTCGACTTCGCGACCAGCACGGTGGCCTACGGCAAGACGCGCGTCGCGTACAACCAGGGCAAACATGTGCCGCCGGGTGCGTTGATCGATCACGAAGGCTTCCCCACGCTCGAACCGAAGGTGATGCACGAAGCGCCGTTCGGCTCGCTCACGCCATTCGGCGGGCACAAGGGTTTTGGGCTGGCGGCGATGTGCGAGATTTTCGGCGGCGCTTTGTCGGGCGGCTTCACGACGCACGCGGACACGCTCGGCACGACGCACGCGATCATCAACTGCATGCTGTCGGTGATCATCGATCCCGCCGCATTCGACGCGCCCGATGCGCAAGCCGAAGCCGACGCGTTTATCGCGTGGGTAAAGGCTTCGCCGCTTGCCGCCGGCGCAGACCGTATCTACGAACCGGGCGAACCGGAACGCGTCACGCGCGCTCAACGCGAAGCCGAGGGCATTCCGGTGGACCCGGCCACATGGACGCAGATTCGCGACGCTGCGCTGGCCGTCGGCATGAGCGAGGAAAGCGCGGCCCGCTGGAGCGCGCTGTTGCGATAAAGGCGGTCTGCGATGCGCGGGCGCGGCTGGCCCGCTGCGCCCGCGTGAGCCCATCAAGTCATCCAAGACCCATCGCGCCAGGTGCAACGGCGCACGAGCTCACGCGATCAGCCGGAGCTTCTGCCGGTCCAGCAGCCACCGTTCGAATTCGGCGACGGGCATCGCGCGGCCATACAGAAAGCCTTGCACGTAGTCCACGCCAAGGCCCTTCATGAACAGTTCTTCCGACTCGGTTTCGATGCCTTCGGCGACGACCTCGAAGTCGAGTTCCTGCGCGACCGCTACCATCGAGCGCACTAGCGCCTGCGCCTTCTTGTCGGCGTTGATGGAGCGCACGAAGCTGCGGTCGAGCTTGATGACGTCAAGCGGAATGCGGCCCAGTTGCGACAGCGACGAGTAGCCGGTGCCGAAATCGTCCAGATGCACCTGGGCGCCGAGTTGGCGGAACTGCGTGATGAGTTCGATCGCGGCCGCTTCGTCCTCGATCAGACAGCTCTCGGTGAGTTCGACGTCGAGCAGGCAGGGGTCGAGCTCCGCGTTGTGCAGCGCTTCGGTGAAATGCTGGACCACGGCGGGGTCGGAGAGTTGCCGCGCCGACATGTTGATCGCGATGCGCAGGTTATAGCCGTCCGCTTTCCAGCGGGCGGCCTGCTTCGCGGCGGAGTCCATGACCCAGCGGCCTAGCACGCCGATCAGCCCCGACTCTTCCGCATAACGGATGAAGTCCGCCGGCATGATCTGGCCGCGTTCCGGCGAATTCCAGCGCACCAGCGCCTCGGCGCCCTGCACCGTGCCGCTCGCGAGCGACAGCTTGGGCTGGTAATGCAGCGTCAGTTGGCCCTCTTCGAGACCGCGTCGCAGATTGGTGTCGAGCCACATGTACTCGGCGACCCGGCGGTTCATGTCCGGCGAGAATACGCGATGAGTGCGCTTGCCCGCGTCTTTGGCAACGTACATCGCGGTGTCGGCCGAGCGAATCAGCGATTCGAGGCTGTCGCCGTGCTGCGGATAGCGCGCGATGCCGATCGAGCAACCCGTGTAGACCTCGACGAGCCCGACGGCGAACGGCGTACGCATGCGCTCCAGAATGCGCTGGGCGGTGGTTTCCAGCTGTTGCGAGGTGCCGCTTGCCGCGAGCACGATGAACTCGTCGCCGCCGAGCCGCGCAAGCGCATCGCCGTCGTTCAGGCAGTCGCCGATGGCCGCGGACACGTCGCGGATCAGCTTGTCGCCGAACACATGGCCGTAGTGGTCGTTGACCTTTTTGAAGTTGTCGAGGTCGAGGAACAGCACGCCGACTTCTTCCTGTGGACTGGCCTCCTGGATGGCCGTGCGGATCTTGTCGTGAATCGCGTTGCGGTTGGACAGGCCGGTCAGCTCGTCGGTGTTGGCGAGTTCGTTGAGCCGTTGCTGCGCGAGTCTTTGCTCGGTGATGTCGGTGCCCGAGCAGAGCAGGAATTGCTTGTCGCCGTCGCTGCCGCTGCGGACGAACTCGTTGCGAAACAGAAACAGCCTTTCGCCGTGCACCGTTTTAATGCGCTGTTCGATCTGGTAGGGCACGCCGCGATCGAAGACCTGAGCGAAGTTCGCGCTGGCGCTCGCCTCGTCCCGGGACGGCAACAAGAGCGGCCAGGCAGGGCTGCCGATGATGGTTTCTTCCTTGATGCCGCTCAACTCTTCGGCAACGCGGTTAAAGCGCTGTATCCGGCCCTGCCTGTCGACGACGACCACGACCGAATTGACTTCCGAGACGACCTGCTCGGCGAACGACAGGGCCTGTGCGAGATCGCGGACGACGGACTCCGTGTCCTCGTAAGCCGACGCCGTGCCGCTCCACGTGTTGCTGTCGATTTTTTTACCGACGAGATGCAGGCGCAGCGGTTCGCCGGCGACGTGTACGTCGACGACGAGATGCGAGCTTGCGCCGGTGAGGCAGCGGATTTGCGATGCTTGCTGGGGATCGAGCGCAATGGCGGCATCCAGCGCTACGTGGGCAGGCAATGCGCCGGCGACAGGCGTGAGTTCGAGTGCGTTGCTGTCGGCCGACAGACGCCAGCAAGGCCTGCTTGTGCCAAACCGCGCATAAAGCACCTGGTCGCGTTGGTCGTCGTTCATGAGATCCCCGGGCGATGTGTGCCGGTAGTCCCCGTCAAGGCGCGAGGCGGCATCCAGTCTTCATACTTAAGACTGGCCCATTGTAGCGAAGCCGCGGAATTCGGGCTTATAAACATTAACGGTCGATTGCCCAATAGCTTTAGGGGTTTTAGGGGCGCTCGAGCAGCTTTCCTCACCGATCGCGGCGCCATGAGGGCCGCGAGCATGACGTGCCGTGCCAATGCAACGCTTCGTTCACTTACCTGCCGATGTGCGCATACCGGCTAGAACCTGCGCGCCAGCGACGCGCGCGCGCGTTCCCTTTCGGTCGGTTCGGCATCCACCGATGCGTCAAACCAGAATTTTCCGGCGACGAGCGTGGCCACCACTACGCCATCCCGGAACAACAGCCGGTTTCCGGCGACAGCCGGCACCCGCTCGCCGACCAGCAGCGTGCCGGCGAGATTCAACGGATCAGTCGCGGCGACACACACTAACGCACGATCGTTCGCATGCCGGCGAACTTCGCGCAGCACCGGGATGGCCTCGGGCAACGCGAACTGCTCGCCGGCCAGGCCATTCACGAAGCGCCCGCCGCGAATCGTGCCGCGCGCTTCGAGCCGCTGAAACACGCGCAGCAGATCGCGCCAAGGCGGCAGCCATTCGGCTTCCCGTTCGAGCAGGCGCCAGAACACCACACCATAGCGGCGCAGCAACGTCATCGCGACATGCTCCAGCACCTCGGGCGGCCACTGCCGGCGGCGCTGCGGCTCGCGCTGCGCTTCGGTTTCGGGTTGCGTCGCAACGGCGCGCCGGCTCACGAGCGCCCAGCGGCCCGCGTCGTCCATCCCGCCGATCAGCGCGCTGGCTCGTGCGCGCCGGTTGCTCGCAAACGCATTGCGCTTCGCGACCGGCTTGAGCAACGCGCGCAAGCCCGCGAAGCTGTCCGAGTTCGCGAGGCCGGCGGCGACGAGTTCGCCCAGCGCACTTTCGAGTTCCATCCTCAGCACGTGGACTTCGGCGAGCAATTCGTCGAAGAACATCGCGCCGTGTTCCGAAAGCGTGTCGAACACGCTTTGCGCGAGAGCGGACAATTCCGGCGGCCTGGCGTTGTCGAGCAACGCGCGCCAGGTGCGCACCTGCGCGCGCGGCAGCAGCACGATCGGCGTGCTGCGGATCGGACCCGCCGCGCCGCGCGCGCGCTCGGTAAGCCGGGTCCAGACGATCTTGCCGGCGCGGCACAGTTCGTCGAGCGAAGTATTCGTGTAGGCCTTCACGCGCGCGGGCAGGATCTCCTCTTCCCATGCGCCGGCGGCGGCCTGGTAGCCTTCGAGCTGGTCGAGCACGGCGGCCAGTGCGTCGCGGCCCTCGCTGCGCGTGTCCGGGCTCAGATGCTGCCATTCGAACAGAAAGCGCATGAAGTCGTGCCGCTCCACGGGTTCGATCTCGCGTCGCAAACGCTTGACCGTATAGCGGTGAATCCGCGCAAGCAGGTGGCGTTCGCACCATTGTTCTTCGGCGGTTTGGGGCGTGAAGCGGCCGCGCATCAGGTAGCCTTCTGCTTCGAGGCGCGTGAGCGCCTGCTCGACCGACGCGGGCGGCAGTCGCAGCGCTTGCGCGATTTCGCTGACCGGCAGCGGACCGAAGCCGGTCAGGCGCGCGCGCAGCACGTCGAGCAGCGCGTCGCCGGCGTTCCAGCTGTCGGTATAGCCTTTGGGTGCGACGAGTTGCGGTGTGTAGGCGGTGCGCGGCGCGTCGGGGTAGAGCGCCTCGAAGCAGGTGACGCGCTCGGCAGGCAACCAGAGGGCGGCATCGTCCGTCAGTTGCAGGCGGGTCGCGCGGCCGGACGCGGCCAGCGCCGCGAGCCACGCTGGCCAGCCTTCGCGACTCTGCGCTTCGTCTTGCGTGATACAGGCGAGGCCGGTCAGCGCCTCGTGCATCTCGTCCGCGTTGCGCGCCTCTGGCCACGCCTCGTCGCGCACACTGTCGATCGCGTCGGCGTCGAGCGCACCGAGATCGTCGGCGCTGGTCGGATCGGTCCAGCGGCGGTTCAATACGGCTTGCGTGCGACGTTCCTCGATGGGCGCGTCGTCGAGATAGGCGTAGGGCTTCGCGGTGAGGACTTCGGCGGCCAGCGGCGAGGGCGCCGGCAGATCGCGCGCCACCAGTCGCACGTCGCCCTGTTCGATCCGGCGCAGCAGCGCGAGCCAGCGCTCGCTATCCATGGCGTCGTGCAAGCAGTCGTCGACGGTTTGATCCACTAACGGATGACGCGGCAATTCGCGTTCGCCGACCACGTTCTCCAGACACGCGGCCTGCTCGGGAAACACGCTCGCGAGGAGGTCTTCGCTGCGCATGCGCTGCACTTGCGGCGCGGTCTTGCGTCCACCGGTGTAGCGCGGCAAGCCGAGCGCGGTGGTCGCGTTCCAGCGCCAGCGCACGCCGAACAGCGGTGCCTCGAGCAATGCCTGGATCAGCAGATGCTCGGCGCTGTTCGAATGCAGGTAGCGCCACACGTCGTCCAGGACGAACGAATGGCTGCCGGTCAGCGACAGCACGATCGCGTCCTCGGTGGCCGCGGCTTGCAGTTCGAAGTTGAAGCTGCGGCAGAAGCGCTTGCGCAACGCAAGGCCCCACGCGCGGTTCACGCGGCTGCCGAAGGGCGCGTGGATCACCAGCTGCGTGCCGCCGGATTCGTCGAAGAAGCGCTCCATGACCAGCGTATTCTGCGTGGGGAGCACGCCGAGCGCCGCGCGGGCGCGAGCGAGATAGTCGACTATCTGGCGCGCGGCGGCTTCGTCGAGATGAACCGTGTCGATAAGCCAGCCGATCGCGCGATCGATGCGCGCGGCGAGGGATTGCGCCTCGGGCGCGGGTGCACATCGCGCATCGGTGACGGCGCCGCTCGCAGTGTCCGCCACCGCGCCCGCGCCCAGGACTGCGGCTTTGGCTTTGCTTCTGCTCTTCGACTTTGCTCGTGCGGGCGCGTTGGTTCCCGCCTCCACGCCATGTGCTGTCCCGATTGCGGGCTGCTCCGCCTCGCAATCGCGCCCTTCGAGCACGCGTTCAAGCGCCTCGCGCAAGCGCGACACCGCAAACGACAGTTCATCGCTGCGGCCAGGCGCCTCGCCGAGCCAGAACGGAATGTTCGGCGGCTGCCCCTGCGCGTCCTCGACCCGCACGCGGCCGCTCTCGATGCGCAAGATCCGGTACGACGCATTGCCCAGCTGAAACACGTCGCCGGCCAGACTCTCGACCGCGAAATCCTCATTGACCGTGCCGATGTTGATTGCCTGCGGTTCGAGCACGACTGCGTAGTCCGCGTTCTCGGGAATCGTGCCGCCCGAGGTCACGGCGACCAGCTTGCCGCCGCGCCGGCCACGCAGCGTGCCGCTCACCGCGTCGCGATGCACATAGGCGCCGCGCGGACCGTTGCGGCTCGTATAGCCCTCGGCGAGCATGCGCAACACCGCGTCGTACTGCTCGCGCTCCAGGTCCGCGTAAGGGGCGGCGCGCCGCATCATCGCGAACAGCGCGTCCTCGTTCCATTCGACGCTCGACACTTCGGCGACGATCTGTTGCGCGAGCACGTCGAGCGGCGCGCGGGGAATGCGCAGCGCGTCGAGTTCGCCGCGCTGCACGCAGTCGAGCAGCGCCGCGCATTCGATCAGATCGTCGCGCGAGTTCGGGAACAGCCGGCCTTTAGGCATGCCGCCGACCTGATGGCCCGAGCGCCCGACGCGTTGCAGAAACGGCGCGATCGCGCGCGGCGAGCCCATCTGGCACACCAGATCGACGTCGCCGATGTCGATGCCGAGCTCCAGCGACGCCGTCGCGATCAGCACGCGCAACTCGCCGCGCTTGAGCCGTTGTTCGGCGTCGAAGCGATGTTCCTTCGCGAGGCTGCCGTGATGCGCGGCGACGACCTCCTTGCCGAGTCGCTCGGTCAGATGACGCGCGACCCGCTCGGCCATGCGCCGCGTGTTGACGAAAACCAGCGTCGTGCGGTGCATCGCAACGAGTTCGGCGAGACGGTCGTACACACGTTCCCAGACCTCGTTGGGCATGACCGCTTCGAGCGGCACCGGCGGGATTTCCAGCGCGAGATCGCGCTCGCGCGCGTGGCCCACGTCGATGACCGCGCAATCCGCGGGAATCGCGCTGTCGATGCTCGCGCCGCCCACCAGAAACCGCGCCACCGCGCTCACCGGCTTTTGCGTCGCGGACAGGCCGATGCGCGGCAAGCGCCGCTCGCATAGCGCGTCGAGGCGTTCGAGGCTAAGTGTGAGATGGCTGCCGCGCTTGCTGCCGGCCAGCGCGTGAATTTCGTCGACGATCACGGTGCGCACCGTCGAGAGCATGCGCCGGCCCGAGTCCGAACCGAGCAGCACGTAGAGCGATTCGGGCGTGGTCACGAGGATATGCGGCGCGCGCTTTTTCAGCGCATTGCGCTCCTGCTGCGTGGTGTCGCCGGTGCGCACCGCCGTGCGGATATCGAGCGGCGGCAGTCCGCGCGCGTTCAGTTCGGCGGCGATGCCTTGCAGCGGCATTTGCAGGTTCAGGCGGATGTCGTTGGACAGCGCCTTTAGCGGCGACACGTACACCACCAGCGTTTCGTCGGGTAACGCGCCGCCGTTGGCGAGGCCTTGCTGGACCAGATCGTCGAGCGCCGACAGGAACGCGGTGAGCGTCTTGCCCGAACCGGTCGGCGCGGCCACCAGCGTCGAGCGGCCACGACGAATCTGGGGCCATGCGGCGGCCTGCGCGTCCGTGGGGGCGCGGAAGGTCTTCAGGAACCAGCCGGCGACGGCCGGATGGAAGTCGTCCAGCGCGGAGTGTGTCGAAGAAGGCAACGCGTGGCTCGCGGCGCGATCGTCAGGCGCGGCGCCGGGCGCCGGATCGGGAGCAGCGGAAGTCGTGGCCGAAGTCATGCTGGCGTAGATGGGGGCGGGGCGTGCCATATCCAGAGGGCGGTAAAACGGCCGGTTGCAAAAGGGCAGCAATAGGGCAGTAAAAAGGGCAGCAAAAAGGGCAGCACTCAGTCTGGCAGGTTTTGGCGGGCTTTGCCCAAGGAGATCGAGCGCCACTGTCCGCTTCGAATAGTGGATTGCGACTGCGGCGTGTTTCGCGTTTCGTCTCGTGCTGCGTGGTGCCGCGTTAGCCTCGCGCCGCCGGACGAGCCAGGCAGCCCGGAAGGCAGCATCGCGATTTCTCGTAGGCAGGCGGTTCGCGGTCATTGACAACCAGTGCCACCCCCACTCAGCGAACCGTGAGGAACTTCGGGTACCAACGCCAACGACGCTTCGTCGAGCGTGCGCCACTAGACATCAGGTATGGACCTGCCGCACCTCGAGCTTGATCCGAGTACCTTGAGGTGCGGCAGACCCGTACATGATGTCTAGATACTGTTTGGCCACGACGGGTTTCCGCATCTAAAAAATAGAGGAATCCTATGGATGGCATGAGAGCGATCCTGCCTGATGTGACGGTGGTGCGCGCCATCCTGCTCTGCGCTGTTGTGACTGCCGCGATTCTTGTTAAGCGACGGGAACGGACAAGTCACTTCCGCAACGCGATGATCCTAAGGATATCGAATAACCCGCGACGCGGATGCGAATTGAGTAATTTTTGAAAAATGTTGTCAAGAGCGATTGACGCGAGTTGTGCACAGTTCCCGGTCGCCGGTAAAGTGAAGCTTTTAAACAGATATTACAGTCGGCGCAAAGAGGCGACAGCGCACAACGTATTAACCGCCGTGCTGCCTGCCAGACAGACGTCGCACATAGAAAGGTCGATTTGTGGATTCACTCCTGAAACAAAATTTTGACGAGAACGGTTTTGTCGTTCTTCCGCAGTTTTACCCGCCGGAACAGATGGACGCGATTGTCGATTCAATCGCTCTGCGCAAGTTGGAACGACCTCTGAATGTAACTGTGGACCTGCTCGATACAGGGGAGCGCAGCTTGCTGGGACTGCTGAGTCCGCATGAGATCGCAACGCGACCGATGAAGATCAACGATCTATATCTCGATATGGTCGACGTCCGTGAGATTGCGCTCTCGGATCGGCTGGCTTCGATTCTTCAACAATTGCTTGAGTACCAGCCAGCGCTCTGCAATAGCCTGTATTTCGAGAAAGGAAGTCAGCAACCGCCTCACGTCGACTCAATCTATATGACGCCGACCACGGCCAACCACCTGATCGCTGTCTGGGTAGCGCTGGAAGACGCACATGTCGATGCGGGGCAACTCGAATACTATCCGGGCAGCCACAAGATCAAGCAGATGATTTTCAGCAACGGTACAGACTGGCAATTTGATCCTGATGCTGACTGGCAGAACCCCGGTTTCGCACAAACAGACAACGATCCGGTCGTGTGTGTGTCGTGGAACGATGCACAACAATATATCGCGTGGCTGAACTCGAAACTTAGCGGGACGAACGCCCATCATTACCGGTTGCCTACCGAAGAAGAATGGGAGTATGCCGCGCGTGCCGGGACAACAACGACGACCTACTGGGGCGATAGCCGGCAGGAGCAATGCAAGCACGAAAATACGCGCGATGAGTCTACAAGGGTATTTGATCCAGATGGCCCATTTGCGCCTTGCAACGATCGTTTCCTCTGGACTTCGCCGGGCGGTTCCTTCAGGCCGAATCTTTGGGGCCTGTACGACATGCTGGGTAATGCTGAGCAATGGGTTACCGATTGTTCGGAAAGCGTCTACCTAGCGCCAGCCGTGCAGTCCGATGGCTCATGTCGTGGCCATATCCTTAGAGGTGCTAGCTGGGCCTCAATTCCTGTCGCCGTTCGCGTTGCATACCGAAGCGGGAATCCCGCTGCTTCGCGAAACAGTAGTTACGGCTTTCGTCTGGCAGCCAACCTTTGAAACTGGCCGTAAGGAGATTTGAAATGTCAGGAATTACCGTTATAGCGACGACTTCCAACGTTGCAGCTGCACTGAGCTCATGGAACACTCTTGTCCAAACGATCAAGTCATTCAGTAGCGGCAACGCAAGTCAGGATGACGTCAAACAGGCTGGGGCAACATTCATTGCGGCGGCAAGCGCGTTGAAATCATCAGAATTCGCGCAAACCTTTTCAGGCATCGCCGGATTTGCAACCAGTATGGCGAATTGGAACACTGATTTAGCTAGGGAAGGTCTGCACAACTCGTTTTCAGATCGCCGACCTTTTACCACTTGAACTGAGTCAGCCAGGAGAATCGGCCGACAGGTTGGTCGTCTGGCCTTTGAACCGCGACGCCCCCTGTTT
>NZ_JBFOAH010000035.1:0-59155 GCF_040812055.1 Paraburkholderia suaedae | reverse complement strand
CTACTTCCAGCTTGAAGCTGGCGTCAAATTGCCGGCGCCTTCTTGTTGTCATCTTGCTCTTTTTCCTCGTCGATTCAGGGATTGTCCTCCTATCGACCTGTCCGAGGAAATTAGACCACTACATGCAGCCGTAATCAAGGCAGGAATTGTCAAGGGCGAGTCCGTGCTCGGTCAGTTATGGCAGATCGCCGGTAAGAAAGCCTCAGCCCGGAGCCATGAGACGGAGGACCATCGAGCGTACGCCCAGTACGTCAAGGCACGCGAGAAGCACGACCGCATGCGCATCGCGCAGGGAAAGTTCTACGTTATGGACTTGCTGAAGGATCGACCTGACTTGATGGAGTTCATGGCCCCTACATGGCTGAGGGAGGTTCGAGCCGGGCGACGCGCTGAGGCACTGGCCGTTGCCGACACATGGGCGCGAGCCGAGGCACACAACGCAGCGATCCGAGAGGCGGCATGAAAGCTGCCGGATTGACCAACACACAGAGAGGCCCGCTATGCGCGGGCTTCGTCACATCTGGAGGACGTATGAGCAAGACACTACAGCACCCGCTTGAGTACCACGCAGCAGCGCGGGCTTACTTCGAGAAGGTGGCAGCACGGGCCAGCAAAGGGCCAGCAGCGGTATGGCGGGAGGCCGTCGAGCAACTGACTGGCGGGCTTCCTAGCTGGGCAGCACGCAAGATCGCGGGGCGCACGAAGAAGGCCGCGCAAGCGGTGAAGTAGGGCGCGTGCATGCCTTTGGCACGCGACGCTTCAACCAACACAGCAATCAATGGGCAATTCCGCCCATCAATCAATTAGGAGAATCACATGGCAGGTGGCGCAATTCACAGCGATCAAGTTTTCAACGTACCCGGCAACGCAGCAGGATCGGGCGTGGCTGGCAACCGTCTCGGCGGACAAGCGGCGCAGCCATACGCCCACAAGCTGACGGCGGAGGAACGCGCAGGCGCAATGCCCGCAGCGGTGCGGTATCAGGGCCACACGGTGAGCGTTTTCGCTGATCCCGTTTCTTACGTGGCTGGGCATGGGCTGACGCTCACCGACCCGGCAATGGCCGCGTACATCACGCCGCAGCAAGCGACCGAGCTTGTGGCAGAGATGACGCAGGCAATGGGCCGCATGCAGTCCAGCGGTTCAGCGCGTCTCGTATCGACGACCGTGCATGCCTCCTCGGCCAGCCGCCCGGACTTCAGCGGCACGAGCGCGCAGCGCAGTGCGTCCGTCCATCGCCGGGTATCGGCCACGTTCGCACGGGCGTAGAAGCGGCCACGCCTCGGGCGTGACGCGCTGAAGAAGTAGCACGGCAAGAGGGAGCGCCGCGAGTCTCCCGGACCACCCAACCCACACACAAAGGACACACATCATGGCGAAGCAAACTGTATTGAAACCCGCATTCACACTCCCGACGACCGGCACCGCAGCCGAGGGCCGTCTCCAAGTATTGGGCCGAATCATGGCCGCGAATCAGCCGCTGGTCGTGCAGTTAGAAGCACTGCTATCCGCCAAGGACGCGTACCGCGCCGCCGAGGCAGAGGCGAACGCCATCAATACCGCGCTGTCCGAAATCCGCAAGGGCGACTTCGCAGCAGCAGTCCGTGACATCCGCGTGCTGTCGATCCGGCAGAGCAACCCGCAGGACGAGTCTCCGATTGCTTCCTTGACGATCCACTACGAATACAGGGGCGTAGAGGCAACCGTACCGCTGTTCGGTGCGGAGCGTCACGTGCACCAAGCCGCTATCGAATCCGGCAAGCTGCCCGTCCGCGTACTGGCTCTCGCCACCAATCCGGCTGAGGCATTCGCCCGCTGGCACCGTGGCCGCAGCAAGGGCTATCTCGTGGGCTGAGAGAGGCCCGCAGCCGCCCGCCATGCGCGGGTAGGCCCACGTATCACCGACACATACGAAGCCCGCACAAGGGCTGTGATCCAATCTAAAGAATAGGAGTGCATACAATGGCACGCATTACACAGCAGGAAATCCGCAACGCACGCATCGGAAACAGTGCAGAGAAGTTCAACGAGACGGCGAGACGGCTGGGCTGTTGCGCCTCAGAAGTGCATAGGGCAGTGGCGTATGAGGCACTGAGCGCAGCAGAGAAGGAGGCGATCACGTACAACTTCCTGAGTGATGACCTGATCTCGGAGATTGCGAACAAGCGAGGCACCACGCAAACCGCCGTGCTGAAGACGATTAAAGGGGCGCTTGTCCATGCCCGCGTAGAGGCCGCGCTGGCGACGCCGGAAACGCGAGCCACGAGCCATGCGGCGCGGTGGGCAGAGGTGACGGTATGAGCGCCGGTACTACGTCCGTCTTCGAGGAGCGCGCCGCCGAGGCGCTGAGAACGTCACAGGCTATCGGGCGTGACCTGACCCAAGAACTGAAGCGTATCGGGCGTATCGCTGCGCGCATCTCCGACCCGGAGAAGGTGCAGAAGCTGTATCACGGCGAGGTGCAGGCGTTCATGGCCGAGTGGATCGGATTGACCCGGCAGGCTGTGCGTATGGCCAAGGAGTTAGCATGAGTCTCGATCACAACGCTGAGGCGCTGGGATGAAACCGCACGGAGCCAAGAATGTCCGCAGCCGGGGAATGTGGCAGGTTCCCCCGTTTGCGTCGAAGCTGACGCGCCGCCACCGCGACGCAGCGCGGGCCGATCATGCGTACGCACAGGCGCTCCGCGAGCAGACGCTTTATCCCCAGCGTGTTGACGCTCTCATTGCTGGGCAGACGCATTACACCGGCAAGCTGTGCGAGCGGTGCGCCAGCGTGAAGCGCCGGGTGTACGACAACTCGTGCTGGGCCTGCCAGCGTGGCCGTACACACTTCGCCGTCGATTCCCGGAACCGCTGCGTTACCGTATGGCAGGGGAAGAACAGTAGGGCCGGGTACGAGGCCCGACTCAGCGAGAAGCGCAGGGAGGCGGTTGGCGAATGCTGGGCGTTCGAGGTGGGCGACTTCCGAGCGCGGGTGTATCCGACCGGACGGCTTGCCGTGGACTGTGACCGGCTCAGCATCCACTGCGCGGACTGGGCGACTGTGCCTGTTAGCCGCGTCTTCGAGATCGGGAACCGGGAGCCTGCTCTGGTGGAGGTGATGCGGCGGGCGGGCTGGAGCGTTTGATTGGGCCACACGGCGTAGAATGCCCGTACAGTACACCTCACAGCAGGCGTGACATGGACATCCTCAAAACTCAGGAAGACCTTGCCAAGCTCCAAGCCGAGGCAACGCGGCTATTCGCAGAGAATCAGAAGATAAGGCAGTTCGAGCAGCGGTGGTTGACGCCGCTTGTGGCGTTCTCCGCCGTGCTTGCTGTTGGCGCTGGGCTTGCTGCCGTTGGTATGCAGTTCGCCAAGCTGATTCTGACGCAGTAGTACCGCACGGCGGGTCGCCTCACATTGAATGCGCCATCTGTTGCGCGCTCCCGTCAGGCGAGCCACCGAAGGTAGGCGAGGAGCGCAAGCCTTGCTGGTCTGGCCGGGACTAACCCAACTTAGCCAGTAGATGATCCATCGACAGGTGAGAGTACCGCCGCAGCATGGTGAGCGTCTTGTGTCCCGTGACTGACGCCACCTCCATCGTGTTCAGCCCCTTCTCGAATAGCCGCGATGTAGCCTCATGGCGCAGATCATGGAACCGCAGATCGGGCATACCGGCCTTGTCTCTGGCCCGCATGAAAGCATGGCGTATCACCGTGGCACCGACCCAACGGAACGGGCCGTCTGCGGTGTGCTTGGTCCACTCGTACACGCGGACCTGCTTCATGCCTTCTAGGGCAGCGACGGCGCGGCGGGTAAGAGGCACTGCACGGGCGTCCCCGTTCTTCGTGTCCGTGAGCCGTGCCACGCGCTTCTCGAAGTCGATCCGCTCCCACGTTAGCGCCAGCATCTCGGACTGACGCATACCCGTCTCAATCGCAACTATCACCGCAGCTTTTAGGTACGGTGCCCGCGCCGCTTCGCACTCTATGAGAAGCCGCTCCTCCTCACCCGGCAACAAGCGACGCTCACGGGCCGCGTTCTCTTTCGGGAGGCGGATGGATCGGATCGGGTTCGCCGCGAGGTACACGCCCCAGTCACGGCGGGCAGTCTCAATCACGCGGGCTAAGAGGTTCAGTTCAACGCGCACGGTCGATCCGGTAACTTCGCGCAGGCGGGTGTCCCGGTATTCAGTGACGGCGGCGCGGGTGATGTTCGCCAACGCATAGGACGCGAACGGTGCCCGCATGAGGCGACGGACCACGTAGCCCTCCGGCTCATGGCCTTTGTGTGTCGGCACCACTTCATCTAGGTAACGCTTCAGCACGTCCCGCAGCACCGTCTCGCGGGCGTCCTTATGGTCGATGGTGTGGCCCTTGTCGTACTCGGCCTCTAGCTCGCGTGCCCAAGCCTCGGCCTCTGCTTTGTTGGGGAATGCCTTGCTCTGCGCGGGGAAACCCTTGCGGCGTACCTTGGCCTGCCAGCGGCGGCTCAATGCGTTCTCAGGGCGGTGTGTGATAGTTGCCATGTCGATGTCCCAGTAGTGTCCCAGTGGACCTCGGCAGGGCGTTTTAGCGTCGATAGCTGTGGGTGATGCAGGAGGGCGCGGAATGCTGTAACCCGCGCCAGACGGAGCGGAGCAACGTGGTCCGCAATGCCGCGCAGATACCCGTCGTATCAAACTTGTCATCGCCGCTTCAAGGCATGGTATGAATCCGGCGTGCTCAAGAATGTGACGCAGCAACTGTTCGGCACAGCAAGCGAGGAACTGTGCAGTTTGATGCAAGCGCGCATGCGCACGCACGCGAGCGATCAACAGAAGCGCGCCGCAGCGCAAACTGCTCAGGCAGAGCCGCCTGCCGTGCCTGCCGCACCGCCTGCGTTCAAGCCTGCATTGGGCAAACCGCTGCCGGCTTCCCCGTTCGCGTACACATCGCCATTCAAGCACGCTGCATGAGAAGATCGATCTTTCTGCTTCACCTGCCAAACGGCCGCACGATCATAATCGCCGGCCGTTTCTCTTTATGCTGACCGCCGCGGCCCTGAGGAGGCGGTGACGCTGGCGGCATGCGGTACTTGCAGCCTCAGCCGCATTCCAGACTTGATTCGCGCCGCGCCACAAGAAGGCCGCGCCGGGGTGCGTCGCGGCACTACGGATGACGAACCCAGGTTTGCGAGCGGCCCAGCAGCGCAACGCCGATATAGCCCCGCACCACCAGCTTGTTGCCACCATCTTCCAGGTGCATCTTGCAGTTGTAGAGCTTGCCGTTTTCGGGATCGAGAATCTGCCCGTGATCCCAGCCGTCGCCGTCCTTCTTCATGCCGCTGATGATGGTCATGCCGACAATCGGCTGATCCTTGCGTGCGTCGGTGCAAGCGGTGCAGCGGCGATCGGGCTGAGCGTTCGGGTCGAGACCCTTGATCACTTTGCCGGTAAGTTGGCCGTTGCCATCCTGCGCGATTTGTACGAGTGCTTTCGGCTGACCGCTGTGATCGTCGATGCTCTGCCACGTGCCCACCGGTGTGTCGGTCTGCGCCATGGCCGTCATCGCGCTCGCGAGCAGCAGACCGGCGACGGCAGCATGTTTGGCAGTGCGAAGCGCGATTGCGCGGGCACATTGAGTAAATTGCGTCACTGTCTTCCTCCTTGAACAAAGACGCGCGATCGTGGTCGCGCGGCATTATCGGCATGTCGGGTGGTGCCAGGACGAGGCCCGTCGTGCTACCCGGTGTTGCCTGTCACCGCTGGCTTCGGTTTGCGTGCTTTGCATCTCGCAGCGCGCATGCTTGCATGCCGCCGGTTGGATCGCCCGCGCAGAATACGCGAAAGTGGGCGCGTCGTTTGATAGGGGCGCCTCTAATGCCGGTCCCGCACTGTCGAGCAGAGCCAACGCAACCGGCCCGAGCGTATCAAGTCGATACGCCGCCCGCCCGACGCGCGTTCCACGAGATCGCCGACCGGCTTCGCCATCGACAGATTCGGCGTGTAGGAGGATCAACGGCAGTTTCGTCTGCGAGGGCGGACCGTCGTGCAGACGGGCTGCGCCATATCGAACGCATTGCAAGACCTCGGCAGAAGCCTGTTGGTCGCCGAAACCTGTGGGGCGATTTTGAGCGGCTAGTCGGCTCCTGCCTCGGCGGTCACTCGAGCGATCGGTTCACGGGCGGCGCGGTGCTCCCGCGCAATGCCCGCGGCTGATGCGGCGGCGATGCGGCATGTTTTCCCGCCATCAGCCGCAACGTTGCGTGGCAGAAAACGCGCAATTGCCAAATTTTCGACGAAGAGCCCGAAATCCGCGAAAGTGGGTAATAATTAGCTGTTTCTACTAAAACAAAAACTGTTCAAGCAGGAATTACATGGACCGAAACATGGACCGAAAGTCGAAGCTACGGCAGATTGCTCTTGCCGCATTCATCGCAGCGGGAGCCGTGCAAGGTGTGAATGCTCAGGCTGTGCAGGACAGTAGCGGCAGCGCTGGCGTCGTTTCGCAGCCCCGCACGACCACGGCGCTGCCCGCCGCCGCTCAGAACGGGCAGGCGGAGACCACCGCACTGACGCCGGACGAAAGCCGACAATCCGCCGCTGGCAACGTCGCGGAATTGCAGCAGATGATCGGCGGGTCGGATCTGAGCGAGCTGCGCACCACGTACAACGGCAGCTACGGCGCGAGCTTGCTGTTTTACGGCAAAGAGATGACGTACTACGTCGCGCTGTTCCAGCAAAAGAATTTCTGGCGTGTCATCAAGACGCAGGACGCCGCGCGCGCCGACATGATTTACAAGGACTTTGTGCGTCAGACCGTGCAACTGTCCGATGTCGAGATTCGCCGCACCCAGCTCGAAGCGCAGAAGGCGTTCACGCAGCGGATGATCGCATTGTCGCAGGACCGCGCGAACCGCTTGCAGGCCGACCTCGACATCGCGCGTCAGCAGCAGAGCATCGTTGCGACGCAGCAGGAGGCCAAGCGCGCCGAAGCCGCTGCACTGGCTCAGCAGAAACTTGCCGCGCAGGAGCAGCTGCGCGTCGCGCAGCGCCAGGTGCGCGAGCTTCAGCGTCAACTGGAAAGCGGCCTGCCTGGCCGTTGAGTGAGTTGGGTTGAGATTCGTCGGACGGGGAAGGCGGTGCGGGGAAGCGCCGCCTTCCCTGTCCGAGTGAGTGAGAGCGACCGATAGTGTGCGGTCGTCCGCCGCATGACGTTCGTCTCAATATTCAGTGTGTTCTCTGCCAACGTCGGTATCTGGCCGGTGCCAGGTAGCGCTCTTCGTGAAGCCGCGCGCGTTCGCCGGTCCGCGTTTGTACTGTCCGCTGCATTTGCGTGCCGTCAGGCACATCGCCATCGCACGCGCAGCTCTTCCGCCTGGAAGCCGCTGTTCCGCGCGAGCAGTCATGGCGACAATTTTTCGATTCCGTAAGCTCGCTAGCGCTGCCGCCACACATTGGCGAAAGCCGTCGCGATCACCTGCACTAACGCGCTTTCTTTGCTCCGGGTGGCGCTGATTTCTCCGGCGCATGCGGATCTCTCACGTCTACTGCAATTGGGTCGCTGGCAGGAAAGCTTTCCGCTAGTGCCTCGTCGAGACGGCTATCGTCGGGTTCCACCGACGGTCGCTCCGCCGTGAACCTGTTTTCCGGCTGCATGCCGGGCTGCGATACGCGAGGTTTCTTGCTGGTCATGACGGGCTCCGCTAGAAGAGACTCTATTTAGCATAGCGCATGGTGACTCTTGGCGAGGGTCGACCGAATGGCTCAGCGAGCGCGCACGGCAAGCGTCTGGTTTCTAAGCCGCATGCATCGTGCGTTCGGACGGAGTGTGTAGCGGCACTGGCCAATCAAACAGACAGTGAACAACGGAGCCCGGAAATCGTGCGCGCGGAGTGCGTGAGCGCGCCGCGCGGCGCGCCAGCAGAGGGGCGAAATTTGCAGTGAGAAAAAACCGGCGCTATGCAGGCTGGAACCGCCGATTGGCGGCACCGCGCGTTGGCGGTCGAAGGGAAATGGCGCTGACTTGGCAGCGCCCAATGCAAGTGGAGACGATCTTTCAGCGGCTCGGCCAGCCGGTGACGCAGCCGAGCACCGCGACGGCTGCTTATTCGTTGCCGTTGCCACCGCCCTGGTTGCCGGGATTACCACCGCCACCATGATTGCCGCCGCCGTGGCTGCCGTCGCCCCCCGTGCCGAACAGACGCCGGCGGCGCGTGACGACCACCGGGCCGTCGGACGTGCCGCTGCTGCGCTCGGACGAGCCGCGCTCCGTGGACGGCGCGCCAAACGACTCGCGCGGTTCGCGCGGCTCACGATGCTCGCGCGGTTCACGCGAGCCGTGCGGGCCGCGCGTGTTGTGCTCCCCATGCGACGGACGCCCTGCGCGCGGCGCCGGACGCGTGCCGGTGTCGAGCTGGATCGTGGAGATTGCGCGCTTGTAGATGCCTTGCAGACCCACAGGCGTGCGCAGCATCACCAGGTATTGATCGAACGACTCGATGCACCCCGTCAGGCGAATGCCGTTGACGAGGTAGATCTCGACGCGCTTTCGTTCTTTGCGCGCGGCGTTCATGAAATCGTTTTGCGGATGCGATTCTGCGGATGCCATGGACAATTCAGGTTAGAAAGACGGTGGTTGGCCGCAATTCTACCCCGTGTGGGGCGCAACGAGCCGGCGGCCGAACTGCGTCCACTATAACGGCTTGTGAGCGCGGAAGCATCTGATAACTTATGGCGGTAACGTTGAGTTACGAATGCGCTGGGATATGGCGTTTTATTCCGCATCGCCGCGAACATCGGCGCTGCATCCGGCAAGCATTTGCCAGGCGTTTCCCGCGCGGATGGCGTAAAAGGAAGGATGCGAAGGGTGATGTGGAATAAATCTCCCTGCGCTTGCGTTAAGTCATGCATGGCTGCGCCGCAATTCCGTGGCTGGCCGCTGGGGGCGCTGGCCAGCAAAGCCGGACGTTCCAAAGGAGAGTCGCCATGAAAGCATTCCGTATTCTGTCCGCCGCCTTTGTGTTGCTCGCGCTGACCCTCGGGTCGCTGGCTACGAGCGGCTGCACGTCGGCGACCGACAGCGGCGCCTCGAGTAGCAGCGGCACCAGCAGTGGCGGCGGCGGCTACTAAGTTTCCGCGCACAAGGTGAGCTTCGAAGCGGATGTGATCGCGTGGCTGCCGCAGTTGCGCCGCTATGCGCGCGCGCTGACGGGCGACCGCGCCTGGGCCGACGATCTCGTGCAGGACACGGCGGAGCGTGCGCTTGCGCGCTGGTCGGCGTTTCGGCCCGACAGCAATCTGCGCGCGTGGCTTCTGACGATCCTGCGGCACCTGTATATCGATCAGTTGCGCGGCCGCCGCGAGATCGCCGTCGACGAGGAAAGCGCGCCGTGGCGCAATCTGGAAGCGCCGCAAGGCGAAGTCGACGGTCTGATGCTGCGCGACTTGCAGCGCGCGCTGTACTGTCTGCCGCTCGAGCAGCGCGAAGTGCTGCTGCTCGTTTGCGTGGAAGAACTGTCTTATCAGGAGGCGTCGAAGGCGCTCGGCGTGCCGATAGGCACGGTGATGTCGCGGCTCTCGCGCGCGCGTGAGCGTCTACGCGTGCTACTGATGGACGGGCCGGCGCACGGCCCAACGCAAGGACCGACGCAAGGTCCGACCCAAGGCCCAACGCGCAAGTCCGCGCCGTTGAAAGTGGTGAGAACCAGTAATGAATGACGACGACTACGATTCCGGCTTGCCCGAAGGGCTCGATCTGCGAGCGCTGTCGGCGTTTGTCGACGGCGAACTGCCCCATGCCCAGCATGTCGCGATCGAGGCGCAACTGGAGCGGCATCCGCAGGCCGCCGCGCGGGTAGCCGCCTGGCGCGCGCAGAAAGCCGCGCTGCGCGCGCTATGCGGGGCGCCGCCGAGCAGCGCGCGCGATGCCAACGAGCGTCACGAAGAGCGCGAGCGCAACGACGCGGACGATCCCGCCGTCATCGTCGTACGGCGCCGCTCGCCATGGTGGCAGCGCGTGGGCCTCGCCGCGTGCTGGCTCGCGCTGGGCGCGGGGCTCACACTGGCGGCGGGACCGTTCGCGCCGCGCCTGACGGGCGGCAAGTGGGGCGGAGCATGGGGCGGCGCGGGCAGCCAGCCGCCGAGCTTCGCGCAGCGCGCGGATATCGCCTACGCGGTGTACACGCCTGAGCGGCGTCATCCGGTGGAAGTCGCCGCGAGCGAAGAAGAGCATCTGATCAACTGGCTGTCCAAGCGGCTGAACCGTCCGCTGTCGGTGCCCTCGTTGCAGGAATACGGCTACTCGCTGGTGGGGGGGCGACTGTTGCCCGGCGAGACCGGACCCGCCGCGCAGTTCATGTACGAGAACAGCGCCGGCGCGCGCCTCACGCTGTACGTCACCGGCATCGGGCGCGACGAGACCGCGTTCCGGCTGCTGCGCGACGGCAACCGGCGCACCTTCTACTGGGTCAGCGACGGCATGGGCTATGCGTTGTCCGGGCCGATCGCGGAAGGCAAGCTGCGCTCGATCGCAATCGAGGTGTGCAGCGCGCTGGGCGGCAAGCCCGAAGCGTGGCAGTAGCGGGCGAGCGCACCCAGCCGCAGGAGCCCGTCAGCGCAAACAGACCAACGCATACGCCGCCGCCCCCTTCATCCGCCGGAGGAACCTTCATTGCCCGCGAGCGTCCCGCCCAAGCTGTCCGCCGCGCAGTTCGATCGCGCGCTCGCCGCGTGGCGGCCGATTGTGGGCGACGCGCACGTGGTGACGTCGAGCACAGGGCTCGCCGCCTATCGCGATCCGTTCGCGCCCGGCGAGCGCGCGGCGTTTTCGGCGAGCGCTGCGCTGCTGCCCGCATCGGTCGACGAAATTCGCGCGGTGCTGCGCATCGCCAATCAGTACCGGATTCCGTTGTGGACCGTCTCGACCGGCCGCAACTTCGCGTATGGCGGCGCCGCGCCGCGTCTGGCGGGATCGGTCGTGCTGGATCTGCAGCGGATGAACCGCATCATCGAGGTCAACGAGACGCTCGCCTACGCGCTGGTCGAGCCGGGCGTCAGCTACTTCGATCTGTATGCGCATCTGCGCGACAAGGGCTACCGGCTGTGGGTCGATCCGCCCGCGGCCGGCTGGGGCAGCGTGGTGGGCAACACACTCGAACGCGGTTTCGGCTACACCGCGTACGGCGATCACGCAGCGACGCAGTGCGGCATGGAAGTGGTGCTCGCGAACGGCGACGTGTTGCGCACCGGCATGGGCGGCATCGAAATCGGCACTGCATGGCAGCTGTATCAGCCGGGCTACGGCCCGTCATTCGATTCGATGTTCATGCAGTCGAACTACGGCATCGTCACCAAGCTGGGAGTCTGGCTGATGCCCGCGCCGCCCGCGTATCTGCTCGGCGAGATCCAGTTTCGCCACGAGGCCGATCTCGAAGCGATCGTCGACACGTTGCGGCCGCTGCGGCTCGACGAGACGATCCGCAATCACGCGGTGATCGAAGGTGGCCTGCGCCGCGCAGCGAGTGTATCGGCTCGCAGGCAGTGGTACGAAGGCCCGGGCGCGATGCCGGAAAGCGCGGTCGCCGCGATGCTCGACAAGCTGAACGTCGGCCGCTGGAATCTGCATTTCGCGCTCTACGGCACACCGGAATTGATCGACGCGCGCCACGCGCTCGTGCAGCGCGCGTTCGCCCGCGTGCCGCAGGCGCGGTTCTTCGCCGCGCGTTATGCGGGCGACGCGCAGCCCACCGGCGGCGGCGACCGCAATCTCGCCGGCATTCCCGCGATGAGCGCGTTCCGCATGCTCGACTGGCGCGGCGGCGCGGGCGCGCACGTCGACTTCGCGCCGGTGTGCCCGGCGAGCGGACGCGACGCGTTGCGCCAATACACAATGGTCAAGACGCGCGCGGCGGAATACGGCTTTGATTACTACGGCGGCTTTACGGCGGGCGAGCGTCATCTGCACCACATCTTCGCGGCGATCTTCGACCGCGACGACCCGGACCAGGTCGAACAGGCCGGCGCGTTGCTGCGTTCGCTGATGAGCGATGCGCGCGCGGCGGGCTACGGCGAATATCGCGCGCACCTCGCGTACATGGATTTCGCGGCCGCCCAATACAGCTTCAACGACGGCGCGCTGCTGCGGCTGTCGGAAACGATCAAGGACGCGCTCGACCCGAACGGCATTCTCGCGCCGGGCAAGCAGGGCATCTGGCCGGCGGCATGGCGCGACCGGCGCGGGTACACGTGAATGCGGGCAACGCGCGCGGCTCGCTTTGGAGCGAAGGAGTGACGCATGGACCGACGCACTTTCATGATGACCGGAGCATGGTGGTCGACCGTGGCAGGCAGTGCATGGCCGTGGCTCGCGCGCGCAGCAACGCGTGAGGGCACGCTCGCGATCGTCGATTCGACGCTTGCCGACGGGCCGTCCTTCGCACGGTACGCCGCGCAACTGGAGCTGCCGACGTTCGAAACCGGCGGCGACATCGGCGCGCTGTGGTACTCGACGCTCGCACCGCTGCTTGGCCGGACTTCCGGCTCGGCCTTGGCCCACAGGTCGCCCGCGCTGATCGGCCTCACGCGCGCGTCCGACTACTTCGTGCTCGGCGAACTGCTCGCTCGCGCCGGGCATCAGGTGGTCGCGCACAGCCACGAACCGCGCACCGGTTCAGCCGAGCAACAGGCGCGCGTCGTCTTCGCTTTCACCCCGCGCCTGATCGCCGACGACAACAGCGCAACCTAGAAGCTGTACGCCTTGTTCTTCGGATCGAAAGTGGCGTCGTCGAAAGTCTTCGGCGTGATCGTTTCGAACACGATCCGCTCGAACGGCTTGCCGTCGTTGTCATAAGACTCGACGGTGCGGAAATACGGATGCCGCAGATCGAGCCCGAGCGTTTCCTTCTTTGCGTAGAACTGCGGCTGGCCGGTCGGCGTTTCGAATGTGAAGGTCACCACGCGCACGCCGTCGATGGTTTTGACCTCCACCTGCGTCGAGCGCGGCAAGCCGGCCTCGACGTATTTCTTGCCTTCGCTGAGGTACTGATTCGCGATGTACTCGGTGCCCAGATCGCGCACGTCGTGCTTCGACTGCGTGCGCGCGAGCACACCGTTCAGCGACGTCCACACCGGCATCACGTTCAGCAGCCCGCCGAGGTGGCCGTACATCTCGTCGGTCCGTTTGGACTCGTCGTAGATGATTTCCTGACCCGCATGCGCGCCGTCGGGCAGCCACTTCGCATAGATTCGCAGCGGATCGTGTGCGACCCGGACCAGCATGTGATCGGGCTTGTCGGGCCACTGGCCGTGAATGCGCTCCGAGCGCGACATGGTGAACTCGTACGACGCGTAGCCGTTCGGCCCTTCCTTGATGTAGCGCGGCAGCGCGAGCGGATCGAGCGACTCGAACAGGGCGACGAGTTGCGCGTCGGCGAGCTTTTCCAGCGTGCCGCTGCGTTGCGCCGCGCGCAGCCATTTGACCTGCTGATCCAGCGTGAGCTTGCCGACCTGCGCGGGCGGCGTGGTCGGCGGCTTGACCGCGCTCGCGGCATCGAGCGGGGGTGGGGTATCGTCGTTCTGCGCGAACGCCGTTGGCGCCGCAACGATGGCCGCCCCCGCAATCAGCGCGCCGGTCAGCAGTGCGCGTGCCGACCGGGGGCGCCATGACGCGGCCGCGCGCGCCGCCAGCTTGACGGCTTCGCCGACGCGCATGAAGGCCAGCGAACGGCGTAAGCGTGCGGACAAGCGATGTTTCATCGGACCTCCGGAATATGACGCGAGAGAGCGCAAAAGGGTCGCGCCGAAGCACGACAACAAGGCGCGACAAAAAAGCGCCGTTCCCTGTCAGGCAGACTTCTGCCTGGCGAGTTCCTCATCGCGCAACGCGCGGCGCAGAATCTTGCCGACGTTGGTTTGCGGCAGCTCGTCGCGGAACTCCACCTGCTTTGGCACCTTGTAGCCCGTCAGATTCTTGCGGCAATGGGCGATCACCTGCTCGGCGGTCAACGCGGGATCGCGCCTGACGACGAACACCTTCACCCGCTCGCCGTGCGCCGCGTCCGGCACGCCGATGGCGGCCACTTCGCGCACGTCCGGATGCATCGCAATCACGTCCTCGATTTCATTCGGATACACGTTGAAGCCCGACACGTTGATCATGTCCTTCTTGCGGTCGATCAGCCGGATGAAGCCGCGCGAGTCCATCACACCGATGTCGCCGGTGGCGAACCAGCCTTCGTCGTCGATTGCTTTCGCGGTTTCTTCGGGGCGGTTCCAGTAGCCTTTCATGACCTGCGGACCCTTCACGCACAGCTCGCCCGCTTCGCCGATGCGAGCCCAGCTGCCGTCGTCCTTCCGGAAGCGCACCTGGGTGGACGGCGCGGGCAGGCCGATCGAGCCTTCAAAGTCGCGCTGATGGTTCACGTCGATCGGGTTCATCGACACGATCGGCGAGCATTCGGTCAGCCCATAGCCTTCTATGATCGACTTGCCGGTGACGGCCTTGAACCGGTCGGCCACCGCTTTCTGCGTCGCCATGCCGCCCGCCATCGCGAGCTTGAGGTTGGAGAAGTCGCGCTTGCAGAATTCCTCGTTGTCGAGGAATGCGTTGTAGAGCGTGTTGATCGCCGTCATGCCGGTGAACTTCTCGTGGCGGATGATCATCATCACGCGCTTCATGTCGCGCGGATTGGCGATCAGGATGTTGCGCCCGCCGAGCCCCATGAAGATCAGCGCGTTCACCGTCAGCGAATAGATGTGATAGAGCGGCAGCGGCGTGAGGACCGTCTCGCCCTCGCTGTTCAACTGCCGCTCGGCCCACGCCTTGGCCTGCAGCAGGTTGGCGACGATGTTCTTATGCGTGAGCATCGCGCCTTTCGCGACGCCCGTGGTGCCGCCCGTGTACTGCAGCAGGGCGAGGTCCTCGTGCGTGACATGCACGGGCGTCAACGGCCGCGAGTAACCGGTCGACAGTGCGTCGAGCAGCGGCACCGCTTGCGGCAGCTTGTACGCGGGCACCATCTTCTTCACGTGGCGCAACATGAAATTGAGCAGACGTCCCTTCACATTCAGACCGTCGGCCAGCAGATCGCCGAGACCGGTCACGATCACATTTTTCACCTTGGTGCCGGGCAGCGCGTCTTCGACGGTCTTCGCGAAGTTCTCGAACACGATGATGGTTTGCGCGCCGCTGTCCTTCAACTGATGCGCGAGCTCGCGCACCGTGTAAAGCGGATTCACGTTGACGACCACCGCGCCCGCCTTCAGTACCCCGAAGAGCGACACTGGATATTGGAACGTGTTAGGCAGCATGATCGCGACGCGCTCGCCGGGCTGCACGCCGATGCTCTGCAAATATGAGGCAAATGCGGTGGCCTTGCGGCCCAGTTCGCCATAGGTCAGATTCGCGCCGACGCTCACATACGCGACCCGCTCGCGAAAGCGCGCGACACATTCGTCGAAGAACTGCACGAGCGATTCGTACTGCGTGACATCGATCTCATGCGGCACGTCCGCCGGATACGACGCGTACCAGATGCCGTCGGTGTCGGGCGCGGCGTGCGGGGCGGGCTTCGACGCTGCGGGCTCGGCGCCAGGCGGGAGCGGGGCTGGATTAGGCTGGATCATCGGTCGTCTCCTGAAGCCGTGGTGTCATCTCTTGGTGTCATCTGTTCGTATGCTGGTTTGGCGGCCAGTCCTCAAAGCAGGCAAAGCGCGGATTGCGGCCGCGCGGCGGGCAAACCGTTCAATCGGGCGAGCGCAAAGACGGCTGCCACCGTTAGCGCTCCAGAATCGCGACCACCCCCTGGCCGCCTGCCGCGCAGATCGAGATCAGTCCACGCGCGGCGCCGGCCGGTTGCTCGAGCTGCGCGAGCATCTTCGCGAGGCCGGCGACGAGCCGTGCGCCCGTCGCCGCAAACGGGTGGCCGGTGGCGAGCGAGCCGCCGTTCACGTTCAGCTTTGCCCGGTCAAGCGCGCCGAGCGGGCCGGGCAAGCCGAGCTGGGTGCGGCAATATTCGTCATCCTGCCATGCCGCAAGCGTGCATAACACCTGGGCCGCGAAGGCTTCGTGGATTTCGTACAGATCGAAGTCCTGCAGCGTGAGGCCGGCGCGCGCGAGCATGCGCGGCACCGCATAGGCGGGCGCCATCAGCAGGCCTTCTTTCTGGTCGAAGAAATCAACCGCGGCCGTCTGCGACCAGCTCAGGTAGGCAAGCACCGGCAAGCCGCGCCGGGCTGCCCATTCATCGCTTGCGAGCAGCACCGCGGACGCGCCGTCGGTGAGCGGCGTCGAATTGCCGGCGCTCAGCGTGCCGGCGTCGCGGTCGAATACCGGCTTGAGCGCGGCGAGCTTTTCGAGCGTGAGATCCGTGCGCAGGTTGTTGTCGCGCGCGAGGCCGCGGTACGGCGTCATCAGGTCGTTGAAAAAGCCCCGTGCATAAGCGTCGGCGAGCTTGCGATGGCTCTCCCGCGCCAACACGTCCTGCGCCTCGCGCGAGATGTTCCAGCGCTTGGCCATCAGCTCGCAATGCTCGCCCATCGAGAGCCCGGTGCGCGGCTCGCGGTTGCGCGGCAGCAGAGGCTTGAGGAACATGCCGGGGCGCAGTCTGGCGAGCGCGCCGATGCGCTGCCCGGCTGTTTTGCTGCGATTCGCTTCGAGCAGGATCTGGCGCATCTGTTCGTTCACGCCGATCGGCGCATCCGAGGCGGAGTCGACGCCGCCCGCGATGCCCGCGTCGATCTGCCCGAGCGCGATCTTGTTGGCGACGAGGATCGTCGCTTCGAGTCCGGTGCCGCAGGCCTGCTGCACGTCGTAGGCAGGCGTCTGGCTGGCGAGCGTGGTGGACAGCACCGCTTCGCGCGTCAGATTGAAGTCGCGCGAATGCTTGATGACCGCGCCGGCCGCGACCTCGCCGAGCCGCTCGCCATGCAGCTCGTAGCGGTCGACCAGCCCTTGCAGCGTGAAGGTCAGCATGTCCCGATTCGACGCGCTCGCGTAGGCCGTGTTCGAGCGGGCAAACGGTATCCGGTTGCCCCCCACGATGGCGACGCGACGCACGGCGGGTAGCGGGTTGGACATGCTCGGCTCCTTGGTTGGTTCGCTGTCAACGGGCGCTATGGTGCGGGCGGGCGGGATCGACGGTCCCCGATCCGGCAAGGCCTGCGCGACGCCATGAATGCCGCCGGCGATGCTCGTGCGCCCGCGTCATTGCAGCCTCCACTGCATGCGGCCGCGCAAATGCGGCTTTGTTCCGGCGATGTCGCGCACCTCGATATCGCGTTCGATCAGCGACGGCGACGCGCTCCACAACGACGCCTCGCCCGGCAGCAGCAGCGGCTGCTTGAATTCCGCGCTGAGCGACGCTTCGGCCAGCGGCTTGGGCGGCTGCAGCGCGGAGGCGGCACGCGCGAGCGTCCACATGCCGTGGGCGATCGCGCGCGGAAAACCGAACGCCTTCGCCGACAACGCGGTGAGGTGGATCGGGTTGTAGTCGCCCGACACGCTCGCGTAGTCGCGGCCCAGTTGCGGCGCCAGTTGCCAGCGCGCGATACGTTGCAGCGGGGCCGGGCCCAGTTCGAGCGGATCGAGCGCGCTGCCGCTCGCCGGCACCGCGCGTTTCAGATAGACGCTGTCGCCGTCCCACACCGCTTCGCCGCGCCGGTACAGGCGCGTGTGCAGCACGAACGCCTGACCCTTGTCGTGCCGCAGCAGCGCGCCGAATTCCGCCTCGACGCGCAGCACGTCCTTGTAAGCGAGGGGCCGGCGCAAGCGCACATGGTTGGCGAGATGCACGAGCCCGAGCGCGGGCCATGGAAACGCCGGATCGGTCAGCATCAGCAGATGCAGCGGGAAGGCGAGCAGGTGCGCATAGGTGAGCGGCACGCCGTGCTCGGGGATGAAGCCGCACACGCGCGCGTAACGGGAGACCGGCTCGGGCTCCAGCGCGACGGCCGGGCGCACGAGCCGCAGCGCCGGCAGTTGCGGGCTAGGCGTGTGACGCCTGCCCTTGACGATGCCCGTCAACGCACGCGCATAGAGCCTGGCCGGTGTCGGCAAGGTTTCGATGACGACGGTTTTGGGCCGCGCCGCGCCCACCGAGCCGTTGCCGAACGGATCGCCTGGTTCGCGCATGCTCATGCTCCGATCAGGCTTTGTCCGCACACGCGCACCACCTGGCCCGTGACGCCCGCCGATCCAGGATGCGCGAGCCACGCGATGGTCTGCGCGACGTCGACCGGCTGGCCGCCCTGGCTCAACGAGTTCATGCGACGGCCCGCTTCGCGCAGCGCGAGCGGCATCTTCGCGGTCATGTGCGTTTCGATGAAGCCGGGCGCGACCGCGTTGATGGTGATGCCGCGCGCGCGCAAAGACGGCGCCATGCTTTGCACCCGGCCGATCACGCCGGCCTTCGAGGTCGCGTAGTTGGTCTGGCCGCGATTGCCCGCAATGCCGTTGATCGACGACACCGCCACGATGCGGCCGCCGTCGCGCAGAATGCCGGCGCCGAGCAGCGCGTCGTCGATGCGTTCCTGCGCGCTCAGATTGATGTCGATCACGCTTTGCCATGCGGCATCGCTCATCTTCGCGATGGTCTTGTCCTTCGTGATGCCGGCATTGTGCACGACGATGTCGACGCCCAGTTCGTCGAGCGCGGCGGCGATTCGCGCGGCGGCTTCCGGTGCGGCGATGTCGAAGGCGAGCGGGGTGCCGTTGAGCTGGCGCAGCGTGGCGTCGAGCGCGTCGCGTGCCGACGGAATGTCGATGCCGATCACGTGCGCGCCCTCGGCGGCCAGCACGCTCGCAATCGACGCGCCGATGCCGCGCGCAGCGCCCGTCACGACTGCACGCCGGCCCGCGAGCGGTTGCGCCCAGTCGAATGCGGGCGGCGCGCGGTGGTGAGCCGCGTGGGCCGGTTCGCTCAGGTCGCCTACGTCGCCCACGTCGCCCACGTCGCCCACGTCGCCCACGTCGCCCACGTCGCCCACACCGCCCACACCGCCCACACCGCCCACACCGCCCACACCGCCCACACCGCCCACACCGCCCACACCGCCCACACCGCCCACACCGCCCACACCGCCCACACCGCCCACACCGCCCACACCGCTCACACCGCTCACACCGCTCACACCGCTCACACCGCTCACACCGCTCACACCGCTCACGTCGATGCTCACCACCTGCCCCGACACATAGGCCGAGCGCGGCGACAGAAAGAAGCGCAGCGTCGCTTCCACGCCGTTTTCCGCGCCTTGCGCGACATACACGAGATTGGCGGTAATGCCGTGTCCCGCTTCCTTGCCGAGCGAGCGCGTCAGGCCTTCGAGCGCGCGCTGCGCGGTCCATTGGCGCGGGCTCGCGCAACGCTGCGGCGGCCGCCCGAGCACGACGATGCGGCCGCACTTGCCGAGCGAGCGCAGCGTGTCGTGGAAGAACTGGTGCACCGGCGCGAACTGGCTGCTGTCTTCGATCCCGCTCGCGTCGAACAGCAGTGCGGCGAGCCTGCCTGGCGAGCCGGGCTGCGCCGCTTCGAAGCGGCCGGTCATCAGACCGTGGCGGGTGGCGAGCGGCACCCACAGGCCCGCGCTCTCGTGCGCGACGCTCGTTACGCCGATGTTCGCCACCAGATTCGCGAGCGCATCGAACAGTCGCGGCTCGCGCGCTCCGCCGATCGCCACCAGCCCTTCGAACTCCGGCCGGTCCGCGCGATAGCGGCGCAGCACCTCGGGCCTGGGCAGCCCGAGCGAGCGCGCGAAGCGCGCGCCGAACGGCGAGTTGACGAACTTCAGGTAAGCGTCGTTCATATTGTTGTTTGCTCCGCTGGCCGGACGTGTGCCAGTGTGCACTGAGTTGAGCGCATCCGGTGCGCTTTGCCGCGAGGTTTTTCGCGCGTGAAGCGCACTCACGCGGTCAGTTCGAGCGCGTGGTCGAGCGCCTCCTGGCGGGTTTGCAGCCCGGCGAGCATGTCGAAGTCGGCCGGGAAGTCGTCGACGGCCACGACTTGCGCGCCGTAGCGCGCATAGTCGTCGAGCACCCGGCGCTCGTCCGCGTCGATCAGGCCTCGCTGCGAGGCGCTGTCGGTCCATGCGGCGAGTTCCACCAGGCTTTGCGGCATCGGCGCGAGCAGGCCTTGCCTGAGCGCGTCGCGCAGCTTCTGCTCGATCTGCGTGAAGCGCGGGTTCAGCTCGAACACCCGCTCCGCATAGCCGAGCGCGTCGCCGTCAGCATGCGGAACATAGGAGTCGGACACCAGACGCTCGCGCGCCGCGCCGGGCGTTTGCATCAGCTGGGCGATGTCGCCGCCGAGGCGGTCCGGCGGCTCGCGGTATGGCAGTCCTAACGGGAACGCGAGCACGCGCACGAGGCCGGCGGCGATGCGGTTCGGGTAATTGGCGAGCACGCCGTCGAGCGCGCGCTGCGCCCGGTACAGCGCGTCTTCGACGCCCCAGCGCACGAGCGGCAAGTCGGCCTCCTGACGGCCTTCGTCCTCGAAGCGCTTGAGCGTCGCCGAGATCAGGTACAACTGCGACAGCACGTCGCCGAGCCGGCCGGAGAGGCGCTCACGGCGTTTCAGAGCGCCGCCCAGCACCAGCATCGAGACGTCGGCGAGGAGCGCAAAGGCGGTCGACACGCGCGTTGCCGCGCGATAGTAGCCGTGCAGCGGCGCATACGCGGTGCGCGGCCTCGCGATCAGCGCGCCGCCTGTGATGCCGTACACGAAGCTGCGCACGACGTTCGAAAGCGTGAAGCTCACGTGGCCGAAGAACGCCTCGTCGAAATCGCGTAGCGCTCGGGTAAGGTCGGTATCGCGCGTTGCGGCCATTTCCTTCAGCAGATACGGATGGCAGCGGATCGCGCCCTGGCCGAAGATGATCAGGCAGCGCGTGAGGATGTTCGCGCCCTCCACGGTGATCGAGATCGGCATCTGCTGATAGGCGCGCGCGAGAAAGTTCGATGGCCCGAGGCAAATGCCCTTGCCGCCGGCCACATCCATGCCGTCGTTGATGACGCTGCGGGCGCGCTCGGTGATGTGATACTTGGCGATCGCCGAAATCACCGAGGGCTTTTCGCCCAGGTCCACCGCCTGCGCGGACAGCCGGCGTGCGGCGTCCATCACGTACAGATTGCCGCCCATGCGGCCGAGCGCTTCCTGCACCCCTTCGAACCGGCCGACGGCGGTGCGGAACTGGCGGCGAATCGCGGCATATGCGCCGGTGCCGCGCACAGCGAGCTTCGCCATCCCGACGTTCGACGACGGCAGCGAAATCGCGCGGCCTGCCGCGAGGCATTGCATCAGCATGCGCCAGCCGTTGCCGACCTGCGCGCGGCCGCCGATCACCCAATCCAGCGGAACGAACACGTCCTTGCCCGAGTTCGGGCCGTTCTGGAACACCGCGTTCAGCGGCCAGTGACGGCGGCCAATGGTCACGCCCGGGTGATGGGTTGGAATCAGCGCGCAGGTGATGCCGGGCTCGTCGCTCGGTCCGAGCAGGTGATCCGGGTCGAGCGCGCGAAACGCGAGGCCGAGCACGGTGGCAATCGGCCCGAGGGTGATGTAGCGCTTGTCCCACGTCACGCGAAAGCCCAGCGTCTCGCGGCCTTCGAAGCTACCCTTGCAGACGATGCCGATGTCCGGAATTGCCGCTGCGTCGGAGCCGGCGTAAGGGCTCGTCAACGCGAAGCAGGGAATTTCGTCGCCGCACGCAAGGCGCGGCAAGTAGTGGTTCTTCTGTTCGTCGGTACCGTAATGCATCAGCAGTTCGGCGGGGCCGAGCGAGTTCGGCACCATCACCGAAACGGCGGCGGCCGAGCAGCGCGTGGCGAGCTTCATGATGACCTGCGAATGCGCATACGCGGAGAACTGCTTGCCGCCGTACTGCTTCGGAATGATCATGCCGAGAAAGCCGCGCTCCTTGATGAACCGCCACGCGGCCGGCGACACGTCCTGCCAGAGCGCGGTGGTTTCCCAGTCGTTCGCCAGATCGCAAAGCTGCTCGCATTCGACGTCGAGGAATGCCTGCTCTTCGGGCGTCAGGGTGGGCGGGCCGTAGCCGAGCAGCTTGTCCCAGTGCGGGCGTCCCGAGAACAGCTCCGCGTCCCACCAGATGGTGCCGGCTTCGATCGCCTCACGCTCGGTCGGCGACATCGCCGGCAAGCTGTTGCGGAAGATATCGAGCATCGGTTTGGCCAGCCACGCGCGGCGCAGCGGCTTGAGTGTGAGCAGCAGGGCAGGGAGGACCAGCACGATCGCAAGCAGTGTCGTGGCGATGGCACCCGCTGCGCCGCTGACCTGCGCGGCCGCCAGCCAGACGATCATCGTGACCAGCCACCACGACGCGCGCGCCTGCATGTAGACGAGCGCCAGAGCGGCAATGACGAGTATCAGGACGAACCACGACATGATGTTTCCTCCTGTTTCGATGATGCTTGAACGACGCATCCATGGCGCGCGGGATGGCTCGCGTTTCGATGATGTGTGTCAGCGCCCCGGCTTCTTTCTGTGGCGGTTGCGATGCTTCGATACGAGTTGTTATTGCTGTTGCGCCGCGGGTGTGCCGTTAATCGCGCCTGTCGATTCCTGCGCGCCGTGTTGATAGTTCGACCGTGTGAGATGGCTTAGGTGCGCAGTCCGCAAGCGTGGATCGAACATGCACGGTTCGTGGTGATGCGCTTGCCTGCGTGCCGCTTCGCTGTGTTGCGATTCCCGCTGCGTGTCAGATCCGTTGATGGGGCGGCCTCGTAGCGTTGCTGTTGCGGCTCTGCATCTGCGGCGTGCTGATCATGTTGCGCCTCAGGATAAGGAAGGACGGGTAAGGCGATCAAGGATCATGGTGGATTAACTCCTCTAGAAGAGCTGAAAAGGCCATCTTTCGTTGCGCGTCGCATCAAATGGCACGCAAACGAAAAGGCCGTTCCGGTCGGAACGGCCTGATATGCGTTGCTACACCGCGACGCGCTTATTGCTTTGCGCGGGGCTTCGAACCGCCTTGCCGGCTATCGTCAGCGAGAACGCGGACGAAACAGCCGTTGCCTTCAAATGCTCAAACGTGTCCTCCCACCGGGCTTCCTGCGGCATGGGCGGTCACCTCTTCGGCCGAGCGCGTCATGTCGATGCCGCGCCGCTCGCGGCTAAACGGAATCAGCGCGGCAATCACGACGGCGACGACGCCGATCACCACCGCCATCACGAGCGCGTAGTCGTTGCCGTGCGCTTCGGCGGCGCTCGCCTGCAACGGACCGTTGACCGACGCGATCAGATTGCCGAGCTGGTACACGAGGCCGGGGAAGGTCGCGCGGATTTCATCGGGCGAGATTTCGTTCAGGTGCACCGGAATGACGCCCCACGCGCCTTGCACGGAGATCTGCATCAGGAACGCGCCCAGCGCGAGCAACACAGGTGTGCTCGAGAACGCCCACAGGGGCAGCACCGGCAACGCGATCAGCGCGGCGATGAAGATTGCGCGCTTGCGTCCGATCTTTTCGGAGAACCAGCCGAAGAACAGCCCGCCGCAGATCGCACCGATGTTCAACGTAATCGTGATCCACGACACCGTATGCGCGTCGAACTGACGCTGCACGCGCAGGAAGGTCGGATACAGATCCTGCGAGCCGTGCGAGAAGACGTTGAACGCGGTCATCAGCACGATCGCGTAAAGCGACAAGCCGACGTTCTGCTTCAAGGTGGCGATGAGGCCAGGCCGCGCTCTCTTTTCGAGCGTCTTGAAGGCCGGCGATTCCGGCACGTGCGCGCGCACATACAGCACGAGCAGTGCGGGCAGCACGCCGACGAAGAACATGCCGCGCCAGCCGATGTATTGGTAGAACACGCCGAACACGATCGACGCTAGCAAGTAGCCGCTCGGATAGCCTGCCTGCAGCAGGCCGGAGACGATGCCGCGAGATTTGGGCGGCACGGTTTCCATGGTCAGTGCGCCGCCTACGCCCCATTCGCCGCCCATCGCAATGCCGAACAGCGCGCGCAGCACCAGCAAGGTGATCAGGTTCGGCGACAAGCCGGACAGCAGTTCGAGCAGCGAGAAACACGCGATGTTGAGCATCAGCGTGGGGCGGCGGCCGTACTTGTCGGCGAGCCAGCCGAAGATCAATGCGCCGACCGGACGCATCATCAAGGTCAGCATGATCGCGACCGCAACCGACGGAATGGTCGTATTGAATTCTGCCGCGATGTCTTTCAATACGAACACCATCAGGAAGAAATCGAATGCGTCGAGCGTCCACCCGAGATAGGCGGCGATCGTGACGTTCCTTTGTTCGCGTGTCCAGTTCATTGATTGTTCTCCTCTGTCTCCAGTGACCCGTGTCCGACGACGGGTGGCTACGGCCGCTGATAATGGCTTCCGGCGAGTGTACGCCGACCGTTAAGCACTTGCATGATTGAACCGGTATTTAACGGCTATTACTGCGGCAGCAATTCTCATGCTGGCGGGATGCGAGATGTCGGAAGAATGTAATTGTTGTATTAGCCGCGTGGGGTTTGCGTTCGTTTTCCGTAAGGTGGGCGGGTTCCATGGCGCCCGTGGACGGCTTTCCGCACAGCGATATCCAATGATGGCGATTCTGCAGTTGCGCAAAGCGATCTCGCCGACTCCCGCTCAAGGGTTTTCCTTAGCCTCCGGCATGGCAACAATTCCGATGGTTGGTCGCCGGTGGACATGCTAGGATTTCTTTCAAACAACTCCGGAAACTGCTATGCCTTTCATTTGCGAGAATGTTGAATGTCGTGCCGTGCTGGCGCGCGGGCAGGTCAGATCCAATCATGAGGAGGCGGGGTGGTGTTTCTACTGCCCGGACTGCAACGCGAGGAACGAGTTGAAAGACATCGGCATACCTGGGAGTCCTGCCGAGTTGGTTCAGCCAGAAAGATCCGGTCTTCCGCATAAGGTCGTAGCGACTGCCCGACCATTGGAGGACGGCAGGTACGCAGCGCAATTGCGCGTCCAGAGAGCACTCGGTATGAAAGGCACTTACGCGGTCGAAGAACACTGGGAGGAGCTTGGTGTATTCCTCGACGCACAAGCGGCCGTAGCGCATGCGAAGTCTATGGCCGCAGACTTGCTGGAGCGAAAGGCCTAGTCTGAAGTGGCGCTGGATTGCGCGATAGGTGATGATGCGCGGAGGTTGACGGTCTACTACCGTAGGTCCGCGCGACAATCCGGTGCTACACAGTGCGCATGCGTGCGGAAACCGGTGCGGCTTCCGGTGCCTTCGATTTGCGCTATTAACGGGTACCGTACTATTCCGATGACTATTCCAGACGCGAGGTAGTCGGTCCCGATTCGATGCGGCAATTCACGAAGCAGCACTGGCAGCGAGTTTGATGAACAGTCTGGCCGCTTCATTGCTGTGCGACAAGGCACGCAAAGCAAGAGAGAGCGCTAGCTGTGCGTCGTGCGAGACCGCGCTACGGTCCTGTTCGAAGAGCTTGACCGCGTGTCGCATGTGCTGCGCGGCCTGCGTGTGAAGCTCCACCGCCGCCGCGTGATGCTTCGCTACGTCGGCCGCGGTGACGAGTGAGCCGGTCGATGCAGACGTTGTCGGGGGCGCATTGGCGGTATGCGCGCCAGCGTCGTGTGCCTGATCGATTGCGTGCAATGTGTGGCCAAGGGCCATCATCGCCTGATGCGCCGCGTGCGCAAAGTCTCGACCGTCCTCGAAATGCCGCGACGCCTCGCGGTGATGTCGCGCGGCCTGCTCGTGGTGCGACGCCGCGGCTTCGAGATGACCTTTCTTGCTGTGCTTCCCATTCATGCCGGCTCCTGTGAAGTTCTTCTGGACTGACTCCGATGGCGACCGATTCGAAGACGCAGTGGCGGGTCGCAAACCAGAAGATCTTAATTTACACGCAGTTGCACCTTCTGTAACTCCTCATTCAATGTTCGCTGGCCGCTGACCATTCCTTCGATTGAAACGGTAATGGAGAGTCCGGGGCACGCAGGAGAAGCCGCGTGAAGTCGTGTGACGCTGCTGGCTAGCAATTGGCAATTGGCAATTGGCAATTGGCAATCGGCAATCGGCAATCGGCAATCGGCAATCGGCAAGCAAGAGCGCCGTGCACCTGGCCATCGCAATCTCGATTGGTAACGGTGCGTTCCGCGTCACCGTCAAATGGCCTATTCTTTATCTACGAACGGATCAATTTACGGCGATCCCTCGGTCGACGCATTTCGACGGAAGAGCAAGGCCCGGCTTGCTGCGTCCAACACCATAGCTGCCACTATGAACAGTATCGATGGGGTTCTCGAAAGCTATCTGGCAAGACTCAATTTTTGCCCGTTATGTAACCATGCGATAAACGCGGTCGCGAGTTTTTACTCATTCAAGGGGCTGGTGCTCCTTCCCCTCTTGTGGTGGTTATGGTTCCGCCCGGGCGAGCGCGCGCAATGGAGGCGCGAAGTCGTTATCGCCACGACGCTGAGCGGTATATTGGCGCTTTTCATAGGACGTGCGCTCGCCGACTTTTTGCCGTTCCGCGCGCGGCCGATCAACACCCCGGGCCTGCATGAGCACTTCGTGTCTATTTTGCACCGGGAAAGCATGCTGCCAACCTGGAGTTCCTTTCCTAGCGATCACGCCATACTATGGACGTCCGTAGCGGTCGGTATCTTCATCGCTTCACGCACGGTCGGCATCTTTGCACTGCTCTATACCGCGCTTTTCATTTGCGCTCCGCGCGCTTATCTGGGTTTTCATTACCCCACCGACTTGCTTGCGGGCGCGGCGATGGGCATTGTGATTACTTACGTCATGACGCGCGACGCTATCCGAAGTCTTTACGCGCCCAGCGTGCTGCGATGGATGGATCGCTACCCTGGCGTTTCGGCGATGCTTGCGTTTGTGCTCTGCCTGGAACTGGTCACACAGTTCGAAGAACTAAGGAAATTCGCAAGTTCTTTAACCAAAGTGATCTGAGACGTGGGGTTTTTCATGATTCGTGCTCAGCAGCGCGAGATAGCCCGTCATGGGTGCGCATACCCAGGCGGCAGAGGTCCGGGAACCATCCCACGCGCTGCGTGTTCCGTTCGAGCGGCTTACCAGCCGTAGAAACGCGGCCACGTTTGTACACTGCCGCGCGTGGCACAGGAGCTTGGTGGCAAGTCACCGAACATTGTGCTACCTGACGCCGATCTGCCGCGAGCCGTCTTGCTCGGCGTCGCCGCCGCGTTCCGGAACATGGGCCAGTCGTGCAGCGCGCCGACCCGCATGATCGTGCCGCGCAATGTCGCGGTCCAGGTCGAAGCGCTGGCCCTTGCGGCGACCGAACAGATGATCGTCGGCGACCCGTTCGCCGAAGCGACGACCCACGGCCCGCTCGCCAATCGCGCGCAGTTCGGCAGGGTGCAGCGGATCATCGAGGCAGGCATCGATGAAGGCACGAACCTGATTGCGGGTGGCGCTGGAAGACCCGCCGGATTCAGCAAGGGCTTTTACGCACGCCCGACGATCTTCTCGGATGTCCGCACCGACATGACGATTGCGCAACAGGAAATCTTTGGGCCGGTCCTCGCGATCCTTCCTTACGACACGGTCGAAGAAGCGATCGCCATCGCGAACGATACCGTGTACGGCCTGGGCGCGGCACGTGCAAGGCAGCGACAGGGAACTGCTGCGCTCGGTCGCCGCTCGCATCCAGTCCGGCCAGGTGCATCTGAACTAGCCGGCATGGGACCCACAGGCTCCGTTCGGGGGATACAAGCAGTCTGGCAACGGGCGCGAGTATGGCATCGAGGGCATGGAAGAGTACATGGAGGTCAAGTCGATCCTCGGGTACTACGCATGAATCGTTGCAGCTGACAAACACGTTAGCCGATCACCATTCCGGCCTCGCCCAGCGAGCGCTCCAGCTGCAACTGCGGATACGCGCGATCGACCGCGCGCACGTCGCCGCGCGTTTCGCCGATGATCCAGTCGCGCACGGCGGCCGCGACCGGCCGCAGCGCGCGACTCTCCGGCCACGCCAGGCAGCACCGTCGGTTGGTGACGATCAATTCCTGCTCTGCCGGCAAGAGCGCCCCGTCCAGCAGCCAGTACGACACCACGTTGAGCCAGCCGAGCGCAACACCCTGGCCGAGCAACGCGGCCTGCACGACGATCGCATAGTCGTTGAAGCTCAGCATGCTGGTAGCGTGCCGCCCGTGTGCCGCAAACGCCTGGAAGCGGTCGTGCCAGCCCCGCTCGCCGTCGTCCATGACGATCACCGTGTCGCCGTGCGCGCGGCCCGCCTCGCTGAGCGCGCTCTCGTGATAGCGGCGGTTGCACACCGGCAGCAGCGTCTCCGGCATGACCAGCACGCAGTTCTCGCCCATCTCGCCTTCGTGCATGAAGCGCATGCCGAGATCGACATCGACTAGCGGCCCGCCGATCCGCCCCGAAATCAACTGAAACCGCAAGTCGACGTTCGGAAACGCCTCATTCAGCCGGTTCATGCGCGGCATCAGCCAGTGCGTGGTAAAGGCCGTGGACACCGACAGCGTGACCGACTCGACGCCGGTGGCGCGCGCCTCGATCTCGCGTATCGCGCCTTCAATGCCGTTGAAGCCTTCGGAGATTTTCCGGTAAAGGATTCTGCCGTTCTCGGTCAGCTCGATGCCGCCGCGCACGCGCTCGAAGAGGCGCACGCCGAGACGGTCTTCCATGCGCGCCAGCATGCGGCTCACCGCAGGCTGGCTCACGTATAACTCCTGCGCGGCGCGCGTGAAGTTGCCGCAGCGCGCGGCAGCTTCGAACACGAACAGCGCATTGGCGCTCGGCAGTTTTTTGCGAAGGTTAGGCATGACCTGATGTTATGCCTTGTCCAACCATTTGGGAATTGCCGCCAGACAGGGCGCCGCCTATGTTTTCCCTAAGGCAGGCGTGTACAGTGGGACGGGACGAAATGGACGCACGACCGAAAACGGGTGTTTCGATCGGATCGGCAGAGAAACGTTATGGGCCGTGCATCGCGTCGATTTCCCTGCGACCTTTCGCAAGATTGAGCCATTCTGTGCGCTGCGGACGCACCGGTCTCGCCGCTGCAGGTTTGGATTTGCACGAGCGACGCATTCCGAAAGTGCTGGTGCTCGTGGGCCTTGCGCTCGCGTTCGCAGTGCAGTGGGGCCTGCACGGAGCAGGCCTGGGCATCCAGCGCTGGACGTTGGGGCTGCTCACCCGAGGCGGCCTGTTCTTGCCGCTCTACCTGTTGCGCGGCATGGGTGCGGGGGACGCGAAGCTGATGGCGGCCGTGCGCGCGTTCGTCGGGCCGGAGCTTGCGCTGGAGATCGTGCTGGTGACTTGCGTCATGGGCGGCGTCTGGGCGCTCGCAGCAGTTGCCTTCAAGCGCGCGGCGAGGTCCGTCGGCATCCATATGCTGGCTATCCTGCTTTCGCGGGGCGGACAGTGCGGTGAGACAGGCAAGGGCGGCGCATCGTCTTCTGTCGGATCGCTGCCGTATGGCGCGGTCATCGCCCTGGGCACGCTGAGCATCATGGTCGTGCACACGGGGCAGGGTATCGGTTGACGGCTAGCCGGCTTTACGCAACACAGTAGAGCCCACATCGAGGGGCAAAAGAAAGGATTGCAGAACATATCTTCAGCTATGTGGCGATGCTCCACGGGCTTGCCGATCCAGCACGCGTTACGTTATTGCCAGCCGTCCGCGCGCAATGCTTCACGGTGGGCCTGTTGCTGTTCTCCCGCGTCCCGCTGCGGCGCGACTGGACGCCGTTCGCATGTATCTGTTCGATGGGCGCTTCATATTACTTTCTCGCGGTTCGGCTCGGCCCGGGTGTCCAGGTTGTGCCCGAGCCGGTGAGTGCGGCGTTACAGGTCGCCGGGATCTGCTGGCAGCTGTTTGCAAAGCTTTGGTGCGCCGCTCGCTCGCGATTTTGCCGGCGAACCGCGGGGCCGTTTCCACGGGCGCATACCGTTTCGTAAGACAGCCGATGTATCTGGCTATTTCATTGGAGACATAGGCTTCCTGCTATCGAACTTCGGCTTACAGAACCTCTTGGTGTACGCGATTCAGTTTGCGTTACAGGGCGGCAGAATCGCGCGGGAGGAACGGCTGTTGAGCAACGACGCGCTGTATCGTGCATAGAAGCACAGTGCGATATCGCGTCCTGCCGGGACTCCACTGAATGCGTTATGGACGTGCCGTTGCAATCGCAGCCGGTGCCGGCCGAAGGCTATGCCGAGGTGCGCATATGCGAGGGTGCCGGCACCCCTGCTTCGTGTATGCCTCGCCAGTCACGCGTTCGATTCAGCGCTGCCCGGATAGACGACCGTGCCATCGGCTTGAATGACAGCACCCACCGTAAGATGCGCGGGTTCCAGGCGGTGCCTCGCCATAATATGGAAAACCGTTTCGCCCCGCGCGATTAGATGATCGGCAACGATGCGCCGGTGACACCACCACCAGATAGCTTCCGAACACATGACGGCGCAACGCCGCTTGCGCCCCTTTTCCATGAGATGGTCCAGGGCCGCGCGGAAATCTGCTGAGAGGGCATAGTCGGCGCAGTTATGAAAGCTGCTGTTTTCCCAGAAGCCGTTGGCATCCGGGGGCAAGGTCAGCGCTTTTCCGCGACGTCCGCCCAGGGCGGCAATATGTTCGTACGAGATATCGAATGCATCCAGCGCGTCGGGAAGGGTTTCTTCGTTGAACTGCGGATTGGACCTCGACCTGGGAATCTTTCTGATGTCCGCGAGCGTACCGATGCCGGCAGCGCTCAGCAGTCCGATAAATTCTTCAAGGGTTCGGTTCGAATGACCGATCGTGTAGAACGGAAGCCTCATACCTCGCCTTTTCCGATGTGGATTCACGAGTGCTCTTCGCATGGGCCGCGACAGGATCTATGGTCAGCATACCGCCTGTTACTCGCAACTGTTTGTGGTCGCGCCAATCGTCACGCTACTCATCGTGGCAGGCGGGCGAGTACGTCGACAGTGAGCGACGTAGGCAATCAGGCCGCTGGTTGATTGCTTGAGCGCGCGCAGGAAATCGGGCAGTTCTGGTTCGAGGAGATGGGGGTAGGGCTTCGGCTTCCGGGCGGGTGTCGCGATGACCTGGCTTGCCGTATTTCCACTCGAACGCCAATAAAACAAAAAACCCCGAAAATTCAACGATTTACGGGGTCTTCTGAACTTCTTTAAACGGCCTTACTTGTGGTGCCCAGGAGAGGACTCGAACCTCCACGGTGTTGCCACCGCTAGGACCTGAACCTAGTGCGTCTACCAATTCCGCCACCTGGGCACATCTTCAAGCTAGACCGCTATTTTAGCGAGGTGGTGCAGCGTGTCAATGCCCACTGCAAACAAACTCCGCCTTCGAACTGCCCGGTTCAGCCGATCAGAAAAGCGCTGCTTTCCTTACCCAACTACCGTCCTGCTAACGACGCCAGCAACGCGCGAACCGAACCACATCTTCACATAAAAACTGAAGCCGCCCGTAGGCGGCTTCAGTGTTGAATCTGGTGCCCAAGAGAGGACTCGAACCTCCACAGTGTTGCCACCGCTAGGACCTGAACCTAGTGCGTCTACCAATTTCGCCACCTGGGCAGGTGATGACCAGCAAAGACCGACATTATAGCGACAGATTAGGACCTGTCAAGCGCCTCGCAAAACTTGCTCCAACAAGCCGCCGACGCCGCCGCGTACGCCTTCGCGCGACTATTGACGGGCCGCGTGGCGCGCGAGACGGGTGTTAGAATGCCTGGCAGTAGTTCGTTGGCACGGTGCGCACACGCCCGTCGACTCAGCCTTGAACGAGCCGGACCCGAGCAGTTTCCAGTGCAATCGCAACTGCGAATCAAGCGCAGCGCAAACGCATTCCAAGCCGAGCCACATCGCCGACCGACGTCCATGCAACGAGAAAAAATCATCGACAAGCCCTTGAGCAAATTCCCGTATCCGATTCCAAGCCGCGAAGAAATTCTTGGCGTCCTGCGCACGAGTGAAGCGCCGCTTGCCGCGAACGACATCGCCGAAGCGCTGTCGATCAAGCGCCAGGAGCGCGAAGGATTTTTCAAGCGCCTCGGCGCGATGGAGCGCGACGGCCAGATCCGGCTCGATCAGCGCAATCTCTATCAGCTGACGCATCCGTCGAACTTCGTGGCGGGCCGTGTGCAGGGTCATCGCGACGGCTACGGCTTCCTGATTCGCGACGACGGCCAGGACGATCTGTTTCTGCCCACCGCCGAGATGCAAAAGGTCATGCACAACGACCGCGTGCTCGCGCGCATCGTCGGTTATGACCGGCGCGGCCGTCCGGAAGGGCACGTCGTCGAGGTCACGGATCGCGCCAACAAGCGCGTGATCGGCCGGCTGCTCAATGAAAACGGCGCGCTGATCGTCGCGCCCGAAGACAAGCGCATCGGCCACGACATTCTGATCACGCAGAACACCAAGAAAGCCAAGGTCGGCCAGGTGGTGGTGGTCGAGCTGACCGATTTTCCGAGCCGGCACTCGCAGCCGCTAGGCCGCGTGGCCGAGGTGCTCGGCGATATCGACGACCCCGGCATGGAAATCGAAATCGCGGTGCGCAAATACGGCGTGCCGCACGAGTTCAGCGCCGACGCGCTAGCCGAAGCCGCGAAGCTGCCCGACGAAGTCCGTCCCGTCGACGCACGCCACAGGATCGATCTGCGCGACGTGCCGCTCGTCACGATCGACGGCGAAGATGCGCGCGACTTCGACGACGCGGTGTATTGCGAGCCGATCCAGGTCGGCCGCGGCGAGGGCTTCCGGCTGATCGTCGCGATCGCGGACGTGTCGCACTACGTGCTGCCCAACAGCGGGCTCGACGCCGACGCGATCGAGCGCAGCACCTCGGTGTACTTCCCACGCCGCGTGATTCCGATGCTGCCGGAGAAGCTGTCGAACGGTTTGTGCTCGCTTAATCCGCATGTCGACCGTTGCGTGCTGGTGTGCGACATGGTCGTCACCGCGCGCGGCGAAGTGAAGGGGTATCAGTTCTATCCGGGCGTGATGCACTCGGCCGCGCGGCTGACCTATACGGAAGTCGCCGCGGTGCTGAAAAACACCAAGGGTCCGGAGGCCACGCGCCGCGCCGCATTGCTGCCGCAATTGCAGAATCTGTACGGCGTCTACAAGTCACTTTTCGCGGCGCGTCAGAAACGCGGCGCGATCGATTTCGATACCACCGAGACCTACATCGTCTGCAATGCGCAGGGCAAGATCGAACAGATCGTGCCGCGCACCCGCAACGACGCGCATAAGCTGATCGAGGAGTGCATGCTAGCCGCGAACGTCTGCGCGGCCGATTTCCTCAAGCGCCACAAGCATCCGGGACTGTTCCGCGTGCACGCCGGGCCGACCGCGGAGAAGCTCGAAAATCTGCGCACGTTCCTGCGCGGCATGGGCCTCACGCTCGGCGGGGGCGACACGCCGCACGCGAGCGACTACGCCGCGCTGATGGCGCAGATCCGCGAGCGGCCCGATGCACAGATGTTGCAAACCATGCTGCTGCGCTCGATGCAGCAGGCGGTCTACAGTCCGGAGAACATCGGCCACTTCGGTCTCGCGTACGAGGCGTATGCGCACTTCACGAGCCCGATCCGCCGCTATCCCGACCTGCTCACGCATCGCGCGATCTACGCGATCCTGCAAGGCCGCAAATATCAGCCGCAGCCGCCGCAAGGCGTCGAGCTCAATACGGCGCTCTCGCCGCGTGCCCGCGCCATGCAACAGGCCGACGACGAAAAGCGCGGCCGGCAGCGCGGCAACCATGTCGCGATCTGGGAGGAACTGGGGCTGCACTGCTCGGCCAACGAGCGCCGCGCGGACGAAGCGTCGCGTGACGTCGAAGCCTGGCTGAAGTGCTACTTCATGCGCGACAAGCTCGGCGAGGAGTATGGCGGCATGGTGAATGGCGTCACGTCGTTCGGCATTTTCGTGCAGCTCGATTCGCTGTTCATCGAAGGACTCGTGCACGTCACCGAACTCGGCTCGGACTACTTCCAGTACGACGAAATCAAGAACGAGTTGCGCGGCGAGCGCACCGGCATTCGTTACCGTCTGTCCGATCGCGTGCGCGTGCAGGTGAGCCGCGTCGATCTCGACGCACGCAAGATCGACTTCCGGCTCGTGCGCGACACGCCGATCAAGCCGCCGGCCGCGCGCGGCTCGCTGGCCGACAAGGGTTCGAGTGACACTGGCGGCGCGCGCGTGCGCGCGTTGCCGCCGCTCGAGGGTGGCGCGGCGGCGCCGGGCGCGCGGCGCAATAAGGCCGCCTCCGGGCAAAGCGCAGCCGTTAGCGAGGCGCGCGCCGCACGTGGCGCGCCGAAGAAGCACGGCGCTGCGGCCCAGGCGGCGCCGAAAGCGACCGCACGCAAGAAGCGCTGAAACGCTCACTCGTCCTGAACCGCGCGCATCGGGCACGTTCCTACGTGCCGGTTGCGCGCGGTCTGCGTTTTATCGCAGCCACGGCTGCAGGGACGTACGCCCTGACGTACGCACTGGCGTCCGCGCGGCAGGTAGCTACAAACCATTACTCGAGCGAAGCACTCAGGCTCGTATTCATCACAGCGGCACGCGTTGAACGCGTGCTCAATCAAAGGTTGTTCAGTCATGGCACGTCTTAAGGTTTTATACGGTTTCCACGCAGTGACCGCGCGCATCCGCCACGATGCGTCGACGGTCGAAGATGTCTATTACGACGCGACGCGCAAAGACCGTCGCATGACCGAATTCCTGCATTCTGCAAAAGAAGCCGGCGTCCGTCTGATCGCCGCCGACGAAACGCGTCTATGGGGTCTCGCTCACACCGAGCGTCACCAGGGCGTGGTGGCCCGCGCGGGCGACATGCCGCTCGCGCAGAACCTGGCGGAACTGCTCGACGGAATCAACGGTTCGCCACTCATTCTGGTGCTCGACGGCGTGACCGATCCGCACAATCTCGGCGCCTGCCTGCGCGTGGCCGATGCCGCCGGCGCACACGCGGTGATCGCGCCGCGCGATCGCGCGGTCGGTTTGAATGCGACCGCAGCGAAGGTGGCGAGTGGCGCGGCCGACACCGTGCCGTACATCACGGTCACCAATCTGGCGCGGGCGCTGCGCGAACTGAAGGACGCTGGCGTGTGGGTCGTCGGCACGGCGGGTGAAGCGACCAAAAGCCTCTACGACACCGAGCTCGACGGGCCGGTCGCGCTCGTGATGGGCGCCGAAGGCGAGGGCATGCGCCGTCTCACCCGTGACACTTGCGATGTCGTCATGCAGATTCCGATGGCGGGCACGGTCGAGAGCCTGAACGTCTCGGTGGCGAGCGGTGTGTGTCTGTTCGAAGCGGTGCGGCAGCGGGCGGTGAAGAAGTGATCCCCCGGCGCGGGGGTGCCACTGCGCGCGTCTCACTCCGGTAAACTAGTGGTTTCCACTGCTCGCCAGCCTTTCCCATGACTCAAGACGAACTCAAACAACTGGTCGGCCAGGCCGCCGCCGACTACGTCAGTGCTACCGTGCCTGACGGCGCAGTGATCGGCGTCGGCACCGGCTCCACCGCGAACTGCTTCATCGACGCGCTCGCCGCCAACAAGGCACGCTATCGCGGCGCGGTGTCGAGTTCGCTCGCCACCACGGCGCGTTTGCAGTCGCACGGCATCAAGGTGTTCGACCTCAACGAAATTGATTCGCTGCCCGTCTACGTGGACGGCGCCGACGAGATCGACCGCAGCGGCGCGATGATCAAGGGCGGCGGTGGCGCGCTCACGCGTGAGAAGATCGTCGCGTCGGTGTCGGACGTGTTCGTCTGCATCGCGGACGCGAGCAAGCTGGTCGACACGCTCGGCAACTTCCCGCTGCCTATCGAGGTGGTGCCGATGGCGCGCACCGCGATCGGCCGCCGTGTCACCGCGCTCGGTGGTGTGCCAGTGGTGCGCGTGACCCAGGAGGGTTCGCCGTTCATCACCGACAATGGCAACGAGATCATCGACGTGAAGGGTTTGCGTATCAGCGATCCGCGCACGCTCGAGATGCACGTCAACGCATGGCCCGGGGTGGTCACGGTCGGCCTGTTCGCGGGCCGTGGCGCGGATTTGTGTCTGCTCGGCACGGACTCCGGCGTAGAAACGATCGAGTACCGCAAGGATTGAGCCGCATGCGTTGAACCCGCGCGCGAGTCGCCGTGAGGGCTTGCGCGCGCTTCGTCTCGATTGCCGCTGCGTGTCATACCTGTCGAGTCGATGCGTGGCGTGGCGGTCCGGCACGCAAGGCGGGATCGCGTCGACCCACCCGGCGTCGCTCGGCGTCACCCCGCGTCACTCGGCGTCGCTCGGCGCCCGCACATTCACCTGATTGATGATCACCGGCCAAACGGCCCGGCTTCGATCGACCTGCGCACAGCGCATTCACTGCTTTTATCGGTTGTGCGCATGCCGTTGCAAAGCGGTCACGCGCACGCCATCCGCGATGCTCGCGCGCTCGCGCCCGCTACGCCAATCACCCAGGCCAGGCATCCGGGCGCCGCTCACCTCGGGCGAACGAAAAGCCGCAATTATTCGCGCACTGTCAGATGTCCAATGTGGGCACGCGCACGCACGGCGAGGAATGTGGCACATACACTCGTTGTTGAGCCCCAGAGGCGTTCCGACAGGCAGGGAGATCATGAGAGTGGCGATCGTGCACGACTGGCTCGACGCACCCGGCGGTGCGGAGAAGGTGCTCGCGCAGATCGTCGAATGCTTTCCCGAAGCGGACCTCTTCAGCGTGGTCGACTTTCTCGAGGACCGCAAGCTGCTCGGCGGTCGGCCCGTCACCACGTCGTTCATTCAGAGCCTGCCGTTCGCGCGGCGGCGTTATCGCGCGTATCTGCCCTTGATGCCGCTCGCCATCGGACGCCTCGATTTATCCGAATACGATCTCGTCGTCTCCAGCTGTTCGGCGGTCGCCAAAGGTGTGCCCGTCAGACCGGGAAAAACGCATGTGAGTTACGTGCACGCGCCGCTGCGCTGCGCGTGGGATCAGCAACACGAATATCTGCGCGAAGCGGATTTGACGCGCGGACCGAGGTCGTGGGCGGCGCGCGCGATGCTGCACTACCTGCGCAACTGGGATGCGCAGTCGGCGCGCGGCGTCGACCGACTGATCGCGAATTCGCACTTCGGCGCGCGGCGTCTGATGAAAGCCTACGGGCGCGAAGCCGCGGTGATTCCGCCGCCGGTAGAGGTGCATCGCTTCGAGCCCCGCTCGGATAAGGACGACTTCTATCTGACGGTAGCACGCATGGTGCCGGCCAAACGCGTCGATCTGATCGTCGACGCGTTCAACGCAACGCCGCAGCGCAAGCTGATCGTGATCGGCGACGGGCCGCAGGCGGCCCCGCTTCGCGCCAAAGCCGCACCGAACGTGACCATTCTCGGCTACCAGCCGTTCGAGGTCTTGAAAGACTACCTGCAACGTGCGCGGGCTTTTGTCTGCGCGGAAGAAGACTTCGGCATCGTCCCGCTCGAAGCGCAAGCGTGCGGCACGCCGGTCATTGCGCTCGGCAAGGGCGTTGCGCTCGAAGCGGTGGTGCCGGTCGGCGAGACGCGCGCGACCGGCATCTATTTCGGAGCCCAAACGGTTGCGTCGATACTGGGCGCGATCGCCCGCTTTGAACGGTTGCGCGAGCATATCAGCCCAGCGGCCTGCCGCGCGAACGCCGAGCGTTTTGCGCCAGCGGTGTTCCGGCGCGCGTTCATGGCCGAGGTCACGCGGACGATCGCGGCGGCGGGCACGCGTCAACCGGTGCCGGCAGGGCAACGCAGCGGCGCCGTGTGGCAGCCCGAACTATTGGGCGAGCGAGAGAACCGGCATCCGGAAGCCGCGGGGGACGCCGACGCCCTCACGCCGCGTGCGTCCGACTTTTGAGCTGACGCGTTGCTCGGGGCCGCGGCGCAGGAACGGATTCGATTCATTGGCGCTTGTGAATGGCTCAATGCACGAACAAAAGGCTTTTCGTCGTATCGCAGTAGGCTGTAACGAGCCGTTCGGGTGCAGGCGTCCGGCCGGCTGTCGCTGTCGATTCGCTCCGTTCGGCCTCGCAGGTGGCGCGCGCAAGTTCGAAGCGCGGGCACGGGCGGGCAAGGACGAGGCGGGTCACGTCAACAATGCGTTGCTGGGTTTTAAAAAACAACGGGGCGTGCACAGTGGGCAATTTGCGTGGTGCCCGCTGGCGCTGGCTTGCCTCGCGTATGGCTATAACGACCTGAAGCAGATGTTCGCCGGCGAGGACTACGTGCCGCTTCAATCCAGGGTTTCCATGTGCGCGACACGCGGTCCTGGCTCATCGCGGCGATTCACTGCAACAGGCAGTCGTTATTCGTTCGTCGATTACTGACGCATGCGGAGTACGACCCTTGGACGAGGAAGAATCTAATCTCATGAACGCCGATCGCCTTCCGGGAGCTTTTCCCGATGTTGCTCAAACGTGGGCCATGCTGCGTAGCCAGTTGCCGATCAGACCCATTCGTAACGAAGAGGACTACCAGCAGATGGTGCGGGTAGCCAACACGCTCTCCGATCATCTGAGCGGTAATGGGGAGGATCCGCTTGCCGATCTGCACGCGATCGTCACGGATCTGATCGCACGCTGGGAAGCGCACAGCGTGGCGATTCCAAAAGCCGAGCCGCGCGAAGTGTTGCGGCATCTGCTCGCAACGCACGGGCTCAAGCAGAAAGATCTGATAGGTATCGCGTCGCCCACGGTGGTAAGCGATATTCTTGCGGGCCGCCGCTCGATCAGCAAGAAAGTCGCGAAAGCGTTGGCCTCGCGCTTTCATATCGACGTCAGCGCCTTTCTGTGAAAGTCGGGCAGCGCCAGGATCGTGCCGTGCCCAGCACGGCACGATGAGCTTGCGCGCACTGTTGATCGTTCAATCCGCGCCGGTGCCGGCGGCCTGCAACTAAGCCGTCGGCAGCCGGCGCTTCTCTGTCTGGCGCTGTTGCAATGGTGGGTTGATCGAGTAAGCGACGAACGGCACCGGCCGCCCGGGCTCGGGTATTCGTGCAGTGAGGCAAAGCTTGATCGACACGCTAAAGAAACCGGCGTCGGCAAGGAACAGGTATGTCACGCGTGGCGCCCCGATCGCCCGATCAGAATGCATTGCGCCCGACAAAGCCTTTGAAGATCGTGAGGAGCACGATTTTCATATCGAACCAGAACGACCAGTTGTCGATGTAGAACAGGTCGAACTTGACCCGTGCCTGCATCTTCTCCACCTTGGTGGTCGCTCCGCGATAGCCGTTCACCTGGGCCCAGCCGGTAATGCCGGGCTTGATGCGATAGCGGTGCATATAGCCATACACCTGGTCTTTATAGAGATCGTCATGCTCGACTGCGTGGGGGCGAGGCCCGACCACCGACATCTGTCCGAGCAGCACATTCAGGAATTGCGGCAGCTCGTCGAGGCTCGTGCGGCGCATGAAGCCGCCCAGCTTCGTCACGCGTGCGTCGTTGCGGGTGGCCTGGGTGATCTGACCGTGCGCTTCATGATGCACGCTCATCGAGCGGAACTTGTAGATGGCGAACGGCTGGCCGTCGACGCCCTTGCGCGTCTGGCGAAAAAATACCGGGCCGCGCGAACCGAGCTTGATGCCGATTGCGAGCACGATCAACACCGGTGCGAGCGCGAGCAGCGCCAGCGCCGCGAACAGGCGGTCGAACATCAGCTTCGCCCACATCTGCGGCGGCGAGATGGGCGTCGCGCTCAGGTTGAGCGTGGGCAAACCGACCACGTCCACCGGCGCCTGCCGGAATAGGGAGAGGCTGCGCACGTCCGGAATGAAGCGCAAGTTCACGAAGTCGTGTCTGAAGGTGCGCGTGAAGCGGTACAGCGTATGCTCCTCGGAAAGGGGCAGCGCGAGCCACACTTCGTTCACGCGCTCGTCGCGCACCTTGTCGGCGAACGCGTCCAGATCGGTCAGCACCGGCAGGCGGCCAAGACGCGGGCCATACGCGCCCGCGCCTTCGACGCTGGTGTCGAACACGCAGACCGGTTTGAAGCCGGCTTGCGGCGCATGTTCGAGGTGGGCGAGCAGGGTGCGCGAAAACCCGGGCGCTCCGACGATCGCGACCGTGCGCATGTTGATCCCGTGGCTTCGCACGCTGCGCAGCACGACGTGCATCGCGCATCGCGTCGCGACGATCAGCGCACCCGAGGTCAGCGTCGAATAGCCGAACCATAGACGCGACACCGCATCCACCCGGTGCAGCGTGAACGCCAGTACCAGGCCGGCGGCGACCACGACCATCCACGCCGCGGCGATTCTCGCCAACACTGGAGCCAACGCTTTGCCGCGCCAGCTCTCATACACGCCGAAGCCAGGAAACAGCAGCAGCACGAGCACGCAGTTGAAGGCGATCAGAAGACACTGCGTGTCCGACAACGGCACAGGCGCGGCGTAGCGCAGCCAGTGAGCAAGCAGCCCTCCCGCAATCACGAAGAGTGCGTCGAGACAACGCGCAGTATTCCTGAACATATTTCGGTTTTCTTCACAGGTCGAACGGTGCAGCGTTTATTCGACGGCTTCGGCCTGGCGCAGGCGCGGCAGCAGACGGTCGAACTCACGCTTGACGAGGCCGTAGCATTCGCATGCGCGCGCTTCGAGGCCCTTGCGGTCCAGCACCTTGATGTGCCCACGGCTGTGGTGGATCAGGCCTTCGTCGTGCAGTTTGCCGGCGGCTTCGGTAATGCCTTCGCGGCGCACGCCGAGCATGTCGGCGATCAGTTGCTGCGTCACCGTCAGATCGTTCGACGCAACGCGATCCACCTCGATCAGCAGCCAGCGGCACAGTTGTTTGTTCAGCGCGTGGTGACGATTGCAGGCCGCGGTTTGCGCGACTTGCGTGAGCAGGGCGTGCATATACAGCAGCATCAGGCGGCGCAGGAAATCCGAGCGGGCGAATTGCTGCTTGAGCGCTTGGGCGCTCATCCGGTACGCGAAGCCGGCGCATTGCACCTGCACGCGGTTCGGCATGGTTTCGCCGCCGGTAAGGACCGGTACGCCGGTCATGCCTTCGCGGCCCACAGCGGCGATTTCGACGGAGCTGCCGTCTTCCATCGTGGAGAGCATCGAGATGATGGCCGTGGTCGGGAAGTAGACGTGATGAATGCGTTGGCCGGAATCGCACAGCAACTGCTCGGTGCGCAGATGAACCAGTTCGAGGTGGGGAGCTAGCGCTTGCCATTCGTGCGACGGCAATGCGCCGAGCAAATGGTTACCGTGCAGATCTGATTGAAGTGTCAACATGATCGGTCCTCGCGTGAAAGCCGCGGTGTGGCGACTTTCTGTTTTTGATCCGGTGCCTGCATCCAGTGAGAACCACATGCTGCCCGGCGAGCAGCGCAGGATGAACAGGACCGGCCCCGTATTGGCCTTGCGTCACCGGCATTCTTTTAAAACTCGATGGGGCGGCGCCGTGCTGCGCAGGGATATTAGCGAGGAGCGTGCCAATGGCAGGCAAAGCGAGCCCGGGTGCGGCGCAGCGAATCGCCGGCGGCCAACGGGTCGCGCAAGAGGAGTCTTTTTGTTTCACTTCTGCACAACGCCTCGCCTGGAGGGGTGTCCTGCGCCGCCCCGGGCGAAACGATGCCACGCATTGATGGCATTGGGTTTGCAGCTAGTTTCGGCGATTCGCCTGCAGTTGTCTGAGGGTTGCGAGGCCCTTCCAGTGCTCGTCGTAATGCGATGTCCGGGATGTGCCGGAATTGATTCAGAAGTGTTCAATGGGCTGCGTTCGCTGCCGTACGGTTCGCGTTTTTGGAGGGCAGGGAGTCGTACGAGAACCAACAGTGATGCCGGCAAACAGACATATGCACGCGCGTAGCGTGAGATTTTTCGCCGCTGGCGAAGGACCGCCTAGCTCAGCGGAACGCTCAGCCGTAGAACGTGGCGGATATCGCATTGATTGCGCGCACTTCACCCGAGGGTGCCGCACATGTTGCATCATCTTTGCATGCGAAGTTGGCTGCGCGCGCAACCATTGTTTGCGGCGAGGCGAAGGGGGCCGTCGCGATGAGCGGCACGATGCGAGGGCGGTTAGGCGCGAGGTGAAACCAGTCGTGCGCGGCCCGATAGTGCGGGTCGACGATGTGGACGAAGCGCGCAAAGCGCTGCGCTTCGACGACGAGGCGCCAGCCGTCAGCCGTGTGCTCGACGGCCACCGTGAGGCCGAGATCCCGACGCTCGTGCACCCGCCGATCAGGCAGGTGAAATGCTTCCGACAACATCGCGCCGCTCGCCGCATCGCGCAGTGTTGCAATTGTGACGTCGTGCGCGCGCGGGCCGAAACGGTAGGCATGCGTGAAGTCGAAGAACTGGCCTAGGCATGCGGCCGCACTGACGCGTTGCACGCTGTGCGGCTGCAGCTCGACCGGGCAGTTCGCGCTGGCAACGCATACCTTGCCGTCGCGCAGGCAGAGCAGTTCCAGTTGCGCGCTAAACGTTTGCGCTCGCTCGTTGATCAGATGAACGTCGAGGCCGTTGAGCCCTTCGTCGGTGATGACCACCTGTACCGGTTGCAACGTTTGCGACAGCCCGTGTAGCGCGCTTTTGGGCCGTCCTGTGGCATCGATCACGCCCCATCCCGCGCCGCAGCGCAGATCCTGCAACTGCCAGACGAGCGCGCCGCCGCAGTGGGACTCCGCACGCCGCCATTCGGCGAAGACCTCGCTCATCAGTTCCGCCACCACGGCGCGCGACAGATCCAGATAGCGCTCATTGTCTTCGTAACGCAGCCGCGCAGCGTCGACACCGTAGCACGTGTGCAGATAGTGGTCGCGCACGTCGTCGAAATCCCAGCCCGCGCCAGGGTCGCGCGGCACGGCGGCCTTCCAGCGCGGATCGTGCGGGTTTCGCGTGCCGAGCGCGTCGCGCAAGGTCGCGTCGTCGGGCACGTTGGCGAATGCGAGGCATTCCGCGGCGAAGCGCACCCTTGCGCGGCGCACGTCGTCGAGCGAACGCTGATAGGCGCCCACGCCATAGTAGTGGGTGATGCCTTCGTCGGTGGAAAACGGCCACGGGCCGCCCGACGGCGAGTTGCCGACATAGGGCAGGTCCGGCCGTTCGCGCGCGACGATTGCCGGCAGGTGTGCCGTGAACACGTCTTGTGCGCGCCCTGCTGGCGGCAGGCCGAACATCGCGGCCTGCTGGTCGGCTTCGCTGCCGCCGCACAGCACCGCGAGCGCTGCGAAGCGCCGCGTGCGGATCAGAAACTGGCTCGCTTCACGCTCGATCGACGTTCTGAATGCGGCATCGTTCGGATAGTCGAAGTTGGCCAGCGCGAAGTCTTGCCACACGAGAATCCCGTATTCGTCGGCGAGTGCGTAAAACGCGTCCGACTCGTACACCATCGTCCCGCCTACGCGCAGCATGTTCATGCCCGCGTCGCGAGCCAGCGCAAACGTATGCCGTAGTTGTGCATCGGTGCCGGCGAGCGTGACGAGGTCCGCACTGCTCCAGCATGCGCCGCGGCAAAACACCGGTACGCCGTTCACGCGCAACGCGAAACCGGCGCCGTCGGCGCCGCGTTCCACCTCGATGCTGCGAAAGCCGATCGGACCGAGCGCGTGACGCGTTGCACAGCCGTCATCCAATTGCAACGTGACAGGATATAAAGTGGGGGTTCCGTGCGTGTGTGGCCACCAGCGTCGTGGGTCAGCTACGCGCACGCTGCCGCTGAGTGTGTGGGCATCGCTCCACTTCAATGACGATATAGCCGCGCCGCATTCGAGCGTTGCGCGGCAGGCGGCAGGGTCGTGCGGATTCACGAAACGTAACGTCAGCGAAACGACGCCGTCGTTGCCTTCCATCCGGCTCATCAGATCGACGGTATCGAACGCGTGCGGCGTGCTGCCTAGCAATTCGACAGGGCGCCATGGGCCGACTGCCTGGATCGAGGGGCACCAGCCGGGCATGTAGCCGAGCAGCGTGGTGCGCACGTTGCGCAAGGTGGGCGGCGACACGAGCCGTGGCCGCCAGCGCGCGCGCGCACGCTTCTGCGTCAATGCAGGGGTCAACGAGCGAAAGCGGAGCGCGAGCGTGGTCGTGCCATTGAGTTCGATGTCCAGATCATGTGCGATGAACATCGAATCGGATTCCAGTCGCCTCACGCCGTCGAGCCACACTTCGGATAGGGTCGCGAGTCCGTGCAGGCGCAAGCGGCGTTTGCCGACACCGGACAGCGTGATGCGATACCAGTGATCGTCGAACGCGAGCGGGGGCGGATCGTTGATGTCGAGCTGGGCCGCCGCGCGGCGTGCACCAGCCACCGTGCCCGGTACCTGCGCTTCGAGCCAGCCGTGCGCCGGTAAATCCAGTGGCGATTCGAAGGCGCCCGCTGGCGTGCTGAGACATTGCCAGCCGATCTCGAGCCGCTGCGGCCAAAGCGATTCAGGCGTGCTGTCCACGCTGGCGGCGTTCACGTCCGTATCGTCCGGCGGGTCTGTCGGCGCGGTCTGCACGTCCTGACGGGCGATGGTCGCAGCCGCAAGCCGGCCGCTGCCGTCGCCACCTTCGTCGGCGGCCGGCTCCAGCATCAGTGCATCCACGGCGAACTCCCGACTAGCGGACGCTGTGCGAAACGCGTGTCAGCACACCAGCGCGGCGAGCGGCGGCAGCGTGTTTTCATAAGCGCTTTCGAGTACGTCGAAGCAATCTTCACAGGTGTCGCGTCGGCCGCGCGCGATGGCCCGCACGAGCCGGAACTGCATCACCATCGACTCCGCCGCGATACGCTGCGCGCAATCGGTGATCGACTGCGGAATGCCGAAACCCTGGCTCGAGAGCCACTGCAGATACCTCGACAGAAGCTCGAAGTTCGCGCCGAGCTGACGCATCAGGTTGAACGAATACGGGTGGAAGAACGCTTCGCCGCGCTCGAGCAGCATGTCGAGGTGCGCGGGAAACGCGGCACGCCATTGCGACACCGGATTGCCGAGCGGGCGGCGCAGCAGGTGCGCGCACAGCAGTTCCGCCGACGCATCCGCGAGCGCGGTGCCCTCCAGCGCGGGCCGCGCCTGCTTGACGAATTCCACGTACGGAAACAGCAGGTCGGGTTGCTGCGCGAACTGCGCCAGCTTGCGGAACACGCCGTCGTAGTCGTCGCCGTCGAGGCGGTGATAGCCGGTGTTGTGAAAGTAGCCGAGGCGGCGTGCGTCAGGATCGATGAAGTCGATGCCGATGGTGGTCTTCGGATGCTCGCGGCGATACGAGGTGGCGCGCGTATCCGGCAGGTAATAGCCGTCCACCTCGACCAGCACCGTGTGGCCCCGCAGAGTCTGTGCAAGCACCCGGGCTTCGAGCGAATCGTAGATAGCCAGTTCCTGCACCTGCGCGCCGTACAGCCGTTCGAGATCTTCGAGCGGAAACTTGAAGAACGTGAACTGGTCGCCCTCGAAATCCTGCGTGACGGTGAAAGCGAGCGCCGCGCGCGGATCGAGCCCGAAGCCGTGCAGCAGTTCGATCCACAGATCGACGTAGCAGTTGGTCTCCTGCCACACGCGCTCGCCCCGGTGCAGCGCGTGCGGGACGTGCTCGCGCGAACGCGCGCAAACCGTGCCTTGAGCCGGCAGGCCACCGTCCAACGGCAACGCGCAAGGCGTACCGATAGCCGCGGTGATCGAAGACGGGTTCATGCGCCGGTTCCTGTACGTTGCGTCGCGTGGATTTGCTGCATGCCCTGTGCAACGCGTGCTTCGGTGTCGCCCCAGAGCAGCGCGCGCACGTCGTCCGGCCAGCGGTTCACGTCGAGCCCGTGATGGCGCAACAGCGCGAGCGTGATGCGCTCCATGCCGAAGCCGACACAGCCCGTGTGCGCCACCGAGCCGTCCTGACACGCGATCTTCCAGATCGCGCCGAAATGCTCCATGTGATAGTTGAACGACAGGCACGCCGTCTTGCCGCGCGGGTCCGCGACCGGGATCAGCAGCTCGAACTTCAGCGCCTGGGCACGCTGGCTGTCGGCAATGATCTTGCCGCCGCGCCCGAAGAACGGATCGTTGGCGAGCTCGACGTCGAGTGGCAACTGCAGCAGCGTCACCAGCAGCGAGCCGCGTTCTATCCACATCTGGCGGAATGCCATCACCTGTTCGGCGTTGCCCAGGCGCACGTATTCGCGCTGCCGGAACATCTGCATGCGGCCCGGGTCGAGCGACGGTTCGTGACGGAAGCAATACGACAACACGTCGATGGTGCAGCCGTCGGCGGGCAGCGCGCCGCGTCGGGCGATGACCGGATAGACCGGATAGCAGGCGGCGGGCGTGAGCACCACGCGCGTGGGTTTTTGCTGCGCCATCCATGCATCGCTGCGCGCGTCGCCGCTCTCGCACAGCGCATCGTCCAACGCGCGCAACAGGCGCTGGTGGCCCATGTCGTTGCCGCAGAACGAATGAATGGTGCCGGCCAGCGTCGGAAAGCTCTTCAGGTATTCGCTGTCCTCGAAATCGGTGCGACGCATGGCCGGCGGGAAGCGCAGCACTTCCGGCTGCTGGTCCGCGCCCAGATGCGTGATCGCCACGTTCAAACGGTCCACTACGTCTTCGAAAACCTGGCTGCGGCCATACAGGCCGTTTTCGCCGGTGTCGATCAGCAGGCCCGCGGCCAGCAACTCGTCGCGAAAGGCCGGTGCCGTGCAGGGCTCGGCCGCCGCACCGGCTGCGGCAGCGGTAGGTGTCGTGTTGTTCATTCAGGCTCTTCCCGGGGCGGCAGGGCGCTGTGCGAGCAGCAGGCTCGCTGTGTTTTGCGCGATGCGGTCGTTATTGATCATCAGCGGCGCTGAGTGCAGGTCGCGCAAGTGACGCCCGACGCTGTACGGCGTGCCGTTCTTGTAGCCTGCCATTCCGCAGATCATCAGCACTTCGTGGACGACCTGCAGCGCGGTGGTCGAGATGCTGGTTTTCAGCGTGTTCATGTCGGACGCAAAGCCGAGCTGCGCGGCGAGCGGCGCATCCGCTTGTGCGCCGCCGTGGCGGGGGAGGTGGGCCGTGCGCGTCGCTTCGAGCGCGACCGCCAGCCGCGCCTGCATCATCTGCAGCAGACCGACCGCTTCGGCAAGGCGCAACCCGGCGGGCGGCACCGAGCCGGGCTTCCCGCGAGCCTGGGCGCGAAAGAACGCCTTGGCGCGGTTCACCGCGTCGCCGGCGACGCCGGTCCACACGGCAGCCCACAGCGTGTGCGAGACGGGCAGCATGGTCTGGTCGGCGATCTCGGCGAACGGCGTCGCGAGGATCTGCTCGGCAAGTCCCGTCGCGACGAGCCGGAAGCCCTCGCTGCAAGTGCCGCGCATGCCCATCGCGTCCCAGCCGCCACGCTTTTCCAGCTGGATGTCGTCACGCAACGCGACGACCAGCACCTGGTCCGCGGCGGCCGACTCGGCCGTGCGGCGCGCGGTGATCAGGATGCCGTCCGCGTGCGCGCCATACGAAATGGTCGGTGCCAGCTTCTCGATGCGCAAGCGCGCGCCGTCGAGTTCGACCGAACATGCGCTCGTGCGCATGTTGCCGCCGATGGTTTCCTCCGAGGTGGCCGAAGCGAGCAGCCATTGATGCTCGACCAGCTGCCCGAGCAGATGCCGGTGCCAGGCCGACTCGCTGCCGTGGGCCTCGATGCACGCGACCTGGATCTGATGCATCGCGTACACCATCGCAGTGGACGCACAGCCTTGCGCGAGCGTCTCGCAAATGGCACCGACTTCCGCGAGCGACAGCCCCGCGCCGCCGAATGCCGCCGGCACCATCGCCGACAGCAGACGTTCGCGCTTGAGCGCATCGAATGCCTCGCTCGGGAAGCGCGCGTCGCGGTCCACTGCATCGGCGAATTGCGCGGCTACCGCACTGCAGCGATGCGCCGCGGCGCGCCAGCACGGCTTGGCATCGAGCGCGCTCAGCTGTACGGCCGCATCCGCGCCGTCGTGCGCCGGCGCTTCGCTGCGCGGCGCCGACGCGTCCATGAGCGGCGCGTTCATGCTGCTTTCGCCTGCTGCAATTCGACGATCGCAGCGGCCATCGAATCGATGCTCGAGAACAGGCGCCGCGTCAGAAGACGGTCGGGAATCTCGATGTCGAACGCTTCTTCGATGGCCAGCATCACATGCACCGTCGCAAGCGACGACAGACCCGCGGCGTAGAGATCGGCGTTGTCCGCGAGGCTATCGGGGGAAACATCGAGGCGGGCGGATTCGGAAAGGATGCGGCGCAATTCGTTCTTCATTTTGTGGTGCCCCTTGTGATCCATCAGTCTTCGAAAGGTCTTGACGAAAACCCGCTACAGGTGCGGTTTTTTTGTCGTTATCGCCCCGGTCCGCATCGCTGCGCTGTCGACGCATGTGACTGCGTCACGCCTACGGCTATCGTCTGCCATGTGCAGAGCGTCGCTGCGACGCCGTTCACCGGTAGGGCTATTTAAGAATCGTCAACCTCCAGCGTCGGTGCGATGGCGCACGGAAACTGCCGTTTCGCGGATGTACCGTGTAGCCATGACAGATGCGCCGCGTGCCGAGCGGGCCGTCGAGGGCGGCATGCAATGCCGGCCTCTGTTGAACCACTGATCGCTGAGGAACCGGATGAACTGGAAAACGCTGGAATTCGATCAGCTCTCGGCACGCGAGCTCTATGTGATCTTGCGGGCGCGCAGCGCGGTATTCGTGGTCGAACAGTCACACGTCTGCCTCGACGCCGATGGCCGTGATGAAAACGCGCTGCATGTGTTTGCGGCGGACGACATGGCGCGGCCTATGCCGATTCTCGCTTATGCGCGCGTGCAACCGGGCGACGCGGAAGATCCGGAGATCACCATCGACAAGGTGCTCACGAGTCCGATGCGGCGCGGCGACGGCACGGCCGAGATGCTGATCGAACGCGTGCTGGAAGCGATCGCGCAACGCTGGCCGGGGCGCGCCGTGCGCGTGAGCGCGCCGGTCGGCTTGCGCGGCTTCTATGAGCAGTTCGGCTTTCGCAAGACGGAAGGGCCGTTTCTCGAACACGGTGTGCCGTTCATCGGCTTCACGCGCCAGCTCCGCGCGAGTGAGCCGCGCTTCGGCTCGCGCCAGCGTGCGCGCACGACCGTGGTCGACACGTTCGAGCTGCTATAACGGCGCGCGCGAGCATCGCCCCGGTGTCATGCGCCGCAGCGCTGCGGCGCTTGCGCGGGCAGATGGGGCGAAGTGCGTGTGCGCAACCGCCGGCATGGCATCGCTCACATCAATGATTAGGATGACTGATCAAATCGGACCGCACACCCACGAGAAGCGCTCATGAATCGCATCGTAGAACCAGGCAATTCGCTCGATCCGAGCTCGAGCGCGAGTCTTCCGCAGGCGGTTGTGCGTGTGTCCGTGCAGCCGGCGCTTCTCGCGGGTAGCGCGGGCACGCGGCGCTGGCCGTCAGCGTGCGAGCGCGGTTCGCGACAACCGACCGGCCTGACGAGCGAAGAGTCGCTGCTCGAAGCGACGCTGGATCGCCTCGATGACGCATTCGTCGTGGCCGCGCACAACATGTCGCCAACTCATCCGCTCGCGACAGCGGCGCCGCTGGTGGTCTGCTGCGAAGCGCTGCGGTCGCAAGCGTTTGAGCGACACGTGCCGCGCCTAGTGGTCCAACCGAATTCGCGCAACAGCGCGCCTGCACTCACCGTGGCCGCACTCGCCGCGCGCGCGGCGGCCGCTTGCGGCGACGATCCGATCATCGTGGCGCTGCCGGCCGAGCATCTGATCGCCGATCACGCGGCGTTCGGCATCGCGCTCGCCGAGGCGTTCACGCACGCGGCGCACGGCGCAATCGTCGCTTTCGGCGTGCCGCCGGCGCGCGCGGCAACCGCATATGGCTACCTGCGCACGGGCACGGCGCTCGGCACGCGGGGCGCGCGCGCGATCGTCCGCTTCGTCGACAAGCCCGATGCGGAGCTCGCCGAACGTTATGTCGCTTGCGGTCAGTACTGGTGGAACAGCGGCATCTTCGTCGTGCGCGCGTCGGTGTGGCTGTCGACGATCGCGCTGTGCCGTCCGGTCATCGCCGCTGCGTGCGCCGACGCATTCAGGGATGCCCCGCAGGACAGCGACGGCGCGCTGCGCCTCGCGCGCGATGCATTCGCCTCGTGTCCGTCCGATTCGATCGACGATGCGCTAATGGAGCGCATTGCGACCGACGCACGTGTGGCCGGCGTGACGGTGCCGCTGCTCGCGGGCTGGTCGGACGCGAGCGAGCGCAACGCGGGGTGGGGCCCGTTCATCAGGCATGGCGCCCTTAACCTCGCGGACCTCGGTGTGGCGTTCGAGGGCGCCGGTGTGATCGCGCCCGCATCTTCGTGAAGCCCGGCGAGCGCCGTCGTTGCAGATGCAACCTTATCGTCGAGCGGCAAGACAGCCGTGGCGCACGGTGCGGTGCTCCCGGCGCGGGCGCGAGAGCCACGCTGCGGCATATACGGCCATATACCGCGACATACGGCGCGCGCGTTCACCACTCCGACATGCACCCCGACTGCTCGCGCTTTGCGCCGGTGCAACGGCAGGTGCGTGCAAATCAGACAATTTCATCGCGCTACGTGCGTATTCGCACTATGCAACCTTCGCAACGCAGGCACGCTTGACGCGCAAACATATGGCCCTTTAAAGCGCCGGCGTTACATCGAAGAAACAAATCTTCAGAGGGATAACCCTGTCAGGAAGTGTCCCAACTGGCGCAACCGTTTTGAAGCTAGCAACGTATCGTGATAGCACAGTTGCCGCACGACAAAACGACACGAAGGGCCACTCGATCAACAGGCTGCGCGGGGGAAACACCGCTTCGGGGAGTGTCATGGCACAGGCAAACAAAGAGCGATCGCTGGTGAGCAAAGTGATGGATGGGCTTGTCACCGGCATCGTCGAAGAAAAGTACGGCGCGATATTGCCGCCGCAGGACGTGCTGTCCAAAGAGTTCAACGTCAGCCGCACCGTGATGCGCGAGGCGCTGTCGATGCTGCTCGCGCGCGACATGCTGGACGTGCGGCCGAAGATCGGCACGCGCATTCGGCCGATGAGCGACTGGCGCATGATCGACGAGGACGTCGTGAACTGGCGTTTTCGTGCGAAGCCGGACCCCGTGTTTCTGCGCGACGTGATCGAATTTCGCATGCTGATCGAGCCGCACGCATCCGCCCAGGCGGCCGCGCGCGGCAGCGGCGCCGACATCGCCGCGATCCGCGACGCGTTCGACGCGTTTCGCGCGATCCGTCCGGGCGAGCCGGGCTATCAGGAAGCCGACGAGTTGTTCCACACCCGCATCGTGGTGGCGAGCGGCAATCAGTTTTTCAAGCAGATGGCCGCGATCGTGCGCGGCGCGCTGTCGACCGTCAACCCGCTCGTCGCCGACAAGAATGGTTTGTGGGAAACGGCGGTGAGTTCGCATCAGCGGGTGCTCGAAGCGATCGAACGGCGCGAGCCCAAAGAAGCGGAAATGGCCGCGCTGGCGATGATCGCCTACTCTGCCGAAGAAGTCGGCGGCAAATTTTCGGCTGAGCCGCCCACGCACGTCTGAACGCAGCCGCGCAGGCGGCCTGCCAATCATCGTTGCCTCGAAAGACAGCGCCCGAAGCAAGGCGCAAGCCGGGATTCGCGTCCACGTTCGGCATGCGCGACAATAGCGCCTCGTCTAATGCAGGACTCGAGGAAACGATGACAATCGCGACGCAGCAAAAGCCTCAGGGCGACGTGGTTCGCTGGGGGATCGTCGGCGCCGGGCGGATCGCCCGTCGCTTTGCCCAAGGCCTCGCGCACGTGCCGCAGGCGCGACTCGCCGCGCTCTGGTCGCGCCGCGCCGAACCGGCGCAGGCCTTCGCCGGGGAATTCGGCGGCGAGGCTTGCGCGAGTTTCGATGCGCTGCTCAGGCACGGTATCGACGCGCTCTACATCGCCACCGTCCAGGACAGTCATGCCGATTATGCGCTCGCCGCGCTGCAAGCCGGCTTGCATGTGCTGTGCGAAAAGCCCGCCACCATCAACCGCCCGCAACTCGAACGCGTGCTCGACGCGGCGCGCGCCGCGCAACGGCTCTTCATGGAAGCGATGAAGCCGCCGTTCTATCCGCTTTACAAAAAATTGCGCGAGCATCTCGCGGCCGACCCGATCGGCGACGTGGGTCTCGTGCGGGCGGGCTGTTCGGTGCCGGGCGTGCCGGATGATCATCCGTCGTTATCGTTCGAACACGCGGGCGGCGCGCTGCTCGATATCGGCATCTACGAGATATTCCTCGCCGTGGACTGGCTCGGCGCGCCGCGTGAAGTGCAGACGCTGGGACGGCTCGGCGTGACCGGCGTCGATACGTTTGCCAGCCTGAACAGCCAGCACGAGCGCGGTATTGCGCAGCTTTTCTGCGGGCTCGATCTGCATGGCAAAGGCGATGCATTGCTGATGGCCAAAGGCGGGCACGTGACGATTCACGAACCCTGGTGGAATCCGTCGCGCGCCACGATCCGCTACGCCGATGGGCGCGTGGTCGACCTCGACGAACCGTTCACTGGCGGCGGGCTGAACTATGAGACCGCGCACTTTTGCGAGCTGATCCGCGCGGGGCGACTGGAGAGCCCGCTGATGCCGCACAGCAAGTCGTTGCAGATGATCGCGATGGCCGACGCGGCGCGTGCGGCGTTGGGATTGAAATTCGCGGGCGAGTAACAACGCGAAAACGCAGACCGGCGAGCCACGGTGATACGATCTGCGCGGGCCCGCGAACGCGACTGCGAAGGTGAAAAACGCGGTTGCGGGGCACCGTTCATGTACCTTTTCACTGGAGCCGCACGTCATGCGCATGCTCAAAAAACTGTGGCGCGAGAACAAGAGCCTCGTCGCCTTTCTGTTCCTGATGGTGCTTTTTCGCAGCGCCGTGGCCGACTGGAACGTCGTGCCGAGCGGATCGATGCTGCCGACCATCCGCGAGGGCGACCGGATCTTCGTCGACAAGATGGCCTACGATCTGCGCGTGCCGTTCACGCATATCGCGATTGCGCATCTGCATGATCCGAAGCGCGGCGACATCGTCACGATCGACTCGTCGGCCGCGCACGAGCTGATCGTCAAGCGCCTGATCGGCTTGCCCGGCGACAGCGTCGCAATGCGCGAGAACGTGCTGTACGTGAACGGCGTGCGCGCCGCTTATCAGCCGCAGAATCGCGCGCCGCTGCCGGGCGACGCGCTGTCACGCGGCGATTACCTGACCGAGCGTTTCGACGGTGTCGCGCATTCGGTGCGGCTCGCGCCGGACGCGCCCAGTCCGCGCGATTCTTTCGGTCCGGTCATCGTGCCGCGAGGCGAGTATCTGATGCTCGGCGACAATCGCGACGACAGTGCCGATTCGCGCTACTTCGGCTTCTTTCCACGCGAGGAGCTGATGGGTCGCACGCGGCGCGTCGCGTACTCGCTCGATCCCGAGCATTTCTACCAGCCGCGCTTCGAGCGCTTCGGCGCGCCGCTGGATGCCGCGGCATCGCTCGCCGGCCGTTAGCGCGGGGCGGCAGGGCGGTCAGCGGCTGCCCAATCGGTCATGCTCAATGACGCGTGGGCAGCGCGAGGCGCCGTTCATACCAGCGCTGCGCCCATTCCAGCACCTGGCACAACACCCAGTACACCGCAGCGGCGGCCAGATAGAGCGGCAGCGGCTGATAGGTCGACGCGATGATTTCCTGCGCGCTGCGCAGCAGCTCGGTCACCGTGATCACCGACACCAGCGAGGTGTCCTTGATCAGGCTGATCAGGCTATTCGACAGGCTTGGCACGGCGATGCGCAACGCCTGCGGGGCGACCACGTAGCGCAGTGTCTGGCGGCGCGAAAGGCCGAGGCTATAGGCGGCCAGCCACTGCCCCGAAGGGATGCCGAGAATCGCGCCGCGCATGCTCTCCGACAGATAAGCCGCCACGTTCGCCGATAACGCGATCACGCCGGCCGGCGTGGGATCGAGCGAGATGCCGAAACTCGGCAGGCCGTAGTAGATCACGAAGATCTGCACCAGCAGCGGCGTGCCGCGCATCACGCTCACGTAAAAGCGCGCGATCCAGTTCAGCGCACGGCTGTGACTGATGCCCATCAACGCGAGCACCGCGCCGCCGATCAGGCCGAAGAACATCGACAGAACCGCGAACTTGACCGTCAGGACGGCACCCTGTACCAGCACAGGAAGCGATTGGACGAGCAGCGAAGTGATGGACATGTGGAGTGGTCTGGTTGGCGCGCAAAGCGCACATCATAAACTTTGGCGGGCGCTTCGGCGCGACTGCATGCGGGGAAGTGACCGCGCGCGCTGGGAATCGTCGGGCAGCGGGCGCGGTGCAACCGGCGACGCCCTCGCGACTCCGAACAAACGCGAAGGGCGGCATCGCCGACGATGCCGCCCTTCGTGTCATCCCGCAAGTCTCACTTGATCGGCTTGCTGACGTCGATGCCGAACCACTTTTCCGAGATCTTCGTGAACGTGCCGTCCGCTTCGAGCTGGGTCATCGCGTCGTCGATCGCCTTGGCGAACTTCGGATTGCCCTTCCTGAACGGAATGCCCGACGGGTTACCCGGGCCGACCGTCGCGCCGGTGCGCAGTGGCAACTGCGAGTTTTTCAGCAGGTAAGCGAGCATCAGGCGGTCGTTGAGCGCGGCGTCGAGGCGCCCGGCGGCGAGATCGCGCAGATATTCGGGCGCGCCTGGATACGTCTTCACGTCGATGCCAGGCACGGACTTCGCCATGTCCATGTAGTTCGTGCCCAGTCCGACGCCGAGCTTCTTGCCCTTCAGATCCTCCAGCGACTCGAACTGGCGGGAGTCGTCCTTGCGCTGGATCAACTGCGCGGCCGAATACGTGTAGGGCGGCGAGAAGTCGAGCACCTTCTTGCGCGCGTCGGTGATGCCGACCTGGTTGACGATCACGTCGAACTTGCCCGCCTGCAGGCCGGCGATGATGCCGCTCCACTCGGTCGTGATGAACTCGGGCTTCACGCCGAGTTTGGCCGCGACCGCCTTGGCGATGTCGACGTCATAGCCGACCAGTTCGCCCGACGGCGATTTGGAATCGAACGGCGGGAAGGTGCCTTCCAGGCCGATGCGCAGCGTGCCGCGTTGCTTGACCTGATCGAGCAGGTCTTCCGCGTGCGCGGCGACGGCGGTGAACGACGCGCCGATCAGACCGGCGACGAGGAGCTTTTTGAGCAAGCCGAATTTCATCGTGTTCCTTGTTATTCGTCTGAAGTTTTGACGGACGAGAGCTTAGCAAAGCAAGCTATCGAAGCTAAATACCGTTTGTTTATGTCTATATTATCCGCGCCGCGCGACAGGCGCCGTGGATCGGGCCGAGGGGGCGCCGGGCTCGGCCGCCCGCGGCGAGCGCTGCTGGCGCTTCGGGTGCCAGTGGGCGCGCGGCTTATCGGAGCGCCTGCGCGCATTCTGCCACCAGCGCCGGTCCACGGTAGATAAAGCCAGTATAAAGCTGCACCAGCGAGGCGCCGGCTGCCAGCTTCGCACGCGCATCGTCGCCCGAGAAAATGCCACCGACGCCGATGATCGGCACCGTTTCGCCGACTTCGGCGCGCAGCTTGCGGATCACCTCGTTCGACGCGTCGAACACGGGTTGGCCCGACAGGCCGCCGGCTTCGTCGCCGTGCTGCAGGCCGGCGACCGCGGTGCGCGAAAGCGTGGTGTTAGTGGCGATCACCCCTTCGAACCGATGGCGCAACAGCGTGCCGGCGATCGACCCGATCTGTTCGTCGTCGAGATCCGGCGCGATTTTCAGCGCGAGCGGCACGAGCTTGCCATGCAGGTCCGCCAGACGCTGCTGCTTGTCCTTGAGCGCCGCGAGCAGCGCGTCGAGCTCCCCGGCGCCTTGCAGCTGGCGCAGATTCTTCGTATTCGGCGAGGAGATGTTCACCGTCACGTAGCTCGCGAACGGGTACACGCGTTCGAGGCAGTACAGATAGTCTTCGGCGGCGCGCTCGATCGGCGTGTCGGCGTTTTTGCCGATGTTCAGCCCGAGAATGCCGCGATAGCGGGCCGCCTGCACGTTCTTCACGAACTGGTCGACACCCGCGTTGTTAAAGCCCATCCGGTTGATCACCGCGTTCGCCTGCGGCAGACGGAACATGCGCGGGCGCGGGTTGCCCGGCTGCGCGCGCGGCGTCACGGTACCGACTTCGATGAAGCCGAAGCCGAGCGCGGCCAGCCCGTCGATGCAGGCGCCGTCCTTGTCGAGTCCCGCCGCGAGCCCGACCGGGTTGCGGAATGTCAGCCCCATCACGGTGCGCGGCGCCTGCGGCACGTGCGGCGCGAGCATGCCGGCGAGGCCGGTGCGGCCGGCTGCGCCGAGCATCCGCAAGGTCAGATGATGAGCGTCTTCCGCGTCCATGCGAAAGAGTTGGGCGCGTACGAGCGGGTAGAGGGAACTGAACACGGGAGGAGGCCGGACGGCCGAAAAATGGGAACCCGCTATTTTACCGGCTTTGCCGCGTTAATGAGATTGATCCACGGATCCGGGAACGGCTGCGCCGGGGGCGGGATGCGGGACTGCGCGTGGGTGCGTGGGTGCGAAGGTGTGCTGGTGTGATTGTTGCGCTGCTGTGTCATGTGCCCGGTGCCATGTGCCCGGTGCCCGGTGCCGGGGTGTGCCGGGTGCCAAGTGCCTATGCCATGAGCCGCTGCGCTTACGGCCTAAGCGGCCCGCGCCTGCCGTGAATCGCCAGATCGGCCGACGGCGGGTCGACGCTGGCGGGATCGAGCAAGTGCCAAGCACCGTCGATCAACCCTTCGAGCGGACGGAAATTCGCTTTGTACGCCATTTTCGGACTCTCGCGGATCCAGTAGCCGAGATACACGTACGGCAGCTTCAGGCTGCGCGCCTGTTCGATCTGCCAGTAGATGTTGTAGGTACCGAAACTGGTGTGCGCGAGCGCGGGCTCGAAGAAGGTGTAGACGGACGACAGCCCGTCGCCGAGGATGTCGATCATGCTGATCATGCGCAGCATGCCGGGCAGATCAGGCCGATCCCGCAATGGCTCGCGGAATTCGACGAGGCGTGAGTTAATCCGGCTCTGCAGCAGGAACTGTTCGTACTGGTCGCGGCTGTCGCGGTCCATGCCGCCGCCCGCATGCCGCGCCGATTGATAACGCATGTAGAGCGCGTAATGCTCTTCGTCGTAATGGAGCGGCGCGACCGTGGCGATCAGTTCGCCGTGTTTCTTCCACACGCGCCGTTGCGTGCGGTTCGGCTCGAAGCGCTCGACCGGCACGCGCACCGGTACGCACGCGCGGCAGCCGTCGCAATACGGCCGATAGGTGAACACCCCGGAGCGCCGGAAGCCGGCCTTCACGAGGTCGGTGTAGACGTCCGAATTGATCAGGTGACTGGGCGTGGCGACCTGCGAGCGCGCGATGCGGCCATCCAGGTAACTGCAGGGATAGGGCGCCGTTGCATAAAATTGCAGCGCTGAAAGCGGAGAAAGAGGCAGCTCGTTGGGATGAGTCACGTTGGCAGCTCTCGAAGCGTCTCTGGTAATGCGAACCCGGCATGCCTTGCGGCTCGCGACCCGCGGCCCCGTGGGCGGCGGGCCCGGATTCGGCCTGATTCCTGTTACGCCGCCCGCGCGAGCACCTCGAGCAACGCGGTCTTGTCGAAGCCCCAGGGAATGGACGGTGCGTCGACCGACGCGCGAACATGCGCGATGAACGCCTTGCGCGCTATCTCGCGACCGCCCAGCGACGCCAGATGCGACGTGTTCTGCTGGCAGTCTATCATTTCTATTTTGTGGCGGCGCAAGTGGCCGACCAGCGCCGCCAGTGCGATTTTCGACGCGTCGGTGGCGTGCGCGAACATCGATTCGCCGAAGAACATCGTGCCGAACGACACACCGTACAAGCCGCCGACGCGCTTGCCCTCGTACCAGCTCTCGACGCTGTGCGCATCGCCCAGCCGATGCAGCGATGAATACGCCTCGACGACGTCCGCGGTGATCCATGTGCCGCGCTGTCCGCGTCGCGGCGCTTGCGCGCACGCGCGCATCACGCCGGCGAAGTCATGGTCGACGCGGATTTCCCAGGCGTCGTCGCGCAGCACGCGCTTGAGCGTCTTGCGCAGCGACGGCGATAGTTTGAATTCCGCGGGGCGCAGGATCATGCGCGGGTCGGGGCTCCACCACAAGACCGGCTGACCCTCCGAATACCACGGAAAGATGCCGCGCCGGTAGGCGTCGATCAGCCGTGACGGCAGCAGGTCGCCGCTCGCCGCGAGCAGGCCGGGCGCGCCGCTGGCCGCGCCGAGCGCGCGTTCGACGGGCGGAAACGGATCGTCGGGTCCGAGCCAGGGAACCATGCGGGCCGCTCAGCCTTCGCGCAGCGAGCGGAAGATGTCGCCCGTGTGCAGGCCGAAGCTGCCGGTGGCGCGGTCGGCGAAATAGAAACGCAGCGTCTGGCCGACGGTGGGAAAGGCGATCTCGTCCCACGGAATCTCGTGTTCCTCGAAGAGCTTGACTTCGAGACTTTCCTCGCCGGCGGCGATGTCGAGATCGAGCAACCGCGCCATATAGAAGATATGCACCTGATGCACGTGCGGCACGTTCAGCAGCGAGAAGAGATTTTGCACCTCGACGCGCGCGCCGGCTTCTTCCAGCGTTTCGCGCGACGCGGCCTCGGCCGTCGTCTCACCCATTTCCATGAACCCTGCGGGCAGCGTCCAGTAGCCGTAGCGCGGCTCGATCGCGCGACGGCACAGCAGCACCTTGTCGTCCCATACCGGGACGGTGCCGACGACGTTGCGCGGATTCTGATAGTGCACCGTGCCGCAGCTAACGCATACGAAGCGCTCGCGGTTGTCGCCCGGCGGAATGCTCAGACTGACGCCTTGACCGCAGACAGAACAGAATTTCATAGGATGGGGACGAGAAGGGGTGATGGGAGTTTATCACCGGGGCGGGCGGGGAGATGCGGGGGTTGGGGGGAATGGGTACATCATGCCGGCGGCAATGGACGCGCCGGCAATGCGGCTGCCACCCGCTCAACCGGTGACTGCCGCGATAGACCGCGCTCGCCGCTGTGCCATGCGATAGAGCGGAATACGTTTCCGATAACGCAATAACGGTTTGCCGCCGAGTGTAGTGGTCTAATTTCCTCGGACAGGTCGATAGGAGGACAATCCCTGAATCGACGAGGAAAAAGAGCAAGATGACAACAAGAAGGCGCCGGCAATTTGACGCCAGCTTCAAGCTGGAAGTAG
>NZ_JBFOAH010000034.1:0-61024 GCF_040812055.1 Paraburkholderia suaedae | reverse complement strand
CGCGAATGGCCCGAATACTGGCGGCGCTGCCGCAAGGAGCAACGCAATGAGCCGGCCAGGTCCGGCCACCGCGCGCAAATGCGTCGCCTGGCGCGCTCGCCTGCGGCGCAATCGGAACGATCAAGCTGCAACTCTGGGACGAATTGCATACGAAATCCCTTTAAACAGCGCCCCGGTTGTCACAACGAGGCGATTTTCAACAGCCTGCTAAAGCGCTAACTCCGGTCGACCGCAATAACTTGCATGGGACAGGAGTCAGCGCTAAAGCGCTAACTCCTGTCGACAACGGAGGCAGACATGGACACTTCAGCGCGGCTGCACGACGTGCAACGCACCACCCTCGCCATCGTCCTCGCGGGCGGACGGGGCACGCGGCTCGGGCCGCTCACCAACAAGCGCGTCAAGCCGGCGGTGCACTTCGGCGGCAAGTACCGGATCATCGACTTCGCGCTGTCCAACTGTCTGAACTCGGGCATCCGCCGCATCGCGGTGGTCACGCAGTACAAGGCGCATTCGCTGCTGCGCCACCTGCAGCGCGGCTGGAGTTTCCTGCGCGGCGAGTTCGGCGAATTCATCGACCTGTGGCCGGCGCAACAGCGGGTGGAAGGCGCGCACTGGTATCGCGGCACCGCGGACGCAGTGTTCCAGAACCTCGACATCATCCGCTCGATCCGCCCGAAATACGTCGTGGTGCTGGCGGGCGATCACATCTACAAGATGGACTACACCCGCATGATCGCCGATCACGCCGATAGCGGCGCGGACTGCACGGTGGGCTGCATCGAGGTGCCGCGCATGGAAGCGGTCGCGTTCGGCGTGATGGCGGTGGACGAAAACCGCCGCGTGACGGGTTTCGTCGAAAAGCCCGCCGACCCGCCCGCGATCCCCGGCCGCCCGGATACGGCGCTCGCCAGCATGGGCATCTACGTGTTCAGCGCCGACTATCTGTACGCATTGCTCGAAGAAAACATCTCCAGCATCGACACCGATCACGACTTCGGCAAGGACATCCTGCCGCGCGTGGTCACGCAAGGGACGGCGATCGCGCATCCGTTCAGCATGTCGTGCGTATCGTCGCACCCGGACGTCGAGCCGTACTGGCGCGACGTGGGCACGATCGACGCCTACTGGTCCGCCAATCTCGACCTCGCGTCCACTATCCCCACCCTCGATCTGTACGACCGCAACTGGCCGATCTGGACGTATCAGGAACAGTTGCCGCCCGCGAAGTTCGTGCGCGACATGAAGGGGCTGCAAGGCTCGGGCAACAACCTGATCGTCTGCGGCGGCTGCGTGATCTCCGGCTCGCAGATCGCGCGCTCGGTGCTGTCGTCGAACGTGAAGGTGAGTTCGTTCTGTAATATCAATGAGGCAGTCTTGTTGCCGCAGGTCACGGTCGGCGCGAGTTGCCGCCTGCAGAAGGTGGTGATCGACCGGGGCTGCACGATACCGGACGGCACCGTGATCGGCGAAGATCCCGCCGCCGATTCCGAGCGCTTTTACCGCACGGCCGATGGCGTCGTGCTGGTCACGCCCGAGGCGCTGGAGCTCAAGCAAAGGGTAAAGTAAGGCTTCGGCGCATCGGGCCTGCGCGCATCGCGCGCGGGCCGGGTTCGCCGCGGATGAATCATCCGGCGCGCTTCTCAAGCATCGGGCATGGCGCCAACGCATGCCCGAGCGGATCGACCTTGCCGCGATCCAGCCGCAATATACGGACCGATCAACCGGACCCACCTACACGAACGAGACCCGGCCTATGACGATTCGCGCGCTGCATGTCGCAAGCGAGCTGTATCCCCTGCTCAAGACGGGCGGTCTCGCCGACGTCGCGGGCGCCTTGCCGCCGGCGCTGATGGAATACGGCGCCGACGTGCGTGTCCTGCTGCCGGGCTTTCCGACAGTGCTCGCCGGTCTCGCCGACCTGCGGCCGGTCGCGCAACTGGGCCACCGCTTCGACACGCCGGCCGCGACGCTCGAAGCGGGCACGTTGCCGTCGAACGGACTCGTGGTCTACGTGATACGCGCCCCTGCGCTCTACGACCGGCCCGGCAATCCTTATCTGAACGACGAGCACGTGCCCTACGGCGACAACGCGCAGCGCTTTGCGCTGCTCGGCTGGGTCGCCGCCCAGCTGGCGCAGCACCTGGACCCCGCATGGTCGCCGCAGATTGTCCACGCGCACGACTGGCACGCGGGGCTCGCGCCCGCTTACCTGAAAGCGGCCGAACGCCAGCATGGCCGGGTGTTCGCGCGGTCCGTGTTCACGGTGCACAACCTCGCGTATCAGGGCGTTTTTCCCGCGCATCAGTTCGGCCAGCTCGCGCTGCCCGACGATTTCTTCAGCGTGCACGGCATCGAGTTTTATGGACAGCTGTCGTTTCTCAAGGCCGGGCTCTACTACAGCGACCGCATCACGACCGTGAGCCCGACCTACGCCCGCGAAATCCAGACCCTTGGGCAGGGCGGCGGACTCGACGGGCTGCTGCGCCACCGCTCGCATGATCTGAGCGGCATCCTGAACGGCGTCGACTACGAGGTCTGGAATCCCGCGAGCGACGCGCTGCTCGAGCATCACTACAGCGCTACTCGCCTCGCCGGCAAGCTCGCGTGCAAGGAAGCGCTGCAAAAGCGCTTCGGGCTCGCGCAAAAAAACGATGCGCTGCTGTTCGGCGTGGTGAGCCGGCTGACCGAACAGAAAGGCCTCGATCTGCTGCTCGGCGCGGTGCCCGAGATCGTCGGGCGCGGCGGACAGCTGGTCGTGTTCGGCACCGGCGATCCGGCGCTGGAGAACGGCCTGAAGCGCGTCGCGCATGCCCATCCGGAGTCGGTCGCGGTGGAGCTGGGTTTCGACGAAACGCTCGCGCATACGATCGTCGCGGGCAGCGACGTGGTCGCGGTGCCCTCGCGTTTCGAGCCGTGCGGGCTCACGCAACTGTATGCGCTCGCTTATGGATCGCTGCCGCTCGTGCACTGCGTGGGCGGGCTCGCGGATACCGTCGCGGACGCAACGCTCGAGAACCTCGCCGACGATCTCGCCACCGGCTTCGTCTTCGAACGGTTCGAACCGAAGGGGCTGAGCGCCGCGATCCGCCGCGCGTTCGCCCTGTACGGCCGGCGCACCGAATGGAAAGCGGCGCAACGGCGTGCGATGCGCCAGGATTTCGGCTGGGGCGCATCGGCGCAACGCTACCTCGCCCTGTACCGCGAACTCGTCTGAATCGACGCGGTTTACGACGCGCTTCTCGACACGTTTCGCCGCGCTGCGTCGCGCGCCTGCCCGCTGATGGTTCGGCGCAACAAACATCGCGCACGGATCGACTCGCGCGCGTCAAACTCATGTATTGTTTTTCTGACAGTGCAAAGCGCGCCTTTTTCTTGCACCATCTGAAGGCAGTCCTGCCGCGCCGCGACGGGCTCTCGTCGGATTCGTCGCGCGGCGCAGCTTCCGCTTTTTTCTGATCCCGCATCACCGCTTGCGCGGGCCCTACCATGACGAAAAACGTTCTGAGCATTCAGTCACATGTCGTCTTCGGACACGCCGGCAATAGCGCGGCCACGTTTCCGATGCGCCGGCTCGGCGTCAACGTCTGGCCGCTCAATACCGTGCAGCTCTCGAATCACATGCAGTACGGGCATTGGAGCGGCAGCGCGATCGACGCGTCGCAGATGGAAGACCTGGCCGAAGGCATCGGCGCGATCGGCATGCTGCCGCGCTGCGACGCCGTGCTCTCCGGCTACCTGCACACGCCCGAGCAGGCGCAGTCGGTGGTGGAGATCGTGACGGCCGTCAAGGCCGCCAATCCGCGCGCCTGGTACTTCTGCGATCCGGTGATGGGTGGGGCGAGCGGCTACGGCGTCGAGCCCGGCATCCAGGAGTTTCTCGTGCGCACCATGCCGCAAGTGGCCGACGCAATGGCGCCGAATCACCCGGAATTGCAGCGGCTGGTGGGCCGCGAGATCGAGACGCTCGAAGAAGCCGTGACGGCGTGCCGCGAAGTGATCGCGCGCGGGCCGAAGCTCGTGCTGGTCAAGCACCTGTTGGACCGCGACAGTCCCGCCGACCGGTTCAACATGCTGGTCGTCACCGAACGCGAAGCGTGGATGGGGCAACGCCCGCTTTATCCGTTCGCGCGGCAGCCGGTGGGGGTCGGCGATCTGACGAGCGCGGTGTTCGTCGCGCGCACGCTGCTTGGGGATTCGATCTGCGCGGCGTTCGAGCATACGCTTGCCGCCGTGAATGCGGTGGTCAAGGCGACGTGGCAGGCCGGACGATACGAGCTGGAGCTGGTGGCCGCGCAGAACGAGATCGCGCAGCCGCGCGAGTGGTTCGATGCGTGGGTGGCGGAGACGGCTTAGGTGGAATTGCGTCGGCGCCGGCTGGCGGCCGGGTCCGGCCCGGTCCTATAATGCGTGCCGCGTGGACGACGCAGCCGCCGTTCACCTGGCCATTTCCGGCATCCGGCATTCAGTAGACGAGGCATCGATGGACGGTTATATCCGCAGCGAGCGGGAAGAATTTTTCGAGCAGTTGTGCATCAGCGTCGACGCCGACGAAGCGCACGAACAGGAAGCCATCGAGTACTTCGAGAGCCAGTTCGACGAGGCCGATTTCGATCCGGCGCAATGGCTCGATATCGCGCTCTACTACTCGCCGGCGGTCGCGCGCGGCATCGTCGAAATGGTGACGCCGGACGACAGGGCGCGCAGCAACATCGCCGAGGTCATCGCCGACAACCTCGACATCTCGTACGGCGAAGACGAATGCCAGCAGTTCGCCGAGACCATCGAGTTCGCGCTGAACAATGGTGTGCCGGTGGATCTGGACCTGGTGCTCGACGGCTGCCAGCGCGCGATCGACGACCTCGATACCTGGGCCGACGAGGACACCAAGGCGCCGCTGCTGCGTCTGCGAGAAGAGTTGCTGCGCCAGCAAGGCGAGCGCTGAGGGCTGTGGTTCGACGATGACCGCGCGCTCGGCCCGCTGGTCGGGCAACGCGCTTTGCGACGAGTACACGAACCACTACGGCCAGGACATCCTGGCTTATGCGCCGAACGGCAACGACGGCGCCCGCCGTCGCTGCCATCGACACAAACAGCGGCACCCGAGCGCAAGCGAGGCGCGGCCCCAGGCTGAGTGCGGCCAGGCCTGCTGCGCTTACTTCCCGTTCGCCGCCTTGACCACCAGCTGCGCATCCAGATCGCGCTCGATCCGCACGAGGTCGTCCTTGATGTCGGCAAATTCGCCGGCGGAACACATCTGATGCGCGAACGCCGCGCGCAGGTGCCGGCTGACCTGCAACGTCCGCGTCGCGGGATCGAACACGTAGTGCGAAGAGAACGCCACCAACCCGTCCTGTACCGCCGTATCCGTCGGCAAATCGGTCACACGGGCAAAGCCCGGCAGTGTCATTTCCAGCGTCTCGTCGAATTCGCCGCCCAGGCACGCCCACGGCTGGGTGCGGGCCGGCTCGGCGAGCCACGTCTGCACCTGCGAGCCCATGCCGCCGGAGAAGCTCGATAGCACCGGCACCGCCGTCGTGCCGTCGCGCCACACGAAGTGCGCAACGCTTCCTTGCGTCGATGTCGCAAACGGCCCGCTCGTCGCCGCCACGTCGTCGCTCGTCAACTGCGCGGTGCCGTGCAAGCCCGTCTGCAGTAAACGGTTCGCCGCGATTTGCTGCGCGCGCTGCGGCGTCGCGCGGCGAAACGTGTTGCGCTCGAGCTCCGCGGTGTAGCCGGCATCTAAGACGCGATAAGCGTAATTCGCCATCCCGCTTTCGTCGATGTCGATCTGCAGGCGTGCGGTGCGTTGGCGCAGTTGCGTGGGCGGCGTGCGCGAGAGCACCCCTTCGCCGACCAGCAGCACGGGCCGGTCCATCACGCCCGGCGACAAGTAGCCGAAGGCGATGCCGCCCGCGGTCGTATCCGCGAACAGCGACAGCTCAGGAATCCAGACGATTGCATGATTGATCGCGCTCGCGCCGTAACCGGGCACGTCCGGCAAGCTGTAATTCGGCCCGAGGTTCAGCAGCACCGCCTCGCTGCGAATGCCGACCGCGGCGAGCAGCGCGCTGTACAGCGCAACGTGATCCTTGCAGTCGCCATAGCGGTTGCGCAGGATGTCGATCGCCTTGTGCGGGATCGCCGCGGTCTCGCCGAGAAATAGCGCGACATAGCGGATGTTCAGGCGCATCCAGTCATACAACGCCTGGGCCTTCGCGCGCGGATCGGCCGCGCCGGCGGTGAGGCTTTGCGCGAGCTGCACGATGGCGGGATCGTTCATCGTCGGGTCCGCGGCGGCCCCACGATAGCGCGCGGCGAAACTCGCGAAATCCGGCACCGTCGACACCATCAGTCGATCGCCCCAGTTCCCATAACCCACCGCGCCCGCTTCGAGCGGCGCATAGGGACCGTGGCGGTAGTCGAACTCGTAGCGCGTGCGCCCATTGGCCGTCACCGGCGGCACGGCAATGTAGCCGCGCGCGTCGGCATAAAGCGGCACATCGGCGGGCAGATCGAAGATCAGCCGTTGCTGCTCGACCGGCTCGCGCGTGGGCTCGACCAGGTAGGCGAACGTGCCGGCCTGCAACGGCTTCGCGCGGGTCTTGCGAAACGTCAGATGCACGCGCGAACCGGGTGCCACGCCGGGGAAGATCACCGTGCGCAACACGCCGTCTTCGAAACTCGGCGCGCCGGCCGAGCGCGGCTCCTGCACGTCGCGGATCGCCTCCGGGCCGACCGGATGCACGGCGCCGTCCGGGTCGATGGTTTCGGCGGCGACGAGCTGCACCTGCTCGATGTCCTTGTTGAACCACACGTAGCGTTGCGCGATGTCGTCGACGCCGCTCGCGGTGTTGGCCCGCAACACTGTGTCGTCGTGCTCCTCGATCGAGCCGTCTTTCTGGATCGTGAACAGGTGGACGTCGCGCTCCATCGTCGATGGTGCACTGTCGTCGCTGGCAACGAACGACGCGGCGGCGGCGAAGCTCGAGGCGGTGTATGTGCCTAGCGCCAAAACAGCGGCCAGCGCGACCGACGCAACCCTGCCGCTCATGAGCGCTGCGCCCTGCCCCGCGCACGCCACGCACGCGGGCTCGCGGCGAACTCCGCGCGAAACGCGTGATTGAAGTTCGACAGATCGTTGAAGCCGCACTCGAGTGCGATATCCACGATCTTCGCGCCGCCGTCCTGAAGACGCAGCGCCGCGGCCCGCAAGCGCGCACGCAACAGGTATTGATGGGGCGTCACGCCGCTCACGTGCTGGAAGGTGCGCAGGAAGTAGAACTCGCTCAGGCCCGCGGCGGCGGCTAGGCTCGTCAGCGTGTGCGGCGCACCGGGCGTGTCGTCGATCAGGCGCGCGACCTGGGCGACGCGCGACGTTGCAGCCGCGCCGGCCGTGCCGCCTGCGGGCGCTTGCGCGCGCGTCGACACGCGGGCCGCGTGCAGCGTCGCGGCAGCCAGTTCGACGGCCAACTCGCCCCACCCCGCCGCGTCGACGTCAAGCGCTCGTGAACCCGCGCAGGCCCGCGCGATCAGCGGCGACAACGCGCGCTGCGGCGGGATGCGCGCGCGCCTGAAACTGAATTGGCCGCTGGCAACCCCCGCGTCCGCGGCAAGACGCTCGAAGTAAGCCGGCTCGTAGCGAAAAGCAATGCAGCGGTCCCCCGCTGCATGCCGATGCCCGCACTCGAAGCACTCGCCCGCGTTGCCGAGCAGCAGCGTGCCGGCCGTGAGCAATTCGCGACCCGTCGCGGTGCGATAGTCGAACGAGCCGGCCACCACCATCGCGATGCAGACGCCCGCGTGCCGTTCCTCGAACGGCTGGTCGCGCGGGCCGAACGTGCAAAGCAGATCCGCGACGTCCCAGCCGGCGCCTTGCGCGAGTGCCCGCGCGCGGGTGGCGCCGCGCGCGCCGTCGCGCTCGCGCCGCGCGAGCGCCTGCTGCAAAGTGACGGCAATTTTCCCCAAGATGCGCCTCGGCCGAGTCCGTATCGTGGTTTTAGCACATCGGCGGCGGGCACGGTCGACCTGTGTCGTCGATGTCGATCCGACCATGAACCCACGGAGCTTCCACTATGAGCCGATTCGAAACCGACCTGGCGGGCGGCTTCCCCGCCGCGTTGAGCGCGCCCGCGCGCGCCGCCGACATCGCCGCCGACGATGACCTGTACGGCTGGCTGATCGGCAGTTGGGACATGGAGGTGGTGCACTACCGTGTCGATCTGCGACACGCGCCACGGCACGGCGAGATTCATTTCGGCTGGGTGCTCGAAGGCCGCGCCGTGCAGGACGTGTGGATCATGCCGCCGCGCGGCGGTTCCGCCGGCGGGCGCGAGGCGGGCGACGCCGACCTCGCGATGTACGGCACCACGTTGCGCATCTGGGATGCCGCGCTGCGCGTGTGGCGCGTCACCTACGTCAATCCGCTGACCGGCCAGCGCGATGAGTTGAGAGGCCGGCGCGTCGGCCACGATCTGGTGCAGATCGGCACCCATGCCGACGGCACGCCCATCCGCTGGAATTTCACCGACATCACGCGTGACTCGTTCTGCTGGACTGGTGCCGCGCTCGCGCAGGACGGCGCGACGTGGAGGCTCGAAGCGGAGTTTCATGCACGACGCAGGGGCGCGTGAGGGGCGCGCGGGGGCGCGAGGGAGCTTCCACTGGCAACCCCTACCTTGCCGCCCTCGTCAATCGTCTTCCCCGATCTGCCCCAGCAGCGCCTGCAGGCGCTCGACATGCCTCAACAGCAAATGGCGATGTTTCTCGATCTGCTCCAGCCGTCCCGCGAGATCCGCCTGGATCGGGTCAGCGCTATTGGCCGCGGCGATCACCTCCTCCACTTTGGCGCGCATGGACGACAACTCCACCGGCGCGTGACTCAGATGCCGCTCGAAGCGCCGCACCTCCTGGATCGCCAACTCGCGGATCTGGCGAAAGTGCACCTGGCGCCGATGCGCTTCGACGTCGAGCGTGTCTTCCTCGATGCGTCGGGCAGGCTGCGGCTGACCGAAGATCGGCTCGGGCGGACGCAGCACCGTCTTCTTGCGCACCGGATGAGCAGTGCCGCGAAACCGCGCGAGCGGCCGTTCGTTGTCGATCGCCTCCCGGGCATTCTGCGGGATGTCGTGCTCGCCATGTGGCACGTTCATCCAGCCTGCCGGCAAACCCGTGACCGCTTCGACCCCACGCACGAACTCTTCGCTGAATTCCCGCTGGCCGGACAGCATCAGTTTCAGGTAGCTGGCGGAAAACGTCATCATGCGCGCGAGGCGGCTCGCCGCGCCGACCTCGCGGGTCAGCAGTACCAGGTTCGCTCGCCAGACCGGGAGCAGCAATTCATCGGAATCTTCCATCGCTGGGTCTTCCATCTCTTGGCCCGATGTCGTGATGGCACGCTTGCGCACGTCATCGTTTTTAAAGGGTAGCCGCTTCGTAGGCACTGGGTAGCCACTTTGCCGCCCGGCTGCGCAATGCGTGCGCGCCGATCGGCGTATCCGCTCACTGATGTCTGCAAATCACACGCTCGCGCGCGCCGCTCCCACCGCGCCCGCGACGTGCCCAGTGTTGCATTGACACACGCATTCGCGCAGTGTTCCTACGCGCGACGCGCGCAATGTGGCATCCTTGCGTGCCGACGCGGCGCGCCCCGTGCTGCATCGGTTGCTTCCCAACATCGATTTAAGGGTCTTGTAATGAAGAAAATTGTTTTGGCCATTGCCGCCGCTGTTGTTTCCCTGAGCGCGATCGCTCCCGCACAAGCTAATGAGCATCGTCACGAATGCCACAAAGTGCGGGTCCATCATCACTGGGAAAAGCGCTGCCATTAAATGGTGATGATGCTGTGCCTCGCAGCACCGCAACCACCGCTAAGCCCCGCATACGCGGGGCTTTTTTTCGCATTCGGCGTTTTCATCCAACAGGGTGCGCGCCGAGTGGTTCGACGCTGACTACGTTCCGCGCGAAATCGGCGGCACGCAATCACGGACACATGCTGTTACACCTTCGCGGTGCAGGGGCTGCGGACCCACGCTTGGCGCGCAAGCCCGCGAGGGGAACGGGGTGGTGAAGAGATGAGCCCAGCGGCAGCGCAGGGACCGGCTCCTGTGCCTGCTCTTGTGCTCTTATGTACTTTGAGATCATGCGCCTTCAGCAGCGCGCAAGCATTGCCCGCTCAGGCCGCCTTCACGCGCTCCAACGCCATCGTCACGAGCGCTTCGAGCACCGGTTCGACCTTCGCGGCCAGCGATTCGTCATACGCGTAGGGCAGTTGCTCTTCCATATACGTGATCTGCGACAACTCCAGTTGCACCGCATGCACGCCCTGGCCGGGCTGCCCATAATGCCGCGTGATGTAACCGCCCTTGAAGCGTCCATTGGCGACCGCCGTATAGACGCGATGCTGCTGGACCAGTGCCGCCAGTTCTTCGGCCACGCCTGCCAGCGCGCTGGCGCCATTCGCGGTGCCGAAGTTGAAATCGGGCAGACGTCCGTCGAAAAAACGCGGCACGTGCGAGCGGATCGAATGCGCTTCCCATAGCAGCGCTTTGCCGTACGTAGCCTTCAGCGCCGCGAGTTCGCCGCTCAGCGCGTCGTGATACGGCTGCCAGTATGCGTCGCGGCGGCGCGCGATTTCGGCGTCGTCGGGAAGATGGCCTTCGAGGTAGAGCGGTTCCTTGTCGAACGTGTCGACCGGCAACAGACCGGTCGTGTCCTGGCCGGGGTAGAGATTGGCACCATCGGGCGGGCGGTTCAGGTCGATCACGTAGCGCGCGTAGGTCGGCACGAGAATGGATGCGCCCATCCGCTGGGCAAACGCGTAGAGACGGCCGAGGTGCCAGTCGCAATCGTCGGTGCGGTGCGCGACCGGAGTCATCGTCGCAGCGATATCGGCAGGTATTTGCGTGCCCACATGCGGGATCGAGATCAGCAACGGCAGGCTTCCCCGATGCAGCGAGAAAACGGGCGGCGTGTTCAATGCAGTCATGTCAGTCCGGAATCGAAGGAATCCAAGGAATGGGCCGATCAGTTCGGCAGCTCGCGCATGCTCATTTGATCAGCTCGGCTAGCGCCGCGCGATAGCGCGCGTAAGCGCCTTCTTCATCGCCATGCCGGCGGTTGTCGACGACTTGCTCGCCGCCTGTGTAGACGTCGCGAATCGGCGTGTCGCCGTGCTCGCAGAATACGACACCGGACAGCCACGCCGCGCTCGGGTGCTCGGCGATGCTCGGATGATCCGGATCGAGCACGAGCCAGTCCGCGCGGCGCCCGGCCTGCAATGCGCCGATCGCGCGGCCGGTGGCGCGCGCGCCGCCGTCGAGCGCGGCGTCGAACAGCCGGTCCGCGACATGTGTGGCTTGCGCCGACGCCAGCACGTTGCGCTGGCGCCGCGTCAGACGCTGGCCGTATTCGAGCAGCCGCAACTCGGCGCGCCAGTCTACGCCGATATGACTATCCGAGCCCACACCGATGCGCCCTCGCGCATCGAGATAGTCCTGCGCCGGGAAGATGCCGTCGCCGAGATTGGCTTCGGTGGTCAGGCACAAGCCGGCCACCGCGCCGCTCTTCGCGAGCGCCAGCGTTTCGTGCGCATCGACGTGCGTCGCGTGCACGAGGCACCAGCGGCTGTCGACATCGAAACGATCCAGCAGCCATTGCACCGGCCGCGCGCCTTCGGTTTCGACACACGCGTCGACCTCGGCGGTCTGTTCGGCGATATGGATATGCACGGGCGCGTCGGCGTCGATGCCGCCGAGCAGCGCGCGCAACGACTCCGCCGAGACCGCGCGCAGCGAATGCGGCGCCACCCCGTAACGCAGCGCGGCGCTCTCGGGACGCGCCGCGCGCAAGGTGCGGAGCAGATCGAGCAGGCTTTGCGGCGTGTTGATGAAGCGCCGCTGGTCGTCGCGCGGCGGGCGCGAGCCGAAGCCGCTGTACTGATACAACACCGGCAGCATCGTCATGCCGATGCCGCTCGCCGACGCGGCATCCACCACACGTTGTGCAAGCTCAGCGCAATTCGCGTAACGGCCGCCGTTCTGCGCGTGATGCACATAGTGAAATTCGCACACCGACGTATAACCCGCCTTCAGCATCTCGATGTACAGCCATTGCGCGACGCTAGCCAGTCCCTCCGGCGTGATGCGCTCGGCAAAGCGATACATCAGGTCGCGCCAGCTCCAGAAGTTGTCGGTGGCGCCTGCGCCGCCGGCCGCGCGATACTCGGTGAGGCCCGCCATCGCGCGCTGGAAGGCGTGCGAATGAACGTTAGGCATCCCAGGCAATACCGGACCGGCTGCTTGACGCACGCCCGCGGGCGTGGCCGGCATATCCGGCGTGACCGTCGTCAGCGTGCCGTGCGCATTCCATTCCAACAGCACATTACGGCGCCAGCCGTCCGGCAGGTACGCGCGCTCGGCGAACAGCGCTTGATTCGATTGGGTCATCGATTGAGTCGTCTCTCAGGTCTTGGCGGGGGTCTCGGTTCGGTCCTCAGTTCGAGGCCTGGTTCGACTCACGCCGCGTATAAACAGTCTCCCCCGCGCGCACCACTCGCGCGCACAGCGGACGGCCGATCCAGTAAGCCAGCTCGGCCAGCGAATCGGCCGACCAGACCGCGAAATCCGCCGCGCGTCCCACCTGCAGCGAGCCGTGCGTGTCCGCTTTGCCGAGCGCGCGGGCCGCGTGCGTCGTTACGCCTTGCAGTACCTCGGGCACGGTCATGCGAAACAGCGTGGTCGCCATGTTCATCATCAGCAGCAACGACGTCGCGGGCGAGGTACCGGGGTTGCTGTCGGTCGAGATCGCGATCGGCACTTCGTAGCGCCGCAGCAAGTCGAGCGGCGGCAGTTGCGTCTCGCGAATGAAGTAGTAGGCGCCCGGCAGCAACACGGCCACCGTGCCCGCCTCTTTCATCGCCGCGACGCCCGCTTCATCGAGGAATTCGAGGTGATCGGCGGATAGCGCGCGATGGCGCGCGGCGAGCGCCGTGCCGCCGCCGTTCGACAACTGCTCTGCGTGCATCTTCAAGGGCAGCCCATAGCGTTGTGCGGCGTTGAAAACAAGTTCGCTTTGTTCCAGCGAAAAACCGATGCGCTCGCAAAACACATCCACCGCGTCGACGAGGCCTTCGCCGGCAAGCGTGGGCAGCATCGTGTTGCAGACTTCGTCGATGTACGCATCGGCGCGGCCCGCGAATTCGGGCGGCACCGCGTGCGCGCCGAGAAAGGTCGTGTAGACCGTCACCGGATAGCGTTCGCCCAGTTGCCGCGCGACCCGCAGCATCTTGCGCTCGCTGACGAGATCGAGGCCGTAGCCGGATTTGATTTCGATCGCGCTCACGCCTTCGGCGAGCAGCGGTTCGAGCCGCGCAGCCGCTTGCCGGAACAGCGAGGCTTCGTCCGCGGCGCGTGTGGCGCGCACCGTCGAGACAATCCCGCCGCCCTGCTGCGCGATTGCTTCATAGCTGATGCCGGCGAGGCGCTGCGCAAATTCGTCCGCGCGTTGCCCGCCGTACACCAGATGGGTATGACATTCGACGAGCCCCGGCGTCACCCATGCGCCGCGCAGGTCTTCGCGCGGCCATGCGGCATAGTCGGCGGGCAATTCCGAGGCAGCGCCGAGCCATGCGATGCGGCCGTCTTCGACGGCGATCGCGCCATCGGCGAGCGTGTGTTGCGGGTCGCCCTCCGGGCACAGTTTCAGCTGATGCCAGACGGTTTGCTTCATCGCGTGCTCTTTGCAGCTCGTTGCGTTGTCTGTGGGCTTCTTGTGCGCGCGCCTTGCAGCGGCGGCGCGCTCACGCGAAGCGTCGTCGTCATCGCGGCGTGTAGTGGATGCTGATCGCGAGCAGCGCGCCCGTGCCTTCAAGCGCGCATTGCAGTGCGCTCGGCGCGTCGATGCGCAGCGTGTCGCCGGCCTGGAGTTGCAGCGCTTGCGTGTGGCCGGGTGTGAGCGAGACCGAACCGCTTGCGCAAAACAGCAACGCCACGTCGGCCGACAACGTGTGCTGCGTGCTGTGCTGCGATTGCCCGCGCCATACGTCGAGCGTGCCTTGCGCCGCGTCGCGCCGCACCATCAGGTTGAAGTCGCGCGTCGCGCCGTCGATCAGCCGCGCGTCGATCTGCGCGTCGCCGTCAAAGCGGGCGATGTCGAGCGGGTGCGCCAATGTGTGCGACTTGCTGTGCCGTTCGTTCCGCGACGCCGTTTCATCGAGCACCATCCCCGCACCGGAGCACAGCACCAGCGTGCGATCGACGCCCTCGAAACGCGAGAACGGGCCGCCTTGCGCGACATCGGCGATGCTCACGCGCCACACGAAATCGTCGAGCCCCGCGTTCGCTGGGAACACCGCCACTTCGCGCGTGACGCCGCCGCCATTCTTCCACGGCGCCGCCACGAGGTCGGCGCCGCGAATCAGCGACACGCTTGCAGACGATGGCGTCGCGGACACGATCAGCGGCCCAGCATCGGCAGCTTGAGACCGGCTTCGCGAGCCGTCGACTGCGCGAGTTCGTAACCGGCGTCCGCATGACGCATCACGCCCGTCGCGGGGTCGTTGAACAGCACACGGCCCAGCCGCTCATGCGCCGCGTCGCTGCCGTCCGCGACGATCACGACGCCCGAGTGCTGGCTAAAGCCCATTCCGACGCCGCCGCCATGATGCAGCGATACCCACGACGCGCCGCCCGCCGTGTTCAGCAGCGCATTGAGCAGCGGCCAGTCGCTGACCGCGTCCGAGCCGTCCTTCATCGATTCGGTTTCGCGATTCGGGCTCGCCACCGAGCCGGTGTCGAGGTGATCGCGGCCGATCACGATCGGCGCCTTCAGCTCGCCGTTTTTCACCATCTCGTTGAACGCCTGGCCCAGACGATAGCGATCCTTCACGCCGACCCAGCAGATCCGCGCCGGCAGCCCCTGGAACGCGATGCGTTCGCGCGCCATGTCGAGCCAGTTGTGCAGATGCGCATCGTCGGGGATCAGTTCCTTGACCTTCGCATCGGTCTTGTAGATGTCCTCGGGGTCGCCCGACAGCGCGACCCAGCGGAACGGTCCCTTGCCTTCGCAGAAGAGCGGCCTGATATACGCGGGCACGAAGCCGGGGAAATCGAACGCGTTCTCGACGCCCATTTCCAACGCCATCTGGCGGATGTTGTTGCCGTAGTCGAGCGTCGCGGCGCCGCGATCCTGCAGCGTGAGCATCGCTTGCACCTGTTTGGCCATCGACTGCTTGGCCGGCGTGATGATGCTGTCCGGCGCGGTCTTCATGCGCTCGCGCCAGTCTTCGACGCTCCAGCCTTGCGGCAGGTAGCCGTGAATCGGATCATGCGCACTGGTCTGGTCGGTCACGCAATCCGGCGTGATGCCGCGCGCCACGCATTCGGCGAACACGTCGGCGGCATTGCCGAGCAGACCGATCGACACCGGCTTGCCGGCCTGCTTCGCCGCTTCGAGCATCGCGAGGGCTTCGTCGAGCGTCTTCGCCTTCTTGTCGACATAGCGCGTCTTCAGACGGAAGTCGATGCGCGACTCATCGCACTCGACGGCGATCATCGAGAATCCGGCCATCGTCGCCGCGAGCGGCTGCGCGCCACCCATGCCGCCGAGGCCGCCCGTCAGAATCCAGCGGCCCTTCGGATCGCCGTTGAAATGCTGGTTCGCCACCGAGAAGAACGTTTCGTACGTGCCCTGCACGATGCCCTGACTGCCGATGTAGATCCAGCTGCCCGCCGTCATCTGCCCGTACATCATCAGGCCCTTGCGATCGAGCTCATGAAAGTGTTCCCACGTCGCCCAATGCGGCACCAGGTTCGAATTGGCGAGCAGCACACGCGGTGCGTCCGCATGCGTGCGAAACACGCCCACCGGCTTGCCCGACTGGATCAGCAGCGTCTCGTCTTCGTTCAGGTCCTTCAGCGACGCGAGAATTTGATCGAAGCAATCCCAGTTGCGCGCCGCCCGGCCAATCCCGCCGTACACGACGAGCGCGTGCGGATGCTCGGCTACTTCGGGGTCCAGATTATTCTGGATCATCCGGTACGCGGCTTCCGCGATCCAGGTCTTGCAGGTTTTCTCGCTGCCGCGCGGCGCTCGGATCGTGCGGGTGGGGTCGAGTCGCGGGTCGATGTGTTTCGGGTTGTTCATGGTGGCCCTCGCAAGGCTTGGAGAGGTTCAGAAAAGATTCAGCAAAAGATCCGCAGACGCGCAATCAGAAATGGCCGGTAAAGCGGTAGCGGCTACCCGGGTGCCACAGATTCGCGATCGACGCGACCTTGCTTTGCGACCACGTGCGCCGATGCAGCACGAGGCAAGGCTCCAGTTCATCCATCGTCAACAGTTCGCGGGTGTCGGCGTCCGCCGCCAGCGCTTCGATCCGGTACTCGACCCGCTGCAATGGCGCGACGCGCACCAGATACTGGTTCGGCGTGGTGTTCGTGAAGTCCTGCAACGCGTATTCCGGTGCGACCGCAGGATTGACCCAGCGCTCTTCGAGTTGCACCGGTTCGTCGTTTTCGAAATGCAGCAGGCGCGAATGAAACACCGGACTGCCCGCGCCGACCTGCATCTCTTCGGCGAGCGCCTCGTCGGCGATGCTCGCGCCGATGTGCAGCACCTTGGCCTGATAGCGATGACCGCGCGCGACGATTTCATCGGAGATGCTGCGGATTGCCACCAGCGTCGACTCGTACTTGGGACGCGCGACGAACGTGCCCGAGCCTTGCACGCGCGTGAGCACCTGCTCCGAGGTCAACTCGCGCAGCGCGCGGTTGACCGTCATGCGCGCCACGTTGAATTCGCGCGCCAGCTCGTTTTCCGAGGGCACCTGATCGCCTTCACCCCATTCGCCCGCATGAATGCGCGCGAGGATGAAGTCCTTGATGCCCTGATAAGCCGGAGCGTTCATTGGCGTGATCCGGGTACTCGAGACTTACTGTTCGGAGGCGAACGAGAACGGGCTCAGCTTCGCGATCGTGCCGTCCTGCACGAGCTTCGTGACCGCCGCGATGTCCGGCGCGAAGTAGTGATCGAGTTCGTAATGCGCGACGTCCTTGCGCACGGCGTCCATCACCTTTTGCAGGCTCGGGCTGGTCTTGTGCGGCGCGCGCAGATCGACGCCTTGCGCAGCGGCGAGCAGTTCGATCGACAGGATGTTCGCAGTGTTCTCCGCGATGTCGCCGAGCTTGCGCGCGGCGAACGTCGCCATCGACACGTGGTCCTCCTGATTCGCGGAAGTGGGCAGCGAATCGACCGAGGCGGGATGCGCGAGCGTCTTGTTTTCCGATGCGAGCGCGGCAGCCGTCACGTGGGCGATCATGAAGCCGGAGTTCACACCGCCATCCCTCACGAGAAACGGCGGCAGGCCCGAGAGCGTCGCGTCGATCAGCAGCGCGATGCGGCGCTCGGCCAGTGCGCCGATTTCGGCGGCGGCCAGCGCGAGGTTGTCGGCGGCGAACGCGACCGGCTCGGCGTGGAAGTTGCCGCCCGACAGCACTTCGCCGGTGTCCGGGAAAATCAGCGGATTGTCGGAGACCGCGTTGGCTTCGAGCAGCAGTACGTCGGCCGCGTGGCGCATCTGGTCCAGGCACGCGCCCATCACCTGCGGCTGGCAGCGCAGGCTGTACGGGTCCTGCACCTTGTCGCACCCGGCATGCGACGCGTTGATGCCCGAGCCTTGCAGCAGCGAGCGATAAGCGCCCGCCGCGTCGATCTGGCCTCGATGGCCGCGCAGTTCGTGAATGCGTGCGTCGAACGGCTTGACCGAACCCATTGCCGCATCGACCGAGAGCGCGCCGGCCACGAGCGCTGTGCGGTACAGGTCCTCGATCGCGAACATGTTGTAGAGCGCGAGCGCGGTCGATGCCTGCGTGCCGTTGAGCAACGCGAGGCCTTCCTTCGCCTGCAGCGTGAGCGGCTTCAGGCCGACGAGCGCGAGACCTTCGGTGGCGGGTATGCGCTCGCCCTTTGCGAACACTTCGCCGACGCCCAGCAGCGCCGCGGACATATGCGCAAGCGGCGCAAGATCGCCCGATGCCCCTACCGAACCCTTCACCGGAATCACCGGCAGCACGTCCGCGTTGTACAGCGCGATCAGCGCTTCCATCACTTCGCGGCGGATGCCCGAGTGACCGCGGCCCAGGCTCGATAGCTTCAGCGCGATCAGCAGACGCACGACCGGACGCGACATCGGCTCGCCGACGCCCACCGCGTGCGACAGCACGAGATTACGTTGCAGCAGTTCGAGCTGGTCGTGCGGGATATGCGTGCTGGCGAGCCGCCCGAAGCCCGTGTTGATGCCGTAGGCCGGCTCGCCCTTTGCGGCGATATCGGCGACGGCTTGCGCGCAGGCGTCGATGGCCGCGCGGCTGGCGGGATCGAGTTGCAGCGCGACGTGCTCGCGTGCGATGCGGCGCAGTTGCGGGAGAGTCAGATGGCCGGGCGTGAGAATCATGGTGTCGTTGTCCTGTCTATACAATTTCAATGAAGTCTAGCTGCGCCGTCTTGTATATACAACTTGTTTTTTCGGCTTTGGAGCTAGGTACTTTCCATTAGAGGAGGCGCTCTCGGTCAGCGGTCGCGCTATCACCGCCGACCTGGACAACGCTCCGAAGCGGGCAAGCGGGCGGCGTCTCGAGCCACCAAGTTGTATATACACCCTCGCACAACCCGCGCCAAATGAACAAAAACCCTCCGCGTGCTGGTTGGCCGGGGACCCGCCCTGCGCGCAGTCACGAGAGCCGCTTGCGTTAAGAAACGCGCATGGGTTGGCGGGCAGCGAGCCTGTGCCGCGGGGGCAGAAGAAAAGAAATTCCCGCTAAAGTTTCACGCGCGCCGCGATGAAATCCAGGAAGCACTGCACGCGCCCCGCCAGCGACGCGCTCTGGTAATACACCGCGCTCACCGGCTGACGTTCGTCGATCGAGACGTTGCCGAGAATCGGCACAAGGCGGTTGTCGCGCACGTCGGCGGCGGTCATGAAGTCCGCGAGACAGGCGATTCCCCAGCCGGACAGCGCGAGCTGCCGCAGCGTCTCGCCGCTCGATGCGGTGATCGCCGGTTCGATTTTCAGCGACCGCTTTGCGCTCTTGCGTCCCTCGCGCAGCGGCCAGCGATTCAGATGCTCCGGCGCCGTGAAGCCGATCAGCCGATGCGCGCGCAATGCATCCACGCTTTTCGGCTCGCCGTGTTCGGCCAGATACGCCGGGCTCGCGAGCACCCGCAGCCTGCTGCTGCCGAGCGTGCGCGCATGCAACGTCGAGTCCTGCAACGCGCCGATGCGGATCGCAATGTCCACCTTCTGCTCGAGCAAATCGACGATCCGTTCGTTGCTGGTCAGCTCGAGGCGGATCTCCGGATACAAGGCCGAAAACGCGGTCATGTGCGGCGCCACGCAATGCAGCATGAATGGCGACGCTGCGTCGACCCGCAAGCGCCCCGACGGCCGCTCGCGTCCGCGAGCGACCGATTCCTCGGCCTCTTCCATCGCGTCCAGAATCGCCCGCGCGCGCTGCAGGAACGCCTCGCCCTCTTCGGTCAGTTGCAGGCGGCGCGTCGTGCGCCGCACGAGCGCCGTGTCGAGTTTCTTTTCGAGGCGCGTGAGCGCACGGCTCACGCCGGACACGGTTTGCCCCAGCTTTTCGGCCGCCGCCGTGATCGAGCCGCTGTCGATCACGGTGACGAACACCAGCAGCTCATCGGTGGACGTTTTCATTGTTGACTTCAAATCAAGATTGATTTGAGACTAACACGCTTTTTGCGAGAATCGGGACGTCGGATACTGAGTGCCTTCGTCCTGTGTCGATCGGCAGCCAGCGATTTAGCGCTGACTCCGGTGTCATGGGAAAACGGTTGCTGTTTCCCTCAAGGAGAATGTCTTGAAGATTTTCATCACGGGCGCGAGCGGTTTCATCGGCGGTTCCATCGCGGCGCATCTCGTACGCGCCGGCCATCAGCTGCGCGGCCTGATCCGCCAGACCCAGCAGAGCGCCGAGCTGCAACGGCTCGGGATCGAACCGGTGATCGGCACGCTCGACGACCGCACGTTGCTGGTCGCCCAGGCGCAAGCCGCCGATGCCGTCATCAACGCCGCGAGCAGCGACCACGAAGGCGCGGTTGCCGCGCTGATCGAAGGTCTGACCGGCTCGGGCAAGCCGTTTCTGCACACGAGCGGTTCGAGCATCGTCGGCGATGCGTCGGGCGGCGAGGCGGGTGACGCGCGCATCTATCACGAGGACGCGCTGCCCATCCCGAGCGCCGACAAAGGCGCGCGCGTCGCGATCGACCAGCGGGTGCTGGCTTCGGCGCAACAGAACATTCGCGCGGCGGTGCTGTGCAACACCCTCATCTACGGTCACGGCGTAGTGGCCGGCAGCGCCAGCGTGCAGCTGCCGCGGCTCGTGCGCCAGGCCCAAAAGAGCGGCGTGGTGCGCCATGTCGGCAGCGGGGGCAACATCTGGTCGAACGTGCACATCGACGACGTCGCCGAACTGTATCGCCTCGCGTTGGAAAAGACGCCGGCCGGCACGTTCTACTTTGTCGAGAGCGGCGAAGCGTCGTATCGCGACATGAGCACCGCCATCGCGCACGCGATGAAGCTCGGCGAGCCGCAAGACTGGCCGCTCGATGAAGCGCAGAAGGAATGGGGCTACGAAATGGCGTCCTATGGCCTGGGATCGAACAGCCGTGTGCGCGGCGAGCGCGCCCGCAAGCTGCTCGGCTGGCAGCCAAAGCGCACGTCCGTGATCGAGTGGATCGAGCGGGAGATGATGTAGCCGCAGAGGGTTCCGGCTGGGGGTCGACAGAGGGGACTCTGTTCGGGGCGTCTTCCAGCGTCGCCGTCATCGCTTTAAGCCCCGCCGTTGCTAATCCGTAAGCTCATTTCGATACAATCCCGCGCACTGACCATCCGATCCGGGCTTTGCGGATCGCACACCAGCCCGGATTGATCGATGGACCTCGCGCTGAACTTCGATTGGCTGACCAATCTGCTGGCGATTCTGTTCGTCGTAGCGTGCCTGTACGACTCACGCTACGACGAGTACGGCGTGTTGACGTTAGCCGCGGCCGTGATGAGCCTCGCCGTGATGGCGCTCGAGTTTTTCCTCAAGCCCGCTTTCGATATGGCGCTCTGACGCGAGAGTGCAACGGCTGCGGCGCGCCGCTTGCGGTAGTTGTCCGCTCATACCGTGACTCGGGCCACGCGCTTCGACGCCGCTCGAACGCATCGGCGCGATGCATTGCGGCGGCGTCGTCCCCGCACTGGACACTCCGATGGACGCGGCGCGTGGCATTCAGCGGCGGGCGCGGCCGGGCGCCGCTGGGCCGGCTCGGGATGCATGTCAAGGTTCCCGCATTCCGTCGAACGTTCAGCGCCCGCCGATCCAAACCGGGCAACTTCGGCAGTACCCGATCAGATTGCCCAGCCGCCCAGATAGAAACCCGCCAGCACGACGGCGATGACCACCGTGCCCACGTTCAGTTTGCGATACTCGCCGCTCACCACGCGGCCGATCACGAGCGTGGCAAAGCCCAGCATGATGCCCGTCACGATGTTCGCCGTCAGCACGATGAACACCGCGCACATCAGTCCCGACATCGCGTCGACCATGTCGTCCATATGCAGCTTGCTGACGTTCGACAGCATCAGCAGACCCACGTACATCAGCGCGGGCGCCGTCGCATAAGAAGGCACGAGACCCGCCAGCGGCGAAAAGAACATCACCACCAGAAACAGCAGTCCGACCACCGCCGCCGCCAGCCCGGTTTTGGCGCCGGCTGCCACGCCGACCGTCGACTCGATGTACGCCGCCGCCGGCGCGCCGCCGAGCAGTCCGGAGAACACCGAGCTGAGCGAATCGGCCGTCAGCGCGCGGCCGCCGTTGATGATGCGGCCGTTTTCGTCGAGCTGGCCCGCCTGACCGGCGACCGCGCGAATCGTGCCGGTGGCGTCGAACACGGCCGTCATCACGAGCGCGAGCACGCTGGGCAGCACGGCCATCGACAGCGCGCCCTTGATGTCCATCGCACCGATCAGCGACGCATGGCCCGGCGCGCTCAGCGAGGGCACCGCGAACACGCCGTGGAACGACACAGCCGGATCGATCGCCAGCGCGATCGCCGAAATCGCGACGATCACGATCAGGATCGAGCCCGGCACGCGGCGGCGCACCAGTCCGAAGATCGCCGCGAGGCCCACGACCGACATCAGCGCGGGCAACGCCGTGATATGACCCAGCGACACCGGCAGACCCGCGCCCGGGTTCTTCACCACGAGGCCCACGTCGTTGGCGGCGATCAGCAGCAGAAACAGCCCGATGCCGATCCCGGTGCCATGCGCGATGCCGGTCGGCAGATTGCGCAGAATCCACGAGCGCACGCCCGTCACCGAAATCGCGGTGAACACCACACCCATCAGGAACACCGCTCCGAGCGCGACGTTCGGATGCAGACCCTTGCCGAGCACGAGGCCGAACGCGGTGAACGCGGTCAGCGAGATCGCGCAGCCGATGGCGATCGGCAGACGCGCCCACACGCCCATCAGCAGCGAGCCGAACGCCGTGGTCAGGCATACGGCGACGAATACCGCGCTGGTATCGAAGCCCGCTTTGCCGAACATGCCCGGCACGACGAACACGGAGTAGACCATCGCGAGGAAGGTCGTGATGCCCGCGACGATCTCCTGACGCTGCGTGCTGCCCCGCGCCGAGATATCGAAGTAGCGGTCGACTAAGCCCTTGGCGTCGAACGATTCGGCCGCGACTTCTGAAATCGCGTGGGCGTGGGGTTCAATCATGATGAGTGCCTCCTTTATCAGCATGCTGAAACGGCCGTCGAGATGGCCGTCGTCAGGTTTCGTCTCGTTGGGTGGGTTGATGGAGCCCATCGCTTCTGGTTGCTTCGAAATCTAGGGCAACACAGATATGTCTCCAATCGCATGGATGGCATGGTGGACATGTCGGGACGCTTATATGCTCTAGCGGACGGCACAGCGCGCCGGGTCGCCGCGCGTTTACACCTACCGTGGGTCGGCTACACCTGAAAGGAAGGCGTCTGACGGTTTCGCGGCTGCCGCGCTATCCGCAAAGGCAAGCAAACGCGGCCGGCATGCGCGGCGAACCGCGAACCGGTGGCCACTGCGCGTTGCGGCGCATGGAGCGCGCGCTTGCGAAGCGCCCCTGAATCGCCGGCAAAAGCGGGCCGGCCGACGTCGCGGGTTAAACTCTCGCCCGTACCTCGATAACCGCGGCGGCCCACTGCGCCCGTCCGCATCGGCCCACGGAGTTTTTCCTGATGACTGGCGGCTCTTCGCGCCCTGCCTGGCGCGTGCTGATTCTCGCTGTGCTCGCGCTGTTCGCGCTGTCCGGCTGCAGCCTGCTATGGGGGCCGCAGCAGGCGCCGATCGTCGAGGCGACGATCATGCCGGTCGAACCCGCCAGCGCGCCGGTGGCCGCTCCCGCGCCCGAGCCGGTCGAACCCGAAACCAACGAGTCCGAGCAACCGAAAAAGCCCAAAAAGCCGGTCGTCAAGCCGCACAAGGTCGAGCCACCGCCGCCCGTCGTCATCCCTGCGCCGCCACCGCCGCCACCGCCCCCGCCGTTGATCGTGCTGCGTACGATCGAGCGCAACGAAGCACGAGCGATCCTCGACAGCGAAGTGCAAAAGCCCGACGGCAAAGTGGTCGGACGCGCGATCGACATGATTGCCGACGCGCTCGGCAGGCCACGCGAGATGGTCGTGAATCTGCAAGGCTTCCTTGGCGTCGGCGACCGCAAGGTGAGCTTCCCGTGGGGCGCATTCCGCTTCACGCCGACCGCGAAGTCCGCGCCGATCACGCTCAATGCGTCAGCCGTGCCGATCAGCGCGGCCAGGTCCGATCCCGCGCAATTGCCGATAATCGACGCCACCGTCGAGCGTTCGAACGGCGGCAAGGTCGGCCGCGTGATCGACGTGCTCATCGACAGTCATGCGCAGCCGCAGGCGGTCGTGCTCGACGTCAACGGCATCATCAGCCCCGAGCGGCGCACGATCGCGGCGAACTGGTCGGCGCTGCACTTCGTCATGCGCGACAAGGAGCTGCATCCGTTGCTCGACCTGAGTGACGCGCAGATCAACGCGACGCCGCCCTACGCCAGCGACAAACCGATCCGCGCGGTGTCGCCCCCACCCCCGCCGGCGGCCGCGTCCGCGCCCGCCGGAGGTTCCGCGCCCGGCGCATCGACCGCCGCGGCGGTCTCCACTGCACGGGCGGTCCGATGAGCGGCCGCACTCTGGTGACGGCGCGTAGTCTGCGCGCGCTCGATTGGCTCAATTTCTTCGTCGCCAACGTGCAGACCGGCTTCGGGCCGTTCATCGCGTCGTATCTCGCGTCGCACAAGTGGACCCAGGGCGAAATCGGCATGGCGCTGTCGGTCGGCACCATCAGCGCGATGGTGAGCCAGGTGCCCGGCGGCGCCGCCGTCGACGCGCTGCGCAACAAGAAGGCCGCGGCCGCGTGGGCCATCATCGCGATCATCCTGAGCGCAGTGCTGCTGGCCGCCAGTCCGACGGTACTGCCGGTGATCGCCGCGGAGGTCTTTCACGGCTTCGCCAGTTGCATGCTCACGCCGGCACTCGCCGCGATTTCGTTCGCGCTGGTGGGGCGCGCGAATCTGGGCGACCGGCTGGGACGCAACGCGCGCTGGGCGTCGATCGGCAGCGCGGTGGCGGCCGGCCTGATGGGTCTGTTCGGCGAGTATTATTCGCCGCGCGCCGTGTTCTGGCTGACGGCCGGGCTCGCGGTGCCCGCGCTGTTCGCGCTGACCATGATCCAGCGCACCGACACTGTCCAATTGCCGAAAGCCGCGCCGACGCCGCAGCAGCTCGAACGGCGCGAGAGCCTGCGCGAGTTGTTGCGCGACAAGCGGATGCTGCTGTTCGCCGCGTGCATCGTGCTGTTCCACTTGTCGAACGCGGCGATGCTGAACCTGGCGGCGGGCGAAGTCACGGCCAGCATGGGCGACAACGTTCAGCTCGTGATCGCGGCGTGCATCATCGTGCCGCAGGCGATCGTCGCGATGATGTCGCCGTGGGTCGGACGCTCGGCCGAACGCTGGGGACGCCGGCCGATTCTGCTGCTCGGATTTTCGGCGTTACCGATCCGCGCGTTGCTGTTCGCCGGAATCAGCAGCCCTTATCTGCTGGTGCCGGTGCAGATGCTCGACGGCTTGAGCGCCGCGGTGTTCGGCGTGATGCTGCCGCTGATCGCCGCCGACGTGGCCGGCGGCAAGGGCCGCTATAACCTGTGTATCGGACTGTTCGGTCTGGCCGCGGGGATTGGGGCCACGCTGAGTACGACGGCGGCGGGTTTCGTCGCGGATCATTTCGGCAATGCGGTCAGCTTTTTCGGGCTGGCTGCCGCGGGGGCGCTGGCCGTTCTGCTGGTGTGGGCGGCGATGCCCGAGACCCGCGACGCGGCGGCGGCCGACGATGCGCCGGTGGCCGATGGCGGGAAGTCGGCGGCGAGGTGAGCGTGGGCCAGTGAGCGCGGCGGCGGCGCGCCCTCAAATGCAAAGAGGCGCGACAAAAACTTGTCGCGCCTCTTTTTTATTGCGGCGGGTTTGTCCGTAGTCACAGCGCAAGCAGCAGTGCGAAGCTTGCGTCGCCCGCTCCTCTCAGCGTCGATACCGTCAGTCGATCGGCCGCCCGGCCGTCTCGCGCATCCACGGCAAGGGCAGCAAGGACACCAGCCCGCAGCCGATCAGATACCAGGCCGGCGCCAGGTTATTGCCCGAAATCTGGATCAGCCAGGTCGCGAAGAACTGCGCGAAGCCGCCGAAAATCGACACCCCGAGGCAATAGACGATCGACATGCCCGTCGCACGAATCGCACGCGGAAACATCTCCGGCAGCATCACGATGTTGGGCACGGCGGTGAACGCGACGAGTACCGCGAGCGCCGCCACCACCGTCAGCAGCACCGGCACGCTCGGCACGGCATTGATGATCATGAAAGCCGGATACACCGCGATGATCAGCAAGACGCGCGACACCCACAGCACGCGCTTGCGCCCGACGCGATCGGACAGCGTCCCGGCGAGCGGCGAGCAGATCACAGTTACCACCGCCGCGGTCCACGCCGCCCACAGCGCCGAGGCCATCGGCAGATGCAGGATGCGGATCGCGTAGGTGGACAGATAAAACAGCACGATGTAGTTCGCGGCCGTGCCGCCGATCGTCGCCAGCACACCCATCGAGATGACGCGGCCATGGTCGCGAAACAGTTCGCGCACCGGCTGCGAAGCAGGCACGTCGAGCGCACCAGCATGAGGCGTTGCGCCGTCTTCGATGCCCGGCAGCGTCTCGTCCAGATGACGCCGGATGTAAATGCCGATCGGCCCCATCGCCATGCCAATCACGAACGGCACCCGCCAGCCCCAGCTTTCCAGCGCCGCACTCGACAGCGACGACGCCAGCAACACGCCGAGCAGCGACCCGCACACCGTGTTCAGGCCTTGGCTCACGAACTGCCAGCTGCCGTAGAAACCGCGCGTCTTGTCGCTGCCGTACTCGAGCAGCAGCGAGGTGGACGCGCCTACTTCGCCGCCCAGCGCAAAGCCCTGAACCAGCCGCGCGAGAATCACGAGGAGCGGCGCGGCGAGCCCGATCGTCGCATAGGTCGGCGCGAACGCAATGAGCGCCGAGCCGAGCGTCATCAGCCACAGCGTCAGACTCATCGCGGCCTTGCGGCCCGCGCGATCCGCGTAGGCGCCGAGCACCACGCCGCCCACCGGACGCATGATGAAGCCGACGCCGAATGTGCCCACCGCCAGCATCAATTGCGCGAGCTGGCCTTCCACTGGGAAATACAGCTTGCCGATGATCGTCGCGAAGAAGCTGTAGATCGTGAAGTCGAAAAACTCCAGACCGTTGCCGAGCGTAATCGCGGCAATCGCTTTCGCATGATGCATGCGTTTAGCCGCGTGGGCGGTCGCCGCGCTCTGTCCGCCAGGCGCGTCCTCGCCTGGGGCTTGCGGTGTGACGGAATAATCCATTTGTCTGTCTCCCTGATGTGCTTTCTGCCGGCGCGGCGCGCCGCGCCGCGTTCGTGCCATGCCGTGCGCTATTGCATGCCAGGGCCCGCTCAGACCAGGAACGTCTGCGCGAGTCTGACCCAATAGGCCGCGCCGGTCGCGAGGCAATCGTCGTTGAAGTCGTAGCCGGGGTTGTGCACCATGCAGCCGCCCTCGCCGTCGCCATTGCCGATGATCAGATAGCTGCCGGGGCAACGCTCCAGCAGGAACGCGAAGTCCTCGCTGCCGGTGAGCGGCTGCATCTCCGGGATCAGCCCGTCTTCGCCGAGCCAGTCGAGCGCGACCTTGCGCGCGAGGCCGGTCATCTGCGCATCGTTGACCAGCACCGGATAGCGGCGCTGATAATCTACCTCGGCTCGCGCGCCGTACACCGCCGCCTGGCCGGTCGCGACCGCCGTGATGCGCTCCTGCAGGTAGTCGCGCACCTCGGCTTTGAGCGCGCGCACCGACAGGCGCATCTCGGCGGTCTCCGGAATCACGTTGGGCGCTTCCCCGGCGTGCACCGCGCCGACCGTGACGATCGCCATGTCCAGCGGCGCGACGTTGCGCGATACGATCGACTGCAAGGCCAGCACGATCTGCGCGCAGACCACCACCGGATCGATGGCCTTGTGCGGCACCGCGCCGTGGCCGCCGCGTCCCGTGACCGTGATGATCACCGTATCGGACGAGGCCATGAACGAACCCGGCAGAAAGCCGAGCTTGCCGGTCGGGAAGCCCGGCATGTTGTGCATCGCGAAAACGGCGTCGCACGGAAACTGTTCGAACAGGCCGTCTTCGAGCATCTGTTTCGCGCCGGCCTGGCCTTCTTCGGCGGGCTGAAAAATGAGATTCAGCGTGCCGTCGAAGCTTTTGTCCTGTGCGAGGTGTTTGGCGGCGGCCAGCAGCATCGCCGTATGGCCGTCGTGGCCGCATGCGTGCATCTTGCCGGGCACCTTGCTCGCGTACGGCAAGCCGGTTGTTTCGTGAATCGGCAGCGCGTCCATGTCGGCGCGCAAGCCGAGCTTGCGCGTGCCGTTGCCGAGCTTCAACTGACCGACCACGCCGGTTCGCCCAAGCCCGCGATGCACGGCGTAGCCCCACTCCGCAAGGCGTTGCGCGACCAGCTCGCCGGTGGCGAACTCTTCGTAAGCCAGTTCCGGCTGCGCATGGATGCGGCGGCGCAGCACGATCATTTCGTCTTCGAGTTCGGCGATGCCCGCCGGAATGGCCATGGTGTTCACGTATCGTCTCCGTCTATGAAAGCGTGGACCCAGCATAGCGACGCCGATTTTCCGGCGGCAGGCGTAGAATCGTTGCGGCGGCAACTGCCGGTTGCCACCTCACTCTCATCTCGTCCGATGAAACTGCATCAACTCAGTACCCTCGCGGCCATCGCGGACACCGGAAGTATCCGGGCTGCGGCCCGCACGTTAGGACTTTCGCCGGCCGCCGTGACGAAGGCGATGCGCGAACTGGAAGCCGATCTACGCGCGCCGCTCCTCGTGCGCAGCGCGAGCGGCGTCGCGTTCACGGAGTTCGGCCGCGCGCTGGTCGTGCATGCGCGGGTGGTGCTCGGGCAATTGCAGCGCGCCCAGGCCGAGATCGAAGCGCTGCGCGGCGCGGCCGCCGGCAAGCTGTCCATCGGCGTCACCCCGTGGGTCGCGCTGACCTTTCTGCCGCTCGCCGTGCAGCGGTTCCGGCAGCGCATGCCGGAAGTGCAACTGGAATTCTTCGAAGGCCTGCTCGGCGTGGTGCAGCCGCGCCTGCGCGACGGCAGTCTCGACTTCTCGATTGGCCGGCCGCCGCCCGCGTCGCCGCAATCGGAGTTTCACAACGTGCCGCTCTTTTCGACGCATTCGGCGGTGGTCGCGCGGCGCGATCATCCGAAGGCCGGTTGCCGCACGCTGCTGGAACTGGAGGACGCGGAATGGGTGCTGAACTGGGACCCGGCGAGCCGCGAGTCGATCTCAGACAACCTGTTCCGCAAGCGCGGCATGCGTGTGCCGCACACGATTCATCTCGCCCATTCGCTGGCGGTCGTGCTGGGGCTGCTCGCGCATACGGACATGTTGAGCGTGTTTCCGTGGCCGCTCGTCGAAGTGACGCTCGCGAAGGAGAACCTCTGGGCGCTGCCGCTGCGGGAGACGGTCGACGAAACGCTCGTCAGCATCACGTCCCGGCGCGGTGCGCCGACCAGCCCCGCCGCCGCGTGTTTTCTCGGCTGTCTGCGCGAAGTGATCGACGAAGGGGCGCGCTCGCAGGACCCGGAGCAGCGTCGGCTGTTCCATTCGATCGAGTTGCTGCTTTGACGGCCCCGCGCGCTTAATGCCGAACCGGTCGCGAGCGGCCCGCGCGGCTTCAGTCGAGAAACTCTGCCGCCCGCTTGCGCAGCACCGCGCTAAAGTCGTCCAGCCAGCCGATCGACAAGCGCCAGCTCTGCCAATACAGATCGACGTCGATGGGCTTGCCCGGCGCCATCTCCACCAGTTCGCCGCTCGCCACCTGCGCGGCGATCATCCGTTCGGGACACATGCCCCAGCCGAGCCCGGTCACGCAGGCCCGCAAGAAACCGGCGACGTGCGGAATCCAGTGCAGCGGCGGATCGACTTCGGCTCGCGTGATACGGCGCATGAAGCGCTTTTGCAACTGGTCCTTGGGGTTGAAGTCGATACATGGCGCGCGCCGCAAATTCTCGCGCGTGACGCCGTCGGCGAAGTACCGCTCGCGAAACGCCGGTGCGCAAACCGCCAGATAACGCATCCTGCCTAGCCGCGCGGAGCGGCAACCCTGCACCGGTTCAGCCTGCGTGGTGAGCGCGCCTTGCACGCTGCCGTCGCGGATTCGTTGCGCGGTATGGTCCTGATCGTCGATCACCAGATCGAGCAGCATTTCCCGCTCGATACAAAATGGCGCCACCGCGTCGATGAACCAGCTGCCGACGCTGTCGTCGTTGACGGCCACGCGCAGCGCGGGCCATGGCTCGACGAGCGCGCCCGGCAGCGCGGGCAGGCGGCCGTTGAGCTCGGCTTCGAGTAACTGCACGCGTTCGGTATGGCGGCACAGCAGCGCGCCGGAGGGGGTCGCGACGCATGGCTGGCCGCGTTTCACGAGCACGCTGCCGACCCGCTCCTCCAGCAGTTTCACCCGCTGCGATACCGCCGACGGCGTGACATTGAGTTCGCTGGCCGCGCGGTCGAACGAACCGTGGCGAACCACGGCGGCCAGCGCGTCGAGCAACGCGTAGTCGAGCATTAGCGTTCCTTAATCGGCATTACGTAAATTAGCTTCTCTTATGAGACGCGAAATCGCAGACTAGCCCTGTTCGTTTCTTCCGTCTACGGGACCGTTTATGAACTGGCTGTCTTTTTCTCACGGCGCCGCCCTTTGCGCGTCGCTGATCGTAACCATTGGCGCGCAGAACGCGTTCTTGCTGCGTCAGGGCATCATGCGCTCGCATGTCGGCAAGATCGTCGCGCTGTGCGCGCTGTCGGACTTCATTCTGATCGGCGCGGGTGTGGGCGGCGCGTCGGTGCTCGTCGAACGGTACCCGTCGTTCGTGCATGCGATGCTGTATGTCGGGCTCGCCTATCTGGCATGGTTCGGCATCAGCGCGCTGCGCCGCGCGGTGCGGCCGGGGCACGCGGTGCTGGATGCCGCCGCGGGCAGCGCGGCGCCTACCCAGCGCGCGCTGTCGATCATCCTGATGACGCTCGCCTTCACCTGGCTCAACCCGCACGTGTACCTCGATACGTTCCTGCTGATCGGCACGGCCGGCGCGCGTGAGCCGCAGGGCGCACGGGTCGCGTTCGCGCTCGGCGCGATGGCGACCAGCGGGATCTGGTTTGTCAGCCTGGGTTATGGGGCGCGCATGCTGGCGCCGCTGTTTCGCCGCGCGAGCGCGTGGCGTGTGCTGGATGGCGCGATCGGCAGCATGGTGTTGCTGCTCGCGATCACGCAGTTGCGGTGATCGGGGCGTGTTGCAGAGAGGGCGCGGTTAGGGGGTGCTGCGTTGGCTGAATTCGCTGAATTCCCCGAACTCGCTGCATTGGCTGCATTGCCTGCCTTCCACTGCGCGCGCTCCCTCGGGCGCCTCCCCTTGGTAGGTCTCACAGCGATTTATTCGGCTTCCTGCTCCTGCACGGCATCGTGCTCGACGGGCACGCTGGGTTTATCGGCAGGCACCAGTTTCATCAGCCGCGCCAGCACCGGCCACCTGATCAGCGACTGCTGAAACGACTCCTTCGCCTGACCGTCGAAATACCTCGCGGGAGCGAGTTCAGGCAAACGGCGCGCGAGGCCGGTGATGTCGTCCACCGGCCAGCCGCCCGCGCCCGGCGCGATGTTCGCGGCAGTCTTTGCCACCGCTTTCGCAGCCTGTTTCGCAGCCGTTTTCGAAGCCTCTTGCGAAGCCGTTTTCGAAGCCTCTTGCGAAGCCGTTTTCGAAGCCTCTTGCGCAGCCGTTTTCGAAGCCTCTTGCGCAGCCGTTTTCGAAGCCTCTTTCGAAGCCTGTTGTGAAGCCGCTTCCGGAGGCGCTTCCGAAGCCTGCTGCGAGGCCGCGTCTGCGACGGCCCCGCCCTCTGGCTTCACCCCTGCCCGGTCCAATTCCGTCTGCGTCACTTTCCGTCCACCCACACGCCGTCCGGCGTCTTCACCACGTATCCGGAGGCCGTCTTCATCGTCACGGTACCTTCGTTTTCACCGACCATCGGCGTTTGCGGCAGATTGGACGCGTACTGCGACAAGCTCACGCCCGGCTTGAACGGACTGTTCGACACGAGGTTCGACAGCAATTGCGCGATCGCGAGGAAGCTGGTCGGATTGTCGATCACCGTGGTCGGCCCATGATTGCCCTGGAAGCCGACCACCCGGACACCCACCGGACCATGCACGATCCGCGGCGTCGGAATTTCGCGCAAGCCCGCCACCTGGTTCGCGTCGCCGCGCAGGGCCGCGCCGTGTTCAGGCACGAACACGATCACGGCGCGCCGGCCCGAGGCCGCGATCAGATCGGCGAACCGGTCGAGGTCGCTCATCAGCTTGTTCACGCGCTGTGGGTACGAATCGATGCTCGACAGATTGCTGCCCGGTAGCCGATTGCCGTCGTGCAGGCTGATCGTGTTGTAGTACAGCGCAACGGGCCCCGGCGTGCTGGCGCGCTGCGCGTACCAGTTGGCGAGCGTCGCGTAGTCGTCGCGAATCGGCGAGCCGTCGAATGCATGCATCGCGACCGGCACGCTGGTGTTCGAAATCATCGGCACGTTCGGCACGCCGGTGTTGTCGTGCACCAGTTGCAGGAAGTTGTCGAAGTGGCCGTCGTGATTGAGCATCGTCTGCGGCGTATAGCCCGCCTGCGCGAGATCGGCCAGCAAATGGCACTGTTGCGGCGCGTCCTTGTACAGGTCCGCGTGCGCCTCCTGCCCGCAGCTCGCGCGCAGCACGCGAATCGCAGCCGGCCCGCTATAGCTCGCCGCCGTGCTGAAGTTCGTGAACAGATAGTCGAAATGGCTCAGCATCGGATGATTGCGCGCCTTCGCCGCGTCGAGGTCGTCCCACGACAGCGAACAGATATGCAGCACGATCACGTCGAACTGCGTATTCTGATCGGCGCCGAGGTGGCCGAAGCTCACCTGTCGTTGCGACTCCTCGCTGCGGAACGCGGCGAGCGCCGCGTTGTGGTCGAGCGGTTGCGCGGCCAGCGCATCGCCCGATGCGGCGGCCGCGGCCGGGACAGTGCGTAGTTGCGCGAGCAAGGTGCTGCCCTCATGCCACAGCGGAACCGCAATGAGCGCGAGCAGCACGAACGTCGCGACGCGCACCCAGCGGTTCACGATCAAATACGCGACCAGGCCGCCGAGCGCGCCCAGCAGCAGCATCGGCGGCAAAAAGCGCTGCGCGAGTTCGAGCCAGTAGCCGAAGCTGAATGTCGTCAGATTGCCGAACTCCTCGGTCAGACGAGAGAACGGCGGCACGTTCGCTTCGTGGTACATCAGCGGCACGCCGAGCGCGAGTCCGAGCAGATTGCGCAGCACGCGCAGCCCGCGATGGCGCAGCGTCGCGCTGACGACCAGCGCCAGCGCGAAGCCGAGGTTGACGAGCCACAGCGGCTGCAGATGGCCGCCCGCGTACAGGTACAGCTTGAGGATGAAGTACAGGTTCCACACAGTCATGAACGAAGTTCTCTCTTTGCCCGGGCGCGCGCGCCGCCGGCGTCAATAGCGGGTACGGTCCAGCGCGAGCAGCGACTGGCACGCGCGCAGCAGGCCGCTTAGCAGCCGCGAATAACCTTCGATGCCCATCGTCAGCACGTCCTTCAGACCGCCCAGCGGCGTGTCCTCGACGGTCTGCTCGCCCCAGTCGAGCCATGCGTCGGCGCGCCCGAACGTGCATTGCACCATCTGCCGTTCCTGGTCCAGCGTGAGCTCGTCGAAACGCACGCCCAGGTGCCGCCCGACGAAACGGCTCACGTGCACCGGGAAATGGAATTGCCGGTCGCCACGGCTCAGGCACACGCCGAGGCTGTCGCCGAGCGCGAGCTTCAACTCCGGATCGACTTCGAGACCGAGACCCCCGGTCGAATAATCGCTGGTGGTGCACGCCACCGTGGTGCCGTCCGCGAGCAGCAAGGTGGCCGCCGCGCGCATCGCGATGCGGTGCGTGATGCGCACCTGCTTCGCCTCGCGCGCGACGCTCGCGGCCGCGCCGAGCATCACGAGGTTGTACAGCGTCCAGAAGACGTTCATCAGGATCGTCGGGGTCTCGCCGCCGTCGCCGAACGTCAGCCGGTACACGCCGGCCATCATCGCGCTCGCGTTCAGGCCGAGCAGCACCAGATACGGCTTGGACACCGCCCAGTCGAAGTAGCCTTCTGCGATCCGGCCGCCCTTGTCGGTCACGTTGAACTTGCCGTGCTTCGGGCTGAAGAACGCGATGGTGGTCGGCAGCGCGATGTACCACGCGAGCACCGATTCGTACACTTCGGCCCAGAACGAATGGCGGAATTTGCCCTGCATCCGCGAGTTCGCGATGTTGGCGAGCACGATGTACGGCAGCACGAAACCGGCGATGGTGGTCGCCGATGCGTTGATGAAATACATCTGGAAGAACAGGTACGCCATCGGCATGGTCAGGAAGACGAGCCGCGGTACGCCGTAGAAGAAATGCAGCATCGCGTTGCCGTAGCACAGCCGCTGAAAAAAGCTGAGGCCGCGGCCGAGGAACGGGTTGTCGATGCGGAAGATCTGCGCCATGCCGCGCGCCCAGCGCGTGCGCTGCTTGATGTGGCTCGCGAGACTCTCGGTGGCGAGGCCCGCGGCCTGCACGGTCGGCAGATAGGCGGTGGTATAGCCGCGCCGGTGCAGCTTTAGCGCGGTATGCGCGTCTTCGGTGACCGTTTCCACCGCGACACCGCCCACGGCTTCGAGCGCCGTGCGCTTGATCACCGCGCACGAGCCGCAGAAGAACGACGCGTTCCACAGATCGTTGCCGGACTGCACCAGCCCATAAAACAGGTTGCCTTCGTTGGGCACGCGGCGGAACGTGCCGAGGTTGCGTTCGAACGGATCGGGCGAGAAGAAGTGATGCGGGGTCTGCACCATCGCGCAACGGGCATCGCGCAGGAAGGTGCCCATCGTGGTTTGCAGGAACGAGCGCGTCGGCACGTGATCGCAGTCGAAGATCGCAATGTACTCGCCGTGCGTCTTTTCCAGCGCGCGGTTGATGTTGCCCGCCTTCGCGTGGCGGTTGTCGGCGCGCGTGATGTAGCCGATGCCGCTGTCGCGCGCGAACTGTCTGAATTCCTCGCGATGGCCGTCGTCGAGCAGATACACGCGCAGCTTGTCGGCCGGCCAGTCGATGCCTTGCGCGGCGAACACGGTCGGGCGCACCACCGACAGCGGCTCGTTGTAGGTCGGAATGTAGATGTCGACACTCGGCCAGCTCGCGGTGTCGGCGGGCAGTTCGGCGACTGCGCGATCGAGCGGCCACGCGGTCTGCACGAAGCCGAGCAGCAAAATGAGCCACGTGTAGGCTTCCGCGCCGAACAGCAGATAACCGAGGATCGCCTCGCCAGGCGTCTGGAACGACAGGGTCTGGGTCACGCGCCACCACACATAGCGCGCCATCGCGAGGAGCGCAAGCGTCGTGAGAACCAGCACCGGCATGCGGCCGGGAAAGCGCCGCACGAAGAGCGCCACGATCGCCAGCACCATGAAGAATTCGACCTGGCCGTCCGTGCCCAGCGGCGAGGTGCCGATCAGCATCCATAAGCAAGCGCCCCCTGCCACGAGAATGGGCAGCAGCCAGCGAACGTGGCCGACGCGCTGCGCACCCGCTTCGAGTCCCACGCCCCAGCGCTCCCACGGCAGCGTCGGCAGCAGCGCGACGACCCGGCGGCGCAGGCCCCGCCAGCGCAATAGCAGCGGCACCAGCCAGCGGTCGATCCACACGAGCACCGCACGCCCTTGCGCCGCGCTGCGCTGCTCCGGCAGGCGCGGCGCACGGACCAATGCGCGCCACAGCCACGCGCGCACCCGGTGCGGTTCGAGCACGCCCCATTGCAGCGCCAGATGCAGCACGGCGGCGCGGATACAGCGACGCGCGTAGTCGGGCTTGCCCGGACGCGCAGGCTGGAAGAACAGGCGCACGAACCAGTCGAGCGGCGTGCGGCTCTCGGGTACGCCGAGGCCATCCGCGAGCCGGTCGAGCATGCGCCTGCCGAGTGTGCGGGCGGGGGCGCGGGTTATCAGTTCGGAGTCCCTGGTGTGGCTGGTGGTGGGCTCGTTGGTGGAGCCGGTTGTGGGCTCGCTTGTGGGCCCGCTTGTGGGCCCGCCTGTGGGCCCGCCTGTGTGCCCGCCTGTGTGCCCGCCTGTGTGCCCGCCTGTGTGCCCGCCTGTTTGCCCGACTGTTTGCCCGACTGTTTGCCCGCCTGTTTGCCCGACTGTGTGCCCGCCTGTTTGCCCGACTGTGTGCCCGCCTGTGGCCCCGCTCGCGCCTTCGCCGCGTTGCCCACTATCACGCGCGCCAATCGGCTCACCCCCCGGCGCTTCTGGCTTCGATTCGCTCATGTGCGCTCACCCTGACGGCGCGCGGCCGTCGCCTGCGCGCCCACGACCCACGCGTCCACCCAGTTAGCCAGACCGTGGAGGTCGTGCGACGCCTGCGAATGCGGCGCATCGTCGAAGAGCCACGTGCCGCGCGCGAACGACTCCGGCAGCGCCACGTCCAGATGCACGCGCTGCGCGAGCGGCACACCGTCGCCGAGCGCCGCCGCGAGCATCGCGAGCACGTCGCGCTGCATGTCGCGCGCGGGATTCAGCCGGTTCACGATGATCCGCACATTCGCGCCGTCGCGCCGCAAGCCATCGAGCCGCGCGACCAGCGTCGCGCACGCGGCCGGTTCCGGCGGGCTCACGCACAACACCAGGTCGGCGCAGCGCACCGCCTGGGCGGCTTGCTGCGACGGATAGCGCGCCGTGTCGATGAGCACGACGCCGTCGCGCGGTAGATCGAGTTGCGCGAGCGCATTCGCGAGCCAGCGCGGCTCGCCGGCGAGGCGCAAATCGCAGCGCGTCTGCTGCTCAAGCGACACTCCGCCGTACGGCACGAACAGCACGCCCTCGGCATTGCGCCAGGTATGCGCATGCCACGCGACGGTGTCGTCGAGCAGCGCTTGTGCGATCCCCGCCGGCGCGAGTCCGTCGATGCCGAGATGCGCGCCGAGCATGTTCTGCGGGTCGAGGTCCAGCGCGACCACCTGACGGCCGCGCCGCGCGAGCAACACCGCCAGCGCCGCGCTTAGCGTGGTGCGGCCGGAGCCGCCCGCAGTGGAGACGACGGCGATGATCTTCATCGCGTGGCCTCGTCGGCAGGCTGCGTTTCGGGCAGCAGGCGGGCGCGCAGCGCAACCGGTTCGATGACGCATTGCACGGCGTCGCGCGGATCGAAACCCCGCATCGCCGCGAGCGCGCGGCGCGAGCCGGCACGCTGCCAGACGATCCATACCGGGACCGCCAGGATCAGCCCGATCGCGAAGTAAGTCAGCAGGAATTCCATCAGTCGCTCTCCTTGCTGCGCACCGGCATCGTGTGGGGTTCGGCGTGGCGGTGTGGCAGGGTGGCTCGGGGGGTGGCGGTGCGCGACGCGCTTTGCGGTTGTTGCGTCGAGTCTTGCGCCTGTGTCAAATCGGGAGGCGTGCTGTTGCGTGGGGTGGGGTCCACTCGATGAACTTCCGCCCGCGCGAGACTCAACGCCTCCTCCAGCGTGGCAAGCTGCACCGCAGCCGAGGGCGCCGCATCTTGCAACGCTCTCGCTTTTTCGCCCACGGCCTGGTCATGCCCATCATCCGGCTCGCCGCGTTGCTGCATCGTGAACAGATCGCTGTAGTCGGCAATGGGCGCGCGACGGTTCGCCGCCTGCAGCGCATCGAGCTCGGCGCCGATGCCCTCTTCCGCCAGATGCACCAGCGTCTGCGCAACGGCATCGACCGGCACATCGAAAATGCGTGCGAGCGCCGCATCCGCGTCGGCCAGCCGGCACGCGAACAGGAACACGTACAGATGCGCCGCATCGGCGGTGAACACGTCGCCCGCGCGGCGCGGTACGCAGTGGTTCAGCGCATCGATGTGCGCGCACTGCGGCAGCAGCGTCAGCTTGACGAGCACGTGCGGCAACTGCAGCATCGCGCTGCGCTCGAGCACCGTGTGCACCCGCTCGCAGAACGCGGCGGGCGGCAGATAGCCGAGCACCGCGTCGCTCAGCGCGGCGCTCAGCGCGGCGCGATAATCGGCGGCCACGGGCCGCGTATGCAGCTGCCCTTGCAGCGATTGCAGCAGCGACTGCAGCCGCGAGAACGGCAGATCGCGGCCCACCACGAGGTTGGCGCCGAGCGTCAGCACCAGCAGCTCGTACTGATGGCGCAGCACTTCCCCGCGTTCGACCACCACGATCTTCAGCGCACGTCCGGCCTGACGGCGCAGCGAATGGATCGCTGCGCACAGCGCATCGAGCTGCGCGCCGCCCTGGTACTCGAGCAGCACGGTCGCTGCCTGCGCATTGGCGCAGGCGCTCAGCACCGCGGCCTGGTCGGCGACGACTTCCCAGTGCGGCGGCACCCACGCTTCATGCCCGCTGACCACCGCGCGGCTGACCACGACGCGCTGTTCATCGCGCGCGAGCAGTCCGTCGCCGCGCGCCGCGGCGCCGCCTGGCGCATCCGATGCGACGCTCAGGCGGCCGCTTTCGGTAAAACGCAACGAGCGCACTTCGCCGGTCACGAGGGTGCGATCCGCACGCCAGAAGTCGACGTGCCACAGCAACTCGCCGTGCGTGTGTTCCATCCGGGCGACGCCCGCGCAGGCGGCATGAAACTCGTTGCGGCCTTGCTCCGTCGCAGCCGGTTGCGCCGATGTGCCGGAGTCGAACCACCCGGCGTCGTCGGGTTCCGAGGCGCCCGGCGGCGCGCCGAGCAGCAGCACCACCGTGATGTCGCGTGCAGCGCACCAGTTCGCGAGCATGCGACCCTCGCGTGCGAGCGCGTGGGGGTCGTCCCAGTCGAACCAGCGCTCGGCGCCTTCGATGAAATACAGCGAACGCGCGCGGAATCCGAAGCGCTTGAGCGCGCGCAGACCGCCAAATACTTTGGCGAGCACGGCCGGAGTGGCCGGCCCAGCGTGCAAAGCCGCGGCATCGGCCGCCTCGCCGTGGACCGGCGGCATCGCCAGCACGCTCAGGTTGCGCGGCCAGCCTGCGGCGGGCGCGTGGGCGCTAAAGCCGATTTCCCGCAACCGCTGCGCGACGGCGGCGCGCTCACGCGCGAGCACCACCGTGACGTCGCGCGTGCGGGCCTCGCGCGCGCTCTCGAGGATGAGCGCATCGGCGCCCGGCGTGCGCGGCGCCGCATAAATGGCATACAGCTTGCCTGTTTCAAGCGCGGCCCATTCGTCCGGCAGCGCGTCGACGGCGAGCCGGCCCAGCCGCCGCGCGTCGTCGCGCGAGCCGGCGTGGCCCAAGCTGCGCAGCCAACGTCGCACCATGTTGCCGGACGGCGCCGGCTTGAGTGGATTCGGAACGGTGCTCACGCGTGGTTTCCCTGATCTCGTTGCATCGCCGGTCAAAAGCTCGAGTAAAGTCGCACGGGTCTGGGCGACAGGCTGTTGTCCTGCTTGCGGGCGTCGAACGTGTAGCGCAGATAGACCAGCGCCGAGCTCGGTGCGTAGTCGTGCGAACGATCGATGCTCAGCTGCGCGCCCACCACCAGAAACGGATTGAAGCGGTATTGCACGATGCCGGCGAGCCCGTACGAAAACGCGACGCCACGCGTCGAACTGGCCGGGTTCACCAGCGAGTCGAGCCCCGGCGCGAGCGCGAGCGAGCCAGGCAAGCCGTTGGGGTAATACGGCGAATCTTTCTCGTATGAGTTGGACAGGCCGACCGTCGCCGTCACGTCCCAGTTCAGCGCGTCATGCCGCCCGGCCCACTCGATCGGCACGCCGAGCGACAGATAGCGTTGCGGGCTGTAGTAGCCGCCCTGTCCGAACGAATAGAAGCGCTGGTTGTTCGTGTAGTGCCACGCATTGCCGACCAGCCCCGTGCTCACCAGCGTGTCGATGCGCCGATAGACCGGCACCGTGAAACCGGTGCGCAAGATGATCTCCTGATTGCTCGCGACGTTGCGCCCGCTCAGGATGCCCGCGCCGAGATCCGCGAACAGGTTCGTCTTGCCGACATCGACCGATGAATGCAGATCGACGCCATCGCGGCGCACGCCGCCCCATACGGTGCCCGTCACCGGGTCGTGCATGCCGGCATAGGAGAGCTGACTGCTGGTCTCAGGACGGCGCGACGCGCTGACCGAAAAGCTCGCCGGTCCGGCGTCGAACTGATAGCGCGCGCCGCCGACCAGGTAGTGCACCGGGAAGCCGAGCGGCGTCGTGCCGAGGTCGAGGCGCCACGCGTCGGACACATAGCCCGCGCCGAGCGCCACGCCGGTCGCCGACTGATGCAGATAGCGCGAGCTCGCGAGCCCGCTCGCGAACGCCGCGGCGGAATCCTGTGCCGCAATGCCGAGCGCGTTGCCGAGCGAGGCCGCGAGATTGTCCGCCGCGCCGATCGTGCCAAACGTGTCGCGGGTGCCGGCATTGCCGGGGCTCACTTCGAGGGTGCCGGCGTCGAGATGCACCGTATCGACATGCGCGAAGAAATGGCCGTCGTAGCGATACGGAATCTGCACGTACACCGGCACCTGCCACGCGTGAAACTGCGAGATGCCGGCATCGCCGGACTTATACCCGGGCAGCCAGCCGGTCTCGACCTCCGGATTGCGGCGCTGTTCCAGATCGGCCAGCGCGGCCTGCGCGGGCGTGCCGTCGGGACCGGCGCTCACGCCCGCCGCGCGCTCCTGCGAAAGCGACAGACGGTACAGCGACGCGGCGTCATCGTATTGCCCGAGGTCTTGCGCCACCCGGCCGCTTTGCACTGTCACGTCAGGCCGCGTCGGATACGCGACGCGCAGCGCCCCGGTGACCTGCTGCGCTTCCTGCGTCGCGCGCAATGCCGCCAGCCGGCGCGCCGCCGAGAGCCGCGTCTCGACATCGTCGGGCGCCGCGCCGTCGAGCACGCTGCGCACCAGCTCCAGCGCGCCGCGGCGCTCGCCGCTCTGTTCGAGCACGCGCGCGAGCGCCAGTTGCGCGTCCGGGTCGCGAGGCGCTGCGGCCAGCACAGGCCGCAGCGCGGCGCGCGCGGCCGCGTAGTGCCCTTGCAGCCGTTCGAGGTCGGCGACTTCGAGCGCATAGCGCTTGTCGCGCCGGCCCGCCGGACTCACGCGGGCAAGCAGTTGCCGCGCCTCTTCGTACTCCTCACGATCCAGCGCTTCGTCGGTTTCGCGCAGCACGAGCCGCAGCGCCTGATCTTCGAGACGCGCGCTTTGGGCGGCGTCCAGCTCGACGCGCGGGTCGTCGCGCAGGCGGGTCAGCCACGCGTCCAGTGCGGCGTTGCGCTTCGCGCTGCCGAGCAGGTCGCCGTAGCGCAGACGCACATCGGCGTCGGTCTGCTCGGGATGCGTGTCCATCCAGTTCTGCAGCAATGCGAGGCCGCGCTCGGCTTGTCCCTGTTCGATCCACACCGCGCCGACCGCCGCCAGCAGATTGGGATCGTCAGCGGCGAGCGCGCAGGCTTCGTCGAGCGCCTGGCTGGCGAGCGCGCGGTCGTCGCGCGCGAATGCGGCGCGCGCTTTCGCGAGCCACTGCTGCGCGCGCAGATTGCGATCGAGCGCACGCATCGCGTCGCTGCGCTCCTGCTCGGCGACCGGCGCGAGCACGGCTTGCGCGCCGCTGACGTCGTCGATCGAGTTGCGGTACAGCGCGCTCGCGTAGCGCATTTCCGGCGACGCGGAGACTGCCAGGCCATCGTCCAGCACGACGCGTCCGAGCTGCGGCAAACCGAGATCGCGATACAGGCGTGCGAGCGCGAAGCGCGTCCACGGCGCGTCGGGCGCGGCCCGCAAAGCCGCCTCGTAACGTTGCGCCGCGGGCCCGCGTTGCCCCGCGGCCAGCAGCTTGTCCGCCTCGGACGTCAGCACACCGGCGCGCAGTTGCGCGAGGCTCTCGCGATCGTCCGCGGCGGTGAAGCGGCTTTGCAGTGCATCCAGTAAAGGCTCGACCTGCGCCGCGCGGCCGGTGTTCTCGAACAGCGTCTCGGTGCTGCGCAGCGCCGCGATGCTCGGCTCGCGCGCGCTCAGCAATTCGCGCAAGAGCGGCTCGGCAGCGCGCCAGTCGTGCTGCGCGAGCAGCGCGTCGGCCAGCATCAGCTTCGCGTCGGCGTTGCCTGGCTGCATCGCGAGCGCGGCGCGCGCGAACCGCTCCGCGTCCTGCGGCCGGCCCGCCGCCGCGGCATCACGGCTTTGCGCCAGCGTTCCCCAGAACTGTGCGGCCCGCGCGAGGCTCTCCCACTTCGCGCGGTTATCCGGCGCGAGCGCGGCCGCGCGCAGAAAGAGCGCCCGGGCTTCGTCGCGCCGCCCTGCCCGCATGCGCACGAGACCCAGGCCGCCGACCGCTTCCGGATCGTCCGGGCGCGCTTGCGCGGCGCGCGCGAGCAGCGGCTCGGCGGCCGGCAGATCGTTGCGCGCGAGCGCCTGCAAGCCGCGCTGCTGCGCGATGTAGTCGGGGTTGCGTTCGAGCTGCCGCTGCGCGTCCAGCCTGGCCTCGATCGCGGCGACGCGCTCCTTGAATTCGGCGTCGTCGGGAACGAGTTGCAGGTAAGCCTGCAACGCCGCGAGATAGGCCGGGTCCGCGCCCGCCGATTGCAACACGTGCCGCCATGCGTCGAGCGACGCCGAGCGATCCGAGTCAACCCGCGTCGCCAGATTCCAGGCGATCCGGTTGGCCTCGGCGCGCGTGTCGCCGCGCGCATTCAGGAGGTTCGCAAGGACCAGCGCCGAATCGACATCGGACGGATCGCCGGCCACCCGCTCGCGCAGCGCGCCCATCGCCTGCACGCGGCCCTCGGGCGTGCCGGCGATGATCTGGTAGTACTCCGCCCCGAGCGCGCCCGACGGCGCGCCATGCGGAAACAGCGCCAACAGGCGGCGCGTGGCTTCAGCGGACTGACCGCTGCGGGCGAGCAGGCGCACCGTGGCAAGTTCCTGGCGGCCGTCGGTGGCGACGCGGAATTCGTCTTCGATCTGCTGCGTCGACGCCGCGTCCGGCGCGCGCTTCTGCAGACGCGCGAGCGCGGTTTGGGCAGCTTGCGCGTGGCCGAGGCGCAGTTCGATACGGACCTGCTCCGCGAGCAACGCCGGATCGTTCGGCGCGATCAGCAAGGCTTTATAGATCGCTTGCGACGCCAGGTCGTCGCGATGTTTGGTCGACCACATGCGCGCCGTCGCGAAGAGGCGCTGCGCGGCGGGGTCCCGCAGAGCAGCCGTCTGCGAGGAAACAGCGGACGGGCTGGGCCGTGCAGCGGGCCTCGCTGCGGTCGTTGCCGTGGACGCGGTTCGCGGCGCCACCGCTGGCTGCGAGGCTGCGCGCGCGACGGACGCGCCCGGTCTGGCAACGGCAACCGTATTGGACGCCGCCTCGGGCGCCAGAGCGCGCGCCATCGCCGGCTCGGCCGGGTACGCGCGCGCGCCGCCCGCCACGGCGACGCACCCGAGAACGAGGAGCCGCGCCGCGCGGCTTATCGAAGCGCCGCGGGACACGTCGAACTCCATTGCGGATCGAGGCTGCCGTCAGCGGCAAAGCGGTAGCGGCCGTCGCGCCAGCCCAGCGCGAACAGGCTCAGCACGCTGCTGTAATAGCCGATCGGCGTCGCGCGATCGAGCTGTTCGGCGCGCGCGATCTGCGCATCGGCGAGCGCATGCTCGCCGCGCGCGTCGAGAAACGGCACGGCCGCCGCGGAAAAACCGGAGTTGCCCATGTTCGGGCCCGCGTTGCCGTTGGTCGTGTCGACTTTTTCCGGCGGCGCGCCGTGCGCGTCGATGAAGTTGGCGAACGGCGCGAAACGCGCGAGCAGCGTGGGCGCCAGCGGATCGCGCGGATCGAGCATGCCCGCCCACAGATAGACGCGAATCGCGTTATATGCGCTTTCCGCCTGGGTCTGCGGGTCCGGCGCGAAACCCTGCTTCGCGCGATACAGTGCCCAGTCAGGCGCGAAGCCGTGCGGCGCGGTGTCGGTCAACACGCGGGCGGTGCTGGCGAGGAGCCGCGTCCAACGCGCGTCGTCCGGCAGCCGCGTGGCGATGCCGCGCAGCACCTGCGGCGGCGAGTAGCTCGGGTTGACGCGCCACACATCGGCAGCCGGATGAAAACCGGCCGGACCAGGCAGCAATGTCAGGCCGAGTCCTGGAACGCTGGCGGTTTCCTCGTCGAGCACGCGTTTGGCGAGCACCGCGCCGCGCGCAGTGTAGCTGCGCTCGTGCCACGCGCGGCCGGCTTCGAGCAGCGCATAGGCGATCCACACATCCGCGTCCGACGACGCGTTCGCATCGAGCACGCGCCACTGTCCATCGTCGGCGCGGCCCCAGAGCCAGGCCGGCAGATGCGCGGTCAGGTCGCCCTGCGCGAGATTGCGCTCGGTCCATTGGAGGATCGTGTCGAAGGCCGGGCGATCGTTGGCGACCAGCGCGAAGAAAAGCGCGTACGACTGCCCTTCCGAGACGGTCCGCGAATCGGCGGAGCCGACGTCGATCACGCGGCCATCGGCGGATAGGAAGTCGTGTTTGAACTGCTGCCAGCGTGGCCATGTGGGCTGCATGCAGGGTGCCGGAGCCGCCGTGCCGACTGCGTGGGCCGGGCCAACCACCGATACCTCGGCGGCCAGCACCGCGCGCGGCGCGAGCACCGCCCATACCGCCGCCACCGCCAACGCCAACGCACGACGTGCAGCGCCTGCAACGGCGGCCCGCGCGATACGATCTGCGCGCGGCTGCGCCGGCATATCGCCGCGCAGCCACCGTAGTGGCGCTTTGCCCTTCGCCGGCGTCATCGATCAAACTCCCCGGCGGCGCGCGGCCAGTTCCTGCAACCCGGTGAACGCGCCGATGGCCAGCAGCAACCCGGCTATCGCGCCGAGCACGCCCAGCAACACCGGATGCTCGATCGCGCGGCTCCACAGCTGCGCATACCAGGGCACGTAGCCGACGAGGTACGGTTCGCCCACCCGCATGCTGTCGACTTCGCCATCGCGCAGCAATGCGACGTCGCCCTGCAATTGCGCGACGCGGTCTGGCTTTTCGAGCATGTCGAGCAACTGCGGCAACTGCTGCTGATCGGTGCCCGTCAACGCGACGACGCTGCGCCCCTCGCTGCCCGGCAACTCGAAGCCTAGCAGCGCGGCGAGCGGTCCATCGCGCTCGATGCGCGCGCTGCCGTCCGGCTGGTGCGCGCCGTTGCGCCACTGCTCCTTCACCGAAAACGCCGCGCGCGTCACCAGGCTGTCCGCGCCGCCTTCGTGCGCCGCCGCGCCGATGCTCAACGGCAGCGCCTGACGCCAGCGCGCGAGCACTGGCGACGCTGCGTCGCCGCTGATCACCAGCAGATCCTTGCCTGCCACCTGCGCCAGTCCGGAAGGCCGTGCGACCTGCACACGCAGCGCCGGATAGCCGGTCCATTGCCCCATGTGGCCGAGCATCGTCAGCAGGCTCTCCAGTTCCTCAGGCGCGGGATGCTCGGGAATCACCACCGCTGTCTGCGCGAGGTCGGCGTAGCGCGTGAAGGGGAAGCCGCTGTTGGCGAAGTACGCGAGGTTCGGCATCTGCGCGTAGTGGACGAACCCCGAGAAGTCGATCGTCGAATCGGGGTCGACCGCCGCCTCGACGGGATTGGATGCCACCGACTGGCACAGTCCGCTCTTCTGCGAATCCAGATTGAAGCGCAACTGCAACTGGTTCGAACTGCCGACCCGAAACGCCGGAATGTCGAGCGCGTTGCTCGAACGGCTACCGCCGCTCGAGAGCACCGGCAACTGCAAACGGCCGTGCGCGTCGTCTGCGCTGGCGGGCGGGAGCCGGTACGACTTGACGAGCTGATCGTTGATCTGAACGGCGAGCGCCGAGTTGTTTTGCACGGTCGGCGCCGTATAGCGGTACTTCAGATTCAGCGGCACACCCGCGCCGTTCCACGAGAACAGATCGGCGGGCACGCGCAGGTTCACGCGGATCGGGTCGGGCGCGCTGCCGTGCACCTGCAACTGGTTCGGATTGTCGATCAGCTCCTTGAACGCGACCGGGCGATCCACCCGCACCCAGCGCGGCGCATCGTACGGTTTGCGCGGCGCGCCGATGTCGATCTGGCCGATCTGCACCGCCGGGCCGGTCATCGCCGTCGTGCCGAGCACGAGCGCGTCGCTGGCCTCATCGACTTCCGCCGCATTGCGGCCCGTGACGATCAGCAGTTTCTTGCCGGGCGCGGCGGGGTTGTCGGTGACGATCAGCAGCGGGCCGTTGACCGGCGGCAGCTTCAGAGCGGCGGGCAATTGCGCGCTGCGCGCGATCACCACCGCGTGAGCGTCGGTGGGCAACGCGGACAAGGCGGGAAAGCGCGCCTGCCGATAATCGGCCTGCGCGCCGAACCACGATGCCAGCACCCCGGCGCTGCGCAGCGTCGCGTCGTCGGCGGCGGCCGGCAGCACGAACGGCAAGCGCAACCGGCTCACGTCGCGGCGATCGAAAAACGGCGCGGGCAACAGCGCGAGATCGTTAGGCAAACGAATCGGCGTGGTATCGAGAATCAGCTCACTCGCCGGACTCACGTCGGCCCACAGCGCCGAGTTGTCCGGGTCCTCACAATGGTCGAGCGTGTAATGCGCGATCAGGCGCAGGCCGAGCTGGTTGTAATCGGTGAGAAAGCGCGGATCAAGCGCGATCTCCTGGGTGACGACCTGGCCGGCATGCTCGCGATCGAACGGCACGGTGGCGACCACTTCGTTGTTGATCGACACCTTCAGATGCGAGAGCGCAAACACCAGCGCGGGCGAGTATGTGTAGCGCAGGCGCAGCCGCGCGGCGGTCACCACGCGGTCGAGCCGCACGCCGACGTTGACGGTGCGCGCGTCCTCGACGCCGCGCAGGTTCAGGGTCTGGTATGCCCCTAGCGCCGCGAACGACAGGTGCGTCGTCGTGGAGCCCGTCGCGGGCGCTGCGGTGTTCGCGGAGCTGGCGGCATCGGTCGCTTGAGCGGCATTCGCGCCGCGGGCTGGGGCCCCACCGATGACAGCGGCCGGTGTCGCGAGCGCGGACGATGCCTGAGGCAAGGACGGCGCAGCGGCCGATACGGCGGCATACAGAGCGCCGAGCAAGGCGCTCAGCGAAACACGCAACGACACGACAGATTTCATGAACAGATCAGCTTGTTGGACCTCGGCCGTCCGCCCGCGACGATGTCGGGCTCTGTGCGAGTTCGGTCGATCGCACTCGACGTGCGAAAAATAAAAACGGACCGCCGCGCGAGTGAACTGCGGTCCGAGGCGATCCTCACCCTTGTATACGGAAATTGCGGTGAAAACTTAAGCGAGGGGCCGCGCCCTTGGGGTACCCGAAACAAAGGGGAAACGAAGGGAAAATGACGCCGTGCGCGGGCTGCACACCCGGTGCTTGCCCGCCTGGCCGGCAGACCGTTCTGCGCTGTCAGGGCGGCGCAAAGATATCACAAATCTATGACAATTTGGGACGCTTCAGGCATGCTGCCCGCTTGCCGACTTGCACGCCGATCATGAGTAATCCGACTGAATCTTCATCCGGCCGCCCTGCCGCAAAACGTAGTGGTCCGGCGCGCGCATTATTCGCGCTGCGGCATTCGTTCGACGGCATTGTCGCGACCTTGCGGGAGGAGAGCGCGTTTCGTCAGGAGGCCGCGCTCGCGGCGCTCCTGTTGCCGGCGGCGTTGCTGATGCCGCTCAGCGCGATCGAGCGGGTGTTGTTGATCGTGTCGGTGCTGCTGGTGCTGCTGGTGGAATTACTGAATTCGAGCATCGAAGCGGCCATCGACCGGATCTCGCTCGAACGTCACGAGCTGTCCAAACGCGCGAAAGACTGCGGCAGCGCGGCCGTGGCGATCGCGCTGCTGATTTGTGCCGTGACGTGGGGGGTGTTGTGCTGGCCGATCGTTCATCGCTGGCTGGGCGGCTGACGCGGTCGCGTTTTTAGGTGGTGCGAATCATGTGCATGCGGCGCACCGGATCCCGCGCCCACCAGTGAAGTTCACATACTGGGACGCTCCCGCGTGCATGCGCGGCGCACGTTGGGCACACCTATTGCTCCCCTCCGCTCAGCGGCAAATAACTCGTCAAAAGCGCAGGCTGCCCGCGACGAGTCGCCGTTTCGACGTTCGTCCAGCATCCATCGGTGGGAGGCCCCATGCTTCGATACGCTGCAATCTTCTTTGTCATCGCCATCATCGCGGCTGTGTTCGGCTTTGGCGGCATTGCCGCCGGCGCGACCGAAATCGCCAAGATCCTGTTCTTCATCTTCCTCGTGATCTTCCTCGTCACCTTGCTGATGGGGGTCATCCGACGCTGACCGGCGCATCCCCGTGTGCGCTGGCAACCGGTGATGCAGGCCCCGATGCAACAGCAAGCTCCAGTGCAATACTTGCCGCATGGTATTGCAATACTTGCCGCCGGCATCGGGGTTTCACTGCCCGTTCGCCGCAGGTGCCTCAAGGAACGTAAGTGACGTGCGCGCGCTCGTAGCGGCGCCGCTCGTCACTGCGCCTTCCTTCCTGATTCCCAGTCGTGTATGAAAGGTATGGACCGACGCTCAGCCCGTGTCGGTTTCGCCGGTGAGGATGCGCGCAGGTGAGTGCCTGATTGTCATGTTGTAACAACTCACATGTATTTCAGGCGATGTTTTCCGCTTCGTAAAGACGGCGGCCGGCAGCGTCCTTCGCGCCGAGAATCGGCGCGAAATCGATCGGCCATTCGATGCCGATGTCCGGATCGGACCACAAGATGCAGCGCTCGAGTTCAGGGAACCAGTACTCGGTGGTCTTCCACGCGCACTCGGCGACGTCGGACAGCACCACGAATCCATGCGCAAAGCCCGGCGGCACCCACATTTGCCGCTGATTCGCCGCGCTCAGAGGTTCGCCGATCCATTTGCCGAAGTTCGGCGAATTGAGGCGCACATCCACGACGACGTCGAACACTTCGCCTACCACCACCCGTATCAGCCGGCCCTGCGGACGTTGCACCTGATAGTGCAGTCCGCGTAATACGCGGCGCACCGCGCGCAAATGGCGGTCCTGCAGGAAATCGAAACCTTGCGCGACGTCGTTGGCAAACTCATCCGCGCTGAAGCTCTCGAAGCAGAAGCCGAATTCGTCGCAGAACACCTCGGGCTCGATAAGCTTGACCTCCGGCAATGCCGTCGCCGTGACCTTGTTGCCCATTGCCACTATGCTCGTAAGAAGGCTGGCCGGCGAAATAACGGCCGCTACCGCGGCCGCATCAAACGATGATGAGGCGCACCCGTCGGCGCGGGCGCCTGCCTATATGCTACGCCTCATTTGACACCCTGCTGCGCGCACGATATTCCGTTGGCGAGAGCGCCATGCGCTTGCGGAAAATTTTCGCGAGGCGGTCGCCGTTGCCGGTGCCGCTGCGGCGCGCGATCTTGTCGACCGGCAGTTCCGTTTCAGTGAGGAAGTTGCACGCGATGCGCAGCCGCACCTGAAGCAGATAGTCCGAGGGCGTGACGTGCATTTCGTGCTTGAAACGCCGCAGGAAGTTGCGCTCGCTCATTGCCGCGACCTGCGCGGCGTCGGCCACCGACACCGGACGGTCGCAGTTCGCTTCCATCCAGCGCGCCGCGGCGCGGATTTTCTCGGCCACGCTCAGCGTGCCGCCCTCGGCCGGCAATGGCACCCAGGTGGCGGCCATGCCCGGCATCACACGATCGGCCACGCTGCGCGCGAGTTCCGCGCCCAGATCCCGCTTGATGAACATCAGCGCGCTGCGCGCGCAGTCATGGCGGTCGCTGACCGCGTTGAATGCAGTCTCGCTCGGCGCGCCGCCGGGATAGCGGTTCAGTTGCAGCCCGTCATGTTCGGTGGGGCCGGCGGCTTCCAGCACGAGGCGGCCCTCGCCGATGGTTTCGATCGCCCGGGTGCGCGCCTGCACCGTGCGCAGCCAGTTGAGCAGCCGCTCGTCGCGCGCGGCCTCGCGTGCGCCGCAGCCGCCCGCGATGAACAGCACGTCGAAACCGCTGCTATAGCGCGTGTCGATACGTTCGGTCCAGATGCGCGCCGACGACGAACTGGCGACGCTGCCGCCGTCGAGCGACAGAAACTGCACCTCGTAAGGCGGCTCCTCTCCGGCGCGCGAGCCAGCAAGTTCATTGGCGCTCTGAAACATCTCGACCACGGTGCCCGGTCCGAGCAGCCAGAAACCGTCGAATAGCAAAATGCCGATTCGCCGCGCTGCGGTACGCACGTTCACGGTAGGCGTATGCAGCCAGGTAATTCTCGCAGTATCAATGTGCATGTGCGGCATGATCTCTCCCAGACGGTCGTACATTTGGACCCCGACGTCCCGTTGGTCAGCTCTGACCAACGAATGAAGTTATTACGGCCTAAAACCGCCGGCAACGCCGTTTAATAGATTATGCGTGATGTTAGCGGAATGGAACACGATAGTAAATTTGAAAAGAGAATTGGCAACATTGCGACGTATGTATGAGGAAAACCATTATTGCTTATTCGATATGACGGCGCGACGACAGCCCGCCGTGTGCCACAACCGCAGCGTACCAGCTTTGTTGGCTGCCCGGAAAGCCGCGTGCGGCGTGCGTCTCGGGGAGAATGCGTTCAGATTCTGCGAACCAGGGCTTTGCGCTGGATCACCCTTTCCCCACATTTCTCAAAACGTTTCAGAGCTGAAAGGTGTTACCCGCAGATAATGCTCATGCTTTCGCTTTTTTATTCGCAAAGCGGGAATTTATTGCCGTTATTTCCGCGATGATCGCCTGTGCTTCCGATTGCGCCGATTACTGGATTCCACGACGAAATGCGGTCCTCGCAAATTTGATTCATTTTTGAAACATGCAGGCATTCATTAATGTGAAGTAAGCGCTTTTCAAGTTAAGCGAGCAACCAAGGTCGGACTATTGCGCTGCAGCATGAGTGGCGGAGGAACGCGTGCTCGCGCAACGGCGAGGCGACGGAAAGCCACCGATAGCATGCGACCCGGGCAGCCTACTCACACGCCGAATTCGCGCTGCTGGACGCCATTTTCAGGCCACGACCTGAAGCTCCAGGGATTGAAGCGAACCATGTGCGCAACAGCCCAGCAAAGCGGCGCAAATCCATTTGCGCCGCTTTGCTACATCAACCGTTGGTGCCCTCGCCCGCAACGATAGCGGCGCCGTTCGGGGCTCGCGCAAGCACAGCGCGCAACGCTGCGCCGGTATGGCTGGCTGGGACGCGGGCCAAGCCTTCCGGATCTGCTGCGGCGACGATCGCGCCGCCGCCGACGCCGCCTTCCGGACCGAGATCGATGATCCAGTCCGCTTCGGCGATCACGTCCAGATCGTGCTCGATGACGACTACGCTATGCCCGCCATCCGCGAGACGATGCAGCACGCGAATCAGTTTCGCGACGTCGGCCATGTGCAAACCCACGGTTGGCTCGTCGAGCACGTACAGCGTGTGCGGCGGCTTCTGGCCGCGCCGCGTGATGTCGTCACGCACTTTGCTCAACTCGGTGACGAGTTTGATCCGCTGCGCTTCGCCGCCCGACAACGTGGGCGACGGCTGGCCGAGCGTCAGGTAGCCGAGCCCTACGTCCTTCATCAATTGCAACGGATGGGCGATGTTGGAGATGGGCGCGAAAAACTCGACGGCCTCGTCGATTTCCATCGTCAGCACGTCGCCGATATTTTTGCCGCGCCACGTGACGGCGAGCGTCTCGGGATTGAAGCGCTGCCCGTGACAAACGTCGCACGACACTTTCACGTCCGGCAGGAAGCTCATGCCGATGGTGCGCACGCCCTGCCCCTCGCAGGCCGGACAACGGCCTTCGCCGGTGTTGAACGAGAACCGCGAGGCCGTATAGCCCCGCGCGCGCGCCTCCAGGGTGCCCGCAAACAGCTTGCGGATCGCATCCCACACGCCGATGTAGGTGGCGGGGCACGAGCGCGGCGTTTTGCCGATGGGCGTCTGGTCCACTTCGAGCACGCGGTCGATGCTCTCCCACCCGGTGATCGAGTCGCAGCCTTGCCAGGCATGCGTGACGTTCAGCGGCGCACGCGGCGCCGAGCGCGCCAGCACGCTGGAGCGCCGGTTGGCGGCTGGTTTTTGCTCGGCCGCCGCGCGCGCGCGCCGCGTAGCCGGCGACGACAGCACCGAGCGCCCGACCGCATCGAGCAGATTGGTCATCAGCACGTCGCGCGCAAGCGTCGACTTGCCGGAGCCGCTGACGCCGGTCACCGCCACCAGCCGCGACAGCGGAATACCCACCGTCACGTTGCGCAGGTTATGCAGCTTGCCGCCATGCACGGTCAGCCAGTTTTCCGGCACCGCGGCCGAGCGCTTGCCCAGCGCGACCACTTGCCGGCGCGCCTGCAACGGGTGGACGATGGGCTGCGCGAGAAACTGTCCGGTCAGCGAATCGGGCTGCGCCGACAGGTCCGCCACGCTGCCCTGCGCGATCAGCGAGCCGCCGCGCTTGCCCGCGCCCGGCCCGATGTCGATGATGTGATCGGCCCGCCGGATCGTGTCTTCGTCATGCTCGACGACGACCAGCGTATTGCCCTTCTCGCCCAGCTTGCGCAACGCGTTGAGCAGAAACTGGTTGTCACGCGGATGCAGGCCGATGGTCGGCTCGTCGAGCACATAGCACACGCCTTGCAGGTTGCTGCCGAGTTGCGCCGCGAGCCGGATGCGCTGCGCTTCACCGCCCGACAGGCTCGGCGCCGCGCGATCGAGACTCAGGTAGCCGAGCCCGACTTCTTCCAGAAATTGCAGGCGGCTGCCGATCTCGCTGATCACGTCGCGCGCGATTTCCGCGTCGCGGCCGCTCATGTGCAAGGTATCGATCCACGCGCGCGTGTCCGACACGGTCCAGCGCGCGACATCCACGATTGCGTTCGAGTGGAACCTGACCGCGCGCGCGGTCGGGTTCAGGCGCGTGCCCGAGCAATCCGGACACGGTTCGTCGACGAGGCCTTCGGGTTCCTGCTCTTCCGACGGCAAGCTCTGCTCGCGCCCGCGATTGTCGTCGACGACGATGGTGTCGTCATAGGCGGCGCGCTGCTCGCGCGTGAGCGACAGCCCCGTGCCCACGCAGGTCGTGCACCAGCCGTGCTTGCTGTTGTACGAGAACAGGCGCGGGTCGAGTTCCGGATAGCTCGTGCCGCACACCGGACACGCGCGTTTGGTGGACAACACCTTCACCACGCCGAGCGTCGCCGTGGGATGGCCGCCGTTGATCGCGTCATGCAGACCGTCGAGCGGCGCGAGCAGATGCATCACGCCCTTGCCTGCTTCCAGCGTGCGCTCGAGCGTCTCGCGCAAGTCGGCCTCATGATCCGCCGACACCACGAGGTCGGCCACCGGCAATTCGATCGTGTGCTCACGGAAGCGGTCGAGCTTCGGCCATGGGTCCACCGGCACGAACTCGCCGTCCACGCGCAGGTGCGTGTTGCCGCGCGCTTTGGCCCATTTCGCCAGATCGGTATAGACGCCCTTGCGGTTCACCACGAGCGGCGCCAGAAAACCGACGTGCTGCCCTTTGTGATCGCGCAAGAGCTGCGCTGCAATCGATTCCACGCTTTGCGACGTGACCGGCGCGCCGTCGTGAATGCAATGCTGCAAGCCGAGCTTCACATAGAGCAGCCGCAGAAAGTGCCACACCTCGGACGTGGTCGCCACGGTGCTCTTGCGGCCGCCGCGCGAAAGGCGCTGCTCGATCGCGACGGTCGGCGGAATGCCGTACACCGCGTCGACTTCGGGCCTCCCGGCCGGCTGCACGATGGAACGCGCATACGCATTCAGCGATTCCAGATAACGGCGCTGCCCTTCGTGGAACAGAATGTCGAACGCGAGCGTGGACTTGCCCGAGCCCGACACGCCGGTGATCACGTTGAACTTGCCATGCGGGATGTCGACGTCCAGCGCTTTCAGGTTGTGCTCGCGCGCATTGACGATGCGCACCACGTCCTCGCCTTCGATCGCCCGGCGCGCGCGCGCGGCGCTCAGCGCCTTTTGCAAGGGCACGCCCGCTGACTCCGGATGCGCCGCCGCGCCCATTGCGCGGTCGTAGTCGAGCAACGCTTCGCCGGTATGCGATTGCGGGCACTGCTTGACCTCTTCCGGCGTGCCGGCACACAGCACGCGCCCGCCGCCGTCGCCGCCTTCGGGACCGAGGTCGATCAGCCAGTCGGCCGCGCGGATGACGTCGAGATTGTGCTCGATCACGATCAGCGAATGACCGCTCGCAAGCAGCTTGCCGAATGCCTGCATCAGCTTGGCGATGTCGTCGAAATGCAGGCCGGTGGTGGGTTCGTCGAACATGAACAGACGCCTCGCGAGCGGCTGCTTCGCACTGCGCGCAGTGCGCGCCTGCGCCGATTCGGCGAGAAAGCCCGCGAGCTTGAGCCGCTGCGCCTCGCCGCCGGACAGGGTGGGCACCGGCTGGCCGAGCTTCACATATTCGAGGCCGACGTCGATGATGGGTTGCAACACGCGCAATACTTCGGCGTCCTGCGCAAAGTAGGCGGCGGCCTCGCTGACGGTCAAGCCCAGCACGTCGGCAATGCTGAGCGCACGCGCCGGCTCGCCGCGTTCGATCTTCACTTCGAGCAGTTCCGCGCGATAGCGGCGGCCGTCGCAATCCGGACAGCGCAGATACACGTCGCTCAGAAACTGCATTTCGATGTGTTCGAAACCGGAGCCGCCGCAGGTCGGACAGCGGCCGTCGCCCGAGTTGAAACTGAACATGCCGGGGCCGTAGCCGCGTTGCTGCGCAAGCGGCGCCTTCGCGAACAGCTTGCGGATTTCGTCGAACGCACCGACGTAGCTGGCCGGATTCGAACGCGCAGTTTTGCCGATCGGCGACTGGTCGACGAACACCACGTCACTGACCTGGTCGGCGCCGGTGAGGTTGCGGAACGCGCCCGGCGATTCTGTGGCGAGCCCGAAGTGCCGCGCCATCGCGGGATACAGCACGTCCTGCAGCAGCGTGGATTTGCCGGAGCCCGACACGCCCGTCACGCACACGAGCCGCTGCAACGGAATCTCGACCGTGACGTCATGCAGATTGTGTTCGCTCGCGCCTTCGAGCACGATACGCGGCGTGCTGGCGTCCACTGGACGTTGCGCCCAGTGCGCCGCGTCCGCGACATGCCGGCGGCCAGCCAGATACTCGCCCGTGAGCGTGCCTGAGTTGCGGATCGTCTCGGGCGCGCCGTCGAAAATGATCGAGCCGCCGCGCTCGCCCGGCCCCGGTCCCATGTCGATCAGCCGATCCGCCGCAAGCATCACGGATGGGTCATGCTCCACCACGACCAGCGTGTTGCCCGCGTCGCGCAGCCGGTGCATCGCTTCGACGATCCGGTTCAGGTCGCGCGGATGCAGGCCGATGCTCGGCTCGTCGAGCACGAACAGCGTCTTGGTCAGCGAGGTGCCTAGCGCCGTGGTCAGGTTGATCCGCTGCACCTCGCCGCCCGAGAGCGTGCGGCTCTGCCGGTCGAGCGTCAGATAACCGAGGCCCACGTCGCACAGATATTTCAGGCGTGTGCGCACCTCGGCGAGCAGCAGCTTCAGCGCGTCGTCGAGCAACGGGCTGGGCAGGCTGATTTCGTCGAAGAAGCGGCGGATGCGCTCGATCGGCATCAGCATCAGGTCGTGCACGGTCAGGCCCGGCAACGCTTCGAGCTGCGCGCGCGACCACTGGACGCCGCGCGGCAGGAAGCGCTGGCCGGCCGGCAGGACGTCGTCCGCGTTCGCTTTGCTGCCGAGGCGCCACAACAGCGACTCGGTCTTCAGGCGCGCGCCGCCGCAGGTTTCGCAGGGCGTGTAGCTGCGGTACTTCGACAGCAGCACGCGAATATGCATCTTGTAGGCTTTCGATTCGAGGTACTCGAAGAAACGTTTGACCCCGTACCAATGGCTTTGCCACTTGCCGTTCCAATCCGGCGAACCGTTGATGACCCAGTCGCGCTCGTTATCCGTCAATTCGCCCCACGGCGTGCCGCGGCGGATGCCGGCCTTCGCCGCGTAGCGCATCAGGTCGTCCTGGCACTCTTTCCACGCGGGGGTTTGCATCGGCTTGATCGCGCCGTCGCGCAGCGTCTTGCGTGCGTCGGGAATCACGAGGCCCAGATCGACGCCGATCACGCGGCCGAACCCGCGGCAGACTTCGCACGCGCCATACGCCGAGTTGAACGAGAACAGCGCCGGCTGCGGATCGGCGTAGCGCAGGTCGCTTTCGGGGCTGTGCAGGCCGGTGGAAAAACGCCAGATTTGCGGCTCGGCCTCCTCGCTCTGCGGCCCATGCGGCCCGCCCGGCGTAGCCGGCAGCACGTAAATGTTGACGCGCCCGCCGCCGCGCTTGAGCGACGCCTCGATCGCCTCGACCACCCGCTGCTTGTCGACCGAACGCAGGCGGAAACGGTCGGCCACCACATCGAGCAGCTTGCGCCTGCCAGTGGGCGAATCGACTTCGCGCTGCGCCTGCACGCGCGTATAGCCGCTCGCCGACAGCCACTGCTCGACTTCCTGCTCCGATGCCGACTCCGGCAGCTCGACCGGGAACGTGACCACTAGCCGCGGCTCGTCTTGCGGGGTGCGTTCGAGCAATTCGGCGTAGATGGTTTCCGGCGTGTCGTGGCGCACCTGGTGCGCGGTCTCGCGATCGAACAGTTCGGCCGCGCGCGCGTAGAGCAGCTTCAGGTGATCGTTGAGCTCGGTCATGGTGCCGACCGTGGAGCGCGAACTGCGCACCGGGTTGGTCTGGTCGATCGCGATGGCGGGTGGCACGCCGTCCACCCGGTCGACTTGCGGCCGGTCCATGCGGTCCAGAAACTGCCGCGCATAGGCGCTGAAGGTTTCGACGTAGCGCCGCTGCCCTTCCGCGTAAAGCGTGTCGAACACGAGGCTCGATTTGCCCGAGCCGGACGGCCCGGTGACGACCGTCATTTCGCCGGTTCGCAAGTCGAGATCGACGTTCTTCAGGTTGTGCTGGCGCGCGCCGCGAATCTTGATAGTGCCGTTAGATGACAATTTTTCCGACCGTCTGAATGAGTTGGGCCACCTCTCACGGACGCCTCGCGACCGCGCAAGTTCGGTGCAGCCGGCGGCCGCGCGCCCACGCGATCAACGCGCTGGCGCGACCGGAGCCGCGGCCTTGCAACGGGATACTATACTGTATGTCCATACAGTTTTCCATGACGCGCAAAGGCTGCGTCCGGTGATCCGGAGTCCGGCTCGCAGGTGGCAACAGTGTCGGGATGGCGCTTCGGGACGGGTCCCGCCGGCACCGTGCATGCCGAGACAAGTGCAGGACCGGAAGGTGGATTCCTGCCGCTGCGTGGCGAAAGACTGTGATAGCAGCGGCTGCCGTTGCGCAGGATCGGCAACGCCGAGCCGAGCGCCGGCCGATGCGTCAAGTATCTGAACGAGGCTAGCGGCAACCCCCGCGAAAACTTGCTTTTCAGCTCATTCGCCCGGTTCGGCTTGATCGCGGCGACCGTCGTAAGCCGTTAGCAGCTTGTGGGCGATCATGTCCACGGCCGGCTTGACCAGGCCATTTTTATCGGTCCATACCTTCGGGGTCAGCGTGCCGCTCAGTGCCACACTGTCGGCGTCGCTGAGCGCCAGCAGCGCGGTTTGCAGATCGTCGTCGAACGCGATCACGTTGACGAAGATCGTATCGCCGTCGTTGGTGGCCGCCCGCACCTTGCAGGTCACGAAGCGCCTGCCGTTCTGCCCCGTGCGGATCTGCGCCTCGCCGTATAGACGCCCGCCCACTAGTCCTTCGATCATCGTGTTGCTCCTGTTATTGCGCGCCGGCGGACATTTCCTTCGGGCATGCCGTGCAAAAGTCCGTTGCCCGGCATGCTGCGTATGATCCCACGAGAAGGTCCGCGAGTTCAGCCAGGCAAGCCGTGGCGCCTGCCCCGGCGAACGGCGTTGGCTTACCGCCTCGCCCGTTAGTTGCGTGCGAACGGCTGACGATCCCCACTTACCCGCCGAGCACCAGATCCAGCCCCCGCACGAGGCGTTCGGCAAGGCGCGGCTGCCGCAGCTGGTCGAGCCACCATTGCAGCGCGCGGCCCTCATGGTCGCCGCGCCACGCGACATACAACACGTTCGGTTCGCGCGGGTCGGCGGTTGCCTTCTCGACCAGTTCGCCGTTCTTCAACAGCGACGCCACCCGCTCGCGCGGCAACCATCCGACACCCAGGCCGTCGCGCTGCGCGAGAATCTTCGCGCGCATGCTGGGCACGGCGAGCGACGCCTGTCCGCCGATCAGTCCATACGCGCGCCCCGCCGTCGCACGCGACGAATCGGCTACCACCACCGCGCGATGTTCGCGTAGCCGCTCGCGGCCGAGCGGCCCCGCGACGGCCGAGAGCGGATGACGCGGCGACACGGCGAACACCCAGTCCATCACGCCGAGTTCGAACCAGCGCAGACCGGGAATCGCCGGCGGTTCGTTGGTCGCGCCGACGATCAAATCCGCGCGGCCGTCGCGCAACGCCTCCCAGGTGCCGCTCAACACCTCGTGGGTGAAGCGCAGCTTGACGCCGGAGTCGAGCGCATCGAACGCGCGCACCACCGGCATCAGCAATTCGAATTCGAGGATCTCGTCCGTCACCACCCACAGCCGGTCCTCCCAGCCGCTCGCGATCTGCCGCACGCGCTGCGTCATGCGCGACATGTCGAGCATTAGACGCGCGGCTTCGTCGGCGAGAAGCTGGCCCGCGGGGGTCAGCTGCAGACGGTAGCGGCGGCGGTCGAACAGCAGCGCGTCGAAGCGCGTTTCCAGCTGTCGGGCCGCATGCGAGATCGTGGACGGCGCCTTGCCCAGGCGCGCCGCCGCGCGCGACAGACTTCCGGTCTCGCGAATCGCGTCGAGCAGAGCCAGTTCGTCTTCGGACAACATGTTCTGTTCCTTCGAACGGGTTCGACGCCCGGATGGTACGGCAGCGCCCAGGCGCCAGTCCACCTGAGCCGGAAATTACAGCTTGACCGAGGACGCTGGCCATTCGCGCGAATGCGGCTCACGGTTCGGTTGCATCACGTCTCGCATGCCGCTCGCGGCTCTGCACGTCTCGCTCACGCTTGCCGCTCTTCCTTCCCCGCCGCTTCGAAAATATCCCCCAGCCACTGCGCAAGCACCCGCACACGCGACGACAACTGCCGGTTCTGCGGATACAACACCGAAACCGGCATCGGCGGCGGCGGAAAATTCGCGAGGATGATCTTCAGGCGCCCGGCCGCCAGCTCTGCCGCGACACGGTACTGCGGCACCTGCACGATGCCGAGGCCAGCGATCGCCGAGCCGGCATAGAGATCGGCCCCAGTCACTGAAACAGCCGACGGCAAAACCATCGCCGTATCGCGCCCGTCGATGCGAAACTCGAGCGGCACGGGCTTGCCCGTCGCACTCGACACATAGTTGACCGCCCGATGCCCAGACAACGCCGACGGATCGGCCGGCTCGCCGTACGCCGCGAGATACGCCGGACTCGCGACGGTGACTTGCGGCAGCAGCGCGACGCGCCGCCCCACCATCGACGAATCTTGCAGATTGCCCGCGCGCAGCACGCAGTCGATCCCTTCGCGCACGAGATCGACCAGCCTGTCATCCTCCCCGATGGTCAGCTCGAGCTCGGGAAAACGTGCGAGAAACGCCGGCAATCCGGGCACAACGAAATGCCGCGCCAGCGTGCCCTGCAGATTCACGCGCAGCAGTCCCTTCGGTGCGAGATGGGTGAAGGAACCCTCGGCCTCCTCCATGTCGGCGATCAGCCGCACGCAGCGGCGGTAATACGCTTCTCCGTCGTGCGTGAGCCGCACCGTGCGGGTGGTGCGCTCCAGCAGCCGCGCGCCGAGGCGCTGCTCCATGCGCTTCATCAGATTGGTGACGGTGGCGCGGGGAATCTGCAGGTCGTCGGCGGCGCGCGTGAAGCTCTGCCGCTCGGCGATCCGCACGAATACCCGCATTTCTTCGAAACGGTCCATGGTCGGCGTCCCGGCGGCTTCTCGGAGTCGATTGTTAAAGTAAATGGAATGATGATCGCCACTCTAACCCAATTATCTATGCAAGAAAAGCGTCCATGATTCGTCTCACCCACTCGCCCCATGCAAGGAAGCCACCATGATCACGCTGAACAACGCTCGAGTCGCCATTGTGACCGGCGCATCCCGCGGCATTGGCGCGGCCGTGGCGCAACGTCTCGCGAAGGATGGCTTCGCGCTCGTCATCAACTACGCGTCGCGTTCCGCGGAAGCAGAGGCGCTTGTCGCCGAACTTACCGCTGCGGGCGCACGGGCGATCGCCGTCAAGGCGGACGTGTCGAAGGCCGACGAGGTGCGCCGCATGTTCGAGATCACCGAGCAGCAGTTCGGCAAGGTCGACGTGCTCATCAACAACGCCGGTGTGCTCAAGACCCTGCCGCTCGCCGACACCAGCGACGCGCTGTATGAGCAGACCTTCGACATCAACGTGCGCGGCACTTTCAACACGCTGCGGGAAGCGGCCGCGCGGATGAGCGACGGCGGGCGCATCGTCAACTTTTCGAGCACGACGCTCGCGCTGAACATGCCCGACATGTGCAGATGCGCTCCATCAGATGATATGGACCCAGCGAGCGTTAGGATTTTCAGATCGTCGCGCAGTTCAGTCAGATCCCTGTCTCCGGCAAATCGCAGTTGGGCAACGCGGAGGCTCCCGATGCTCTGGATTACGAAGGCCGCTCTCAATTTGACCTGAGGCAGCACGTCTTCGAGGGCAACACGCAGATCGTCGCCGGAACAGAGGCGCAAAGGATGTGCTTGCATCGCGCGGTTCCAGGTTGAGGGCGTGATGACAGGTTAAGGCGGATTGAGCCCGGCCGCAATTGAGCGCCAGCTTTTGTGCATAACAGCGTCGTAGGGGCGGCAATCGGGCAACGGGGAGGTTCGCCATCAGGCAGTGACCGGCCAATGCGGTCGTTGGCTGAAGGTGTCAGGATATTGCGCCGCTTCGCAGGTTTTATTACGTCGGCACAGTTACTACACTAAGTAAGGATCGCGGAGATCAGGTGTGCGGCCTTCTCAATTACTTCCCCGCACCACACGCTGTCGGAAAGAGCAGTTACACGCTCCAAGCGGCATGCTCGTCTCGCTGGTCCATCAAACAGGAGGATGCAAACATGCAAACCGCTTCGATGACGCAACTTGGTCTTGGTCTGGATCTGTCAACGAAACGTACACGCAAACGGGAATTTCTCGATGAGATGAGGCGCGTTGTGCCATGGTCGAGGTTGATTGCGTTGATCGAACCGC
>NZ_JBFOAH010000033.1:0-63234 GCF_040812055.1 Paraburkholderia suaedae | reverse complement strand
GGGGCAGATGCACGATAATGGCTTCACCAAAACCGCAGCGGAGCAATTCTATTCGCTGGTTATATAAGCATTCCTAATCACATTGGAATTTGCTCGTCCCGCCCGCCTTATCGCGACACAACCTCGTTCTGTGCCGCGATCTGAAGCTGTTCTCACAGGCACTGGTTGCCATTGATGGAAGCAAGTTCAAGGCATAGAACACTCGCGACCGCAACTTCACGACGGGCAAGATCGACAAGCGGCAGCAGCAGATTGAGGAGAGCATCCAGCGCTACCTGAGTGCACTGGAAACGGCCGACCGGACGCAGCCACCCGAGCTCGAAGCGAAGACCACCCGGCTGCAGGAAAAGATCAAGCAATTGCCCGATCAAATGCATCGCCTCGAGCAGATCAGGGAAGAACTCAAGACGCAACCGGATGGCCAGCTTTCGCTGACTGACCCCGATGCGCGCTCCATGGCGACGAGCGGCAGAGGCTCGGGCATGGTCGGCTACAACGTGCAGGTGGCCGTAGACGCCAGGCACCACCTCATAGTTGCTCATGAGGTAACGAACTCCGGCTACGACCGGGCGCAACTCAGTCCGATGGCGCAAGCAGCCCGTGATGCCATGGGCAGGAACAGACTGAAGGTCATCGCCGACCGTGGGTACTACAGCGGTCCGCAGATAAAAGCATGTGCGGATGCGGGCATTGCCGCCATTCTCCCAAAGAACCTGACGTCAGGCGCCACAGCCCATGGCCGCTTCGACAGAGCGGACTTCATCTACATTGCCCGGGATGACGAATACCTTTGTCCAGCTGGACAACGTGCGATTTACCGCTTCACACGCGAAGAGCATGGCATGCAATTGCACCGCTACTGGAGCAGTGCCTGTCCTTCGTTGCAATATCAAATCTCAATGTACTCCGAGCGATTATCGACGCATCACGCGATGGGAACATGAGTCTGTATTGGAAGCTGCTCAGAAGAGACTGGACAGAATGCCGAATGCGATGACGGTGCGAAGGCGAACCGTTGAACACGTCTTCGGAACGTTCAAGCACTGGATGGGCTACACGCACTTCCTGACGCGCAGACTGACCAACGTAAGTACTGAGATGAGCCTGCATGCGCTGGCGTACAACCTCAAGCGCGTGATAGCGATAGTGGGATTCTCGCGAACCATGAGGGCAATGCGGCTGGTGGGTGCGTGAGGCACCTGAGCCTTCCAACATATGCCGGGAAACGGCTCGCGTTAAGGTGGCGGAGCCACCCAATATCTCTCAGTTGAACTGTCGACGCTGGATTCGCAACTGTGCGGGATCGGCTTCGCGCGATATCCTGCAAAAAGTCAGACGAAATCACGCGCGAGTCGACGCGAGCACGCCGTGAGGTAAAACGACGCCTATCATCAAGATATCGCCACGCGACGCATTCGTGCCCGGTGGATGGAGTTCAAACACTGAACATCTTCGACCATCGATCCCGGTTCGGAGGTTACATGTCACTACTACGCGCTAGAGAACTGCTCCACTCACAGGAGGGACTTCGTCTGCATGGCCCGAATCTGGATTGCTGGCGGCGCTGGGGACCCTATCTGAGCGACCGGCAGTGGGGTACGGTACGCGAAGATTACAGCGAATACGGAACCGCATGGGAGTATTTGCCCCACGACCACGCACGCAGCCGCATGTACCGCTGGGGGGAGGACGGCATTGCCGGATTCGGTAACGACCCGCTTGACTGGTGCGTGTCGCTTGCAATCTGGAACGGGCGCGACGCCATCATCAAGGAGCGGCTGTTCGGCTTGACCAATGCGCAAGGCAACCACGGGGAGGACGTGAAAGAGCTGTACTTCTACGTCGACGGCACGCCGACCCACTCGTACATGAAGATGTTGTACAAGTACCCGCATGATGCGTATCCGTATCAAGACCTGATCGACGAAAACGGCCGGCGCGGCGCAGATCAGCCCGAATACGAAATCCTCGACACCGGTGTGTTCGACAACGAGCGGTATTTCGACGTCTGGGTAGAGTACGCAAAGCACACACCCGACGACATTGTGATGAGGGTGACGATCGAGAATCGCGCAGAGGAGCCCGCTGCATTGCATGCGTTGCCGCTATTCTGGGCGCGCAACCGCTGGGCGTGGTCAGGCAAGCCCGCCAAGCCCTCGCTTAGGTTGGAGCCGGATTCCGTCGAAGGCGCACGCGTACTCGCACACAATCCCGCGCTGGGAACCATGATCGTCACGGCCTCGGCGCGGCAGCCGATCGAATGGCTGTTTTGTGAGAATGAAACCAATGTTCGCCGCATTTTCGGCATCGCCGGGGAGGGCCCGTTCAAGGACGGCTTTAATGATTACCTCGTCGACCACAACGAGCAGGCGATACGTCGCAACGCAGGCACCCGCGCCGCCGCACACATGACGGTGTCGCTCGAGCCGCACGAGAGCTCCGTGCTGTATCTGCGCTGGCGTCCGGCGGCGGCGCCGAGCGCCACTCACGACGACACGACGCTCGACCTAGAAGCGCTTTTCGCGCGCCGTATCGCGGAGGCCGATGAGTTCTATGCGGCGCTCCAGCACGATATCCCCGATGCCGATGCGCGGCTCGTGCAGCGCCAGGCCCTCGCCGGCATGCTTTGGACGAAGCAGTACTATCAGTTCGACGTAACGCGCTGGCACGACGGCGACCCCGGTCAACCGAAGCCGCCGAAAAGCCGCCGGCATGGTCGCAACGCGGACTGGCGGCATATGTGCAACGGCGACATCGTGTCGATGCCCGACAAATGGGAATACCCGTGGTACGCGTCGTGGGATCTCGCGTTCCATGCTGCCGCTTTCGCCATGATGGATCCCGACTTTGCGAAGAAGCAGCTGCTGCTGCTCGTGAAAGAACGGTACATGCACCCGAACGGGCAATTGCCTGCCTACGAATGGGCATTCGGCGACGCCAATCCGCCCGTTCATGCATGGGCGACCTGGCGCGTGTACGAACTCGACCGCGAAGTTACTGGCGTCGGTGATCACGAGTTTCTCGAAGTGATGTTCCACAAGCTGCTGCTGAACTTTTCGTGGTGGGTCAATCGCAAGGACGCAGAGGATCACAACATTTTCCAGGGCGGCTTTCTCGGGCTCGACAACGTAGGCATCTTCGACCGCTCTTCCCCGCTGCCGACGGGCGGCCGCATTGACCAGGCTGACGGCACCGCCTGGATGGCCTCGTATGCGCTCGACCTGATGCAGATCGGACTTGAGCTCGCGATGGCGAACAATGCCTATGTTGAAATTGCGGTGAAGTTCTTCGAGCACTTCCTGTATATCGCAGAAGCCGTCAGTTGCAGCGAGGGGTGCAGAACAGGGCTTTGGGACAGCCGGGACGAATTTTTCTATGACGTACTGCACCTTCCGGACGGAACCCGCGTGCCGATGCGAGTTCGCTCGATCGTCGGCCTTATCCCACTCTTCGCCGTGCATGTGCTCGAAGAACGGACATACGGCCACCTGCCTGGCCTGCGTGAACGGCTCGCATGGTTTTTAGATCACCGGCCAAACCTGGCCAGGCTCGTGTCGCGGTGGACGGAACCCGGCAAGGGAAACACCACGCTGCTCTCCCTGTTGCGCGGATACCGGATGACGGCGCTGCTACGCCGCGCGCTGGACGAGCACGAATTCCTTTCCGAGCACGGCGTGCGTGCACTCTCACGCGTGCATGGCGACACACCGTACGTCTTCGATCATGCCGGTGTGCATGTCTGCATCGAATATCAGCCGGCCGAATCCGACTCGCGCGTGTTCGGCGGAAATTCAAACTGGCGCGGGCCCGTATGGATGCCAGTCAACTATCTGCTGATCGAATCGCTGTACGAATTCCATCGCTATTACGGCGACGAATTCCGCATCGAATATCCGACGGGATCCGGCATTCGATGCTCGCTTAGCGAGATCGCCGACAGTCTCGCGCGGCGCGTTACTACCCTCTTTCTCAAAGACGAGCACGGCATGCGCCCCGTGATGGCCGCGTATCCACAATTGCAGACCGACCCGCGCTCGTCTGACCTCGTGCTGTTCCACGAGTACTTTCACGGTGACAGCGGACGTGGTGTCGGCGCTTCGCATCAGACGGGCTGGAGCGGTCTCGTAGCACTATTGCTTCAGCCGCGTCTGATGAGGCTCGCCCATGTGGCGTCCGATACCACAGCGGAAAACGTGCGGTCGGCCGCCGCAGTGACCGAAGACTCGCTACCCGCAATGGCGCGATAGGTGACGCTTGCGGGCGGCGCCCCTTCTGGCCGGACAAAGAAGCTTGCGTCTGCGCACGCGGCAGTCGAGCATGCTCAGGATAAAAAACGACTGGAAGGACGCGTCCTCGACGTCATGTCAGGCTCGTCGGAACTCATGTGAAGTGACGTTTACTGTGCAAAGTTGGCGAAGCGCCTATGCGGCACGCGGGCCGCAGTCACGAACCACGTGCCAAGGGTCTTCGACCAGGCAGACATCGGGCCGCTACGGCCACGCTCTGGATCTAAACTGGCTACGTGCTGTTGCTGATTGAAGCACTGGCGCCAGAACGATTGCCGCAATTGTGGATTAGTACCAAAGCGAGTTATTCGTGCAACTGACCAAGGACGGTTGGCTCGTGAACCCTTCCTGGCCATCCGGGCAGAAGGCCCCCGCCGTCATCCTGGCAGAAGGCCCCCGCCGTCATCCTGGCTTAGTTTTCCGGTGTGGTTAGCCCTTGATGACCAGGTCCGTGTACTTCTCAACGTTGTCATCTATGGTCAAGAGACGCAACGGTTCAGTTGTAGCCTGTGCGACCAAAAGCCGATCGAACGGGTCACGATGAATGTCCGGCAGATTGCGCACCGCCGCCGCGTGCCGTGCGGTAACAGGCAACTCGCGAAAGCCCGCATGTTCCAGGTTGCCGACCAGCTCATCAAGGTCGGCATCCAGCTTGCCAAGTGCAGACTTGATTGAGATCTCCCAAATGGTCGCCGCGCTAACGAAAACGGCGTCGGCGGTCAACATGATGCGTTGTGCTTCCTTGGAGAGCTTCTTGTCGCCGTTCATCGCCCACAAGAAAATATGCGTGTCGATCAACAGCCGCATTACCGCCCCTCGAATGCTGCTAAAAGGTCATCCGGTAACGGCGCATCAAAATCATCCGCGATATGGATTTGCCCCTTCATCAAACCGAAGCGGATCGCCGGCTTTTGGTCGACCGCGACCAGGCGCACGAGAGGCGTTCCAGCCTTCGCGATAACGACCTCCTCACCGCTAACCGCGGCCTCGATGAGCCGCGAAAGCTGGGATTTGGCCTCGTGAATATTTACGCTCTGCATACAGCCTCCGCTCACTGAATAAGCTTAGTCTAGTCTAGCTAACCCACGAACGCAAGGGATAGATCTGGCGCGGAGTCTATGCCGGCGACAACGCTCTTTTTGTCTCCGGGGCGCCTGTACGCATCTAACACTGGGTCGCTGCCGCAATGGAATGGTGCCGGCCTGCACTTGGAGCAGGCTGGCTCGACGCCCGATGTCTTTGGCGACTAAATGCGTCTGCACCGTTGACAGGAACGCCATTCCATTGTGTTTCGAAGATGCTCAGGTCTTCGTCCTCGCTTACGCCGGCGTTCACCGGATCGTCAAACAACTGAAGGTTGAACAGTTCTAACTCGTCTTGATGGATTCCCGACACAAGGGATATCGCCTCATTAGAAAAACCGCCGCGCCTCCTCACGTCTCGGGTCGGCGTCTTTCTCGAAACAGTTTCCGTCAAATCGTCCGTCTTAAGACGACAGGCTTGCCACCCATCTTCTGTTTGGTCATCCATGCAGCAAGCGCTGAATCGAGATAGTCAGCGTGCCCCGGAAACCAGCGAAACAGGTGCATGCCGATATTACGGACCATAGCAGCGCCCCCGTGGCCCTGCTCAACTGCGGCCTTGACCTCGCGAACCGATTTCAGCACTGCAGCGTGTTCATCAATGTGGCAGTTACGCGGGGGAAAGTTGGTTGTGCGCATCCATTCGTCTTCCTGCTCGAAATGGCTGACCGCGTGTATCTCGAATGCCTCGATTGCAGCTAACGCCGTCGCATCCGAGCAGTTCAGGAGTCCGAGTGCCACCTCGTAGAATTCCTTGTGCACATCGTCCATCGCCGCGAAGCCCAGCAGCCGTGCGTCGGACCAGATCATGCTGTTATCGCTGGTCCGCACCGGGGCTTCAATGTCTCTTGCTCGTTCCATCGTGCTCATTGCTTATTCCCGCTGCTTTACAGTAATCCGCCGGTCGCATTCCTCAGCGCCGGCACCACGTTGCCGAGTATAGACGGCGACCAGGTGACTGCAAAAATGCGATCGAAGATGACCCACAGGGCAACGGTCATCAGCACCGACAATAGAACGGAAGTCCGCCAGCGCTCGGCAAACTCCAAACGCGCGAGCAGCAACATGAGAACGAACAGCGCAGGTATCAGGCCGATGCCATATCCCAGCGCCAGTGCACCGGCAACCCAGAGGAAGAAGCGCAGGCCGCGGCTACGTACCAGGTGCGCCGGTACCGGCTCTGCCTGTTGCAGTGCTTCGTGCGCGTGAGCGTTCGACGCTTCAGCACCTACCGCGCCGCCTTCGATCGTCACGAGCTGTCTCAGGAAGGCCAACCCGCAGAAAAGCAACGCTGCTGATGCCGCCGTCATCGGCATCAGCCTTGCACCGAAATTCCAATCGCGCGCGGACCAGATGGCAGCGACCGGAATCAGCATCATCACAAGCGCAAACAGGGACCGGTGATCGAAACGGCGCACGGCCCACCTCGCTTTCGTGCGGGGCAGCGCTTCCGCGGGGTTCCTGTCCTTCAGGCGTCGATACCCACGACGCACGGCCGGGCCGATCACGACCCACAGCGCAGCCAGCAACACGATCAGCACGACCGGGCGCGTAAAGAAGCCCGTACCGTAGACCTCGGTCGAAATGAAGTAGTAGCGCTCGCACATGCTACCGAGCACCAGACCGAGAATCAGCGGCGGACGCGGCCAGTCAAGACGCTTCATGATCCAGCCGAATGCGCCGGACAGCACGAGTGAACAGATGTCACCCCAGCTCATGCTTGCGTTGAACGCGCCCAGAAAGAGAATCGCAAGGATCAGTGGCAACAGCACACCTACGCGTACGGTCGCGAGCTTCGCGAAGAGGCGGCTCCCCGACAGACAAATCACAGCACCCATCACGTGCGCAATTGCCAGCGTCCAGATAATCGCGTAAGTGACGCTGAGGTGCTTCGTCAGCATTTCCGGGCCGGGCGTGAAACCGTGCATCATGAATGCGCTCAGCAACAACGCCATCGATGCGCCTGCAGGCATGCCGAACGCAATCGTCGGAATAAGGTGACCACCTTCCTTGGCGTTGTTCGAGCTTTCCGCTGCAATCACGCCTCGAACGTCGCCCCGTCCGAACGATTCCGGATTCTTCTCGGTGCGCAGCGCGTGCGCGTACGCCATCCAGTCGATCACCGCTGAACCGACGCCAGGCACAGCACCCAGCACCGCACCTAAGCCGCTGCAACGCAGGACAAGCCACCAGCTACGCATGGCGTCTCGAATGCCGTCCCACTGGTTACCGCTGACGGCTGTCGTATCGGTAACGCTCGCAATACTCCTGCGCTCGATTGCCATATCTGCCAGCTCGGGAATCGCAAAGATGCCGAGTGCGACAGGTACAAGCGGTAAATGGTCCCACAGATAAAATGAACCGAAGGTCCAGCGAAGCGTACCGGTCTGCGGATCGGAACCGACGAGCGACAGCATCAGCCCGAACGACGCGACAGCCAGCCCTTTGACTGGCGCCTTGCCGCTCAACACCGCAATCATGGAAAGGCCAAAAATGCAGAAGGCTAGCAATTCGGCCGAGCCTACATACATCACAAGCTTGCGCAGAAATGGCAACAGCAGCGCGAGCAGTAGCGCGCCAAAAATGCCGCCGGAAAGCGAAGACATATAGCCTGCACCGAACGCACGTGCTGCCTGCCCCTTGCGTGCCATCTGGTGACCGTCGATCACGGTCGCCGCCGCTCCGACCGTGCCGGGCACGCCGAATAGAACAGCGGGAATCAGGTCCGACACGGTAGTCACTGCCGCCATGCCCAGGAGCAGCGCAAATGCGGTGTAGCCGTCGATATGGTAGGTGAACGGAATCAGCAACGCGAGCCCGACGATGCCGCCAAGGCCTGGCACGACACCGAGCGCGAGGCCCAGCACTACGCCGCCCAGCATCGTGAGCAGTCGCATCGGGTCCATCACGATGAAGAACGCATGGACGGCGGCGCTTAGCATGATTGCCGCCCCTGTTGAATGTATAAGCGCAGTGAACGCGCCAAAGCATGACAAACGGACATGTTGTTGTCTCCGTTGTTACCGGATTGCTCATAGAAGAGCGGCGCTGCGTTCGCCCGAAACAGCGAGTTGCAGCGCCGCCAGCCCGTGTGTTGCTGTCCGCGTTCAGCGCAGGGCGCGATTCGCCTTGCGGCGCAGGTAGTCGAAATTGATGGTGAATTGCTCCGGCCGCGTCACCTGATCGTGCAGACGCCGCACGTCTTCGTCCGGAAACACGTCGCCTTCACCGCCCGCCGCTTCCATCAGTAGCTGGATATGGCAAGCCTCATCAAGCGCAAGCGCGAGAATCACCGCTTCCTCGATGGTGTGACCGGCGATCGCAACACCGTGGTTGCGCATCAGCACCGCCTTCGAAGTGCCGAGCGCCCGCGCCACGCCGCGCCCCAGATCCTCAGTGCGGATCAGGTTCACCGTGTCGGTGTAGTAAGGCACGCCATCTGCGAAAGTGCAGGCAGGCTGACTGACCATCTTCAACGGCTTGCCGGTAGCCGACAGTGCAACGGCGTGAGTCGGATGGCTGTGAATAACGCTCGTCACGTCAGGCCGCGCCTTGTAAATTTCCGAGTGAATGAACACCTCGCTGTGACGCCGCCCTGCGCCGCCGATCTTCTCGCCATCCATGTTGCATACGACGATATTCTCCGGTGTGATTTCATCGAAACCGTAGCTGTGCGGCTTCATGATGAACTTCGACGCGTCACCCGGCACGCGCACCGACACGTGCCCGCGCGTGAAATCGCCCTGACCGTTTGTTTCCAGAATGCGGCCGGCGTCGATAAGCTTCTGTTGCGCTTCTTCAAGCGTCATAAAAATCCCTCGTGCAATTGATGAACTGATGAGTTGATGGATCGCTCAATTGAATAACGGGGCAGTGCCGCCCCGTTCACGTACCTGTTGCGTTACATCCGACCGCCAACTGCAGCCTTGGCCTTCGCAATCTCATTCGGTGAAGTGGCGTAAACGTCTTCGAGCACCGTGCTGATCTGTTGCGGCGAAACGTACCGAACCTCGACACCCAAGCTCTTCGCATCGGCAAGGAATGCGGGGTCTTTCATCGTGTCTGCGAACGCCTTGCGCAGCGCGTCAGCACGATCAGCCGGAATGCCGGGAGGCGCCGCGAACGGACGGGCGAGCGCCTGGCTCGCTGCAATAACCTTCAGTATTTTTTTCGTTTCCAGGTCGGACGTAAAATCGGACAGCAGCGGCACATTCGGCAGGTCAGGGTGCTTCTCGAGCGCCATCTGCACGATCAGGTTGACCTTGTGATCCCGCAGCCAGTCCGGGTGCCGCATGCGTAACGTGCTCCATGACGTGCCGCATTCGCCGTCGATTTCGCCACGCTCCATCGCGAGAGCAGTTTCGTTGCTGCCGGGGTAGCCAGTCACCAGCTGCAGTTTTGAGTGCAAGAGATTCTTGATGGTGTTCGCCATCACGTCTGGATCGGAACCTGCACCTTGACCGCCGAAGCGCGACGGCTTCGTGAGCAGGTCCTGGAAGGTCTTGATGGACGACGTATGCCACGTCACGCACAGCGAGACGTCGCTGTCCATGCTACCGAGCCAGACCAGCTTGCGTGCATCGTAATCCGCTTCACCGAGTAGCGGCTCTTCCGGCATCGTGCGCCCGAACGTGCCAATCGTTGCGCCATCTTTCGGCGCAACGCTGTAGAGATAATTTGCCGCCTTCAGACTGCCCGCACCCGGCATGTTTTGTGGCGTGATGGTCGGCTTGCCGGGCAGGTGATTACCGAGGTGTTTGGCGAGCAGCCGCGCGTACATGTCATAGCCCCCACCGACCGAGTAGCCGATGTCCATGTTCACCGTACGGCCGCTGTAGAAATCCTGCACACTTTCTGCCGACGCGGTACCGAGCCATGCGGTAGATGCTGCGAGTGCCGCCGAAATAATCCAGTGCCGGCGCTTGCGACTTTGCGTTGTTTGCCCTGTCATCGCTTGTCTCCTTCCTGTGTCTTGTGCACGTGATGTCCGTGGCAGTGCCCGGCCGCAGCCCAAACCGGCCGGGCATCCGCTGTTCTTAGTACTGAAAGCTCGGAGCCTCTGCCTTCCTGTTGCCTCCCGCGTCGCGCCCTTCGTACACCTTCACAATATCCTGCGCGATAGGCGAATACTTCGCATGCGTGCGCAGCATGAAGCTGGAAAAGCCGTCACTGTTGTGATGCTTGTCCTTCTCGTTCGGCAGCACGATGCACTCGTTCTTCGCTGCATCACGCACGATGCCCTTGGGGTCTTTCCCGTCTGCCACGTTGCGGATTTCGCGACGCAGCATCTTCCGGTACATCGCAATGCCGATATCGGTGGAACCCAGGTTCTCGGCCGTGCGATCGGCAATTCTGCCCTGCGTGATCCAGGCCATCATGTCCTGACCGTCAACGTTGTCCACGATAAATTCGCCGTCCGCATCCTTGTAGGGAACGTTGTACGTGTACACCTTGTCGTATAGGCGCGCGGGCACTTCGGCGGCCTTCGGCGGAACATACGCGTTGTACCAGAGGTGCAGCGTGTTCTCGTCGTCAACCGGCACGCGAATCTGGAACGAGTAATAGCGCGTGGCCTCGTTTCCGTTGCCGACTGCCAGCATGTTCGGGAACACGATCGGGTGACCGATCTGCCAGTCGTCCGACTGTTCCGAGTGACCTTGTAGCAGACGGTGCTTGGTCATGCCGTATTCGAACTCCTTGAAGTCGATCTTCTCGTGGTGCGTGCTGATCGCGACCTTGATGCCTTGCTGTTCCTTCAGGAACTCGTAGTGGTGACCGTGCAGCCACTCGGTGTGAATCGGATCGAGTGAGTTCTCCATGATCTGCAACCAGTTGATCGGCAGCACCACATGGCCCATCATCCGGATTGCCCCCTTCGCAACGAAACCGTCGAATTTCGGCAGCAGCGGTTTCAGTTCGGGCGGCCCCATGTACGCGAACAGCAGACCGCCCAATTCCTCGATCGGGTAGGAGTCTGTTGCAACTGACTTGCGAAATTCCGGATTGTCTTTCTCATTGGGCTGGTTCAGGCACTCCCCTGCGCCGTTGAATTCCCAGCCGTGATAGGGGCAGCGAATGCCGTTCTCGGTCGGAATACCGTGCAGGAACGATGCGCGGCGGTGCGGGCACTGTGCCGCGATGAGACCGAGTTTGCCCTGACGATCGCGGAAGAGCACGAGGTCTTCGCCCAGCAGGCGCACGCTTTTTGTCCACTTGCCATCCATTTCCGACAACGCGGCAAACGGCTGCCAGTAACGGCGCATCAGGTCGCCCATTGGCGTGCCGCGCCCAACGCGCGTCAGTTCGTCATTTTGCTCTGCGGTCAACATACAGGTTTCCCTCAATGTGTTGCGGTGAAATGATTCGACAGCTAACTTTCCGTCAATATTAAACTTAGGCAACTAAGTAACAATGCTGGTAAACACCTACGAGACACACTTCCCACCTATTCCGACATGCACCCCGTGTTCTTGGGCTCGTCCACGCACAGAGCCGGTTGACGAAGTGAATAATAGCGAGTAATTGACAACCTATACTTAGTTAGCTAAGTTTACGGCAATGGCAATCGGAGCATCCATGAATACAACCTCGAACCTTGCAGGGCGTGTGCGCCTTGGAATGGTCGGATTCGGTACGGCAGCGCGCGCCTTCCTGCCTGCCCTCTCCCATCACCCCGAATTCGAACTGGCCGCTATCGTTGATCCCGTCGAGCACATCCGCGCGGAAGCGGCTGCCGAATTCGGCATCGCGACCTACGCCCGGATCGAAGAGATGCTGCTGCATCCCGGCCTCGATTGCGTGTATGTCGGCTCGCCCACGCAGTTGCACCGCGAGCACGTGGAGTTGGCATGCCGTTCCGGCAAGCATGTCCTGGTAGAGAAACCCATGGCGGTCAGCCTGGCCGATGCGCAATCGATGGTTGAGGCTGCGACGACGTCCGGCGTTGTGCTGCTGGTCGGCCATTCGCACAGCTACGATGAGCCGATTCACGCGATACATGGCCTGATCGCGGGCGGCGACCTGGGTCAGGTCCGGATGGTGAACACCTGGTGCTATAGCGACTGGATTTATCGCCCGCGGCGCGCCGATGAACTGGATGACAGCGAAGGTGGTGGCGTAACGATCCGTCAGGGCGCGCACCAGTTCGACATCATCCGGCTGCTGTGTGGCGGTGAGGCGCGCTCCGTGCGAGCCAGGACGTTCGATTTTGACCCGCAGCGCAGTGCAACCGGCGCACATATCGTATTCATCGATTTCGCAAACGGTGCTGCCGCAACGGCTGTCTACAACGGCTACGGCCGCTTTGCCAGTACCGAACTGGTCGGCGGCGTTGGCGAATGGGGCTTTGACGCACCTGCGCATGCCTCCGCACGCTCACGGACGGCCGCCGCGCCCGAGGACGAATTGCGCGCCAAACAGGCACGCGCAAAGCACGCCATTCCCGGCCGCGCGCCCCATCAACCGCATTTCGGCCTCACGCTCGTCAGCTGCGAGCGCGGAGAAGTTCGTCAGTCACCGGATGGGCTGTTCGTCTACACAGATGAGGGCATGTCCTCGCTCAAGCTGCGCACGGACACGTCACCACGTGAGCGCGTAATCGCGGAGTTTTACGACGCCATCACCGGACGCCGGCCCGCGCTGCACGGTGGTCGATGGGGATTGGCGAACCTCGAGATCTGCCTGGCTGCACTGCAGTCGTCGCGCGACGGCTGCGAGATTTTGCTGACGCACCAGTGCGCGCCACAATCCTTTTAATCCAGGGAGACGCCGGCAAGACCGGTTTGAAGAAACATGAATGAGAACATGCTGCTCCACGTTACCGGCAAGATTGCGCTTGCCGACGGCATTTACCAATTCGAATTTCGCTCGCCTGAAGGCAAACCGCTACCGTCGTTCACGGCTGGCGCGCACGTGCTGATCGAAACGCCGTCGGGTATCGCTCGCCGCTATTCGCTGTGCAATGCACCAAGCGAGCGCGACCGTTACCTTGTCGCGGTCAAACTGGACCCGAACAGCCGAGGCGGCTCCCTTAGCATGATCAATGACGTGCAAATCGGCATGCGCATGAAGGTATCGGTGCCGGAGAATTACTTCGCGCTCACCGAGGATGCGTCCGACTACCTGCTGATCGCGGGCGGCATTGGCATCACGCCCCTGCGCGCAATGATGGCCGAACTGGATGCACGCAGTGCGCAATATCGCCTCGTGTACTGCACGCGCTCGCCGGAAACGACCGCCTTTCTCGCCGAACTTTCATCGCTGCCGTCGAGCCATGTTCAGGTTCACCACGACCACGGCAACCCTGAACAGTCACTCGATTTTGCGAAACTGCTCGCAACTCGTGAAGGCAATACGCACCTGTATTGCTGCGGCCCCCGCCCGCTCATGCAGGCCGTGCGTGACGGTGCGTCGGGCTGGCCATCGCCGGCGGTGCACTTCGAGGATTTCGGCACCAGCGTGTCGACTGGCGATGCATCCAGCGGCTTTACTGTCACGCTGCAACGCAGTGGCATCCGCGTGAATGTCGCGCCGGGACAAAGCATCCTCGCAGCGTTGCGTGAGTCAGGCGTTGAAACGCCCAGCTCCTGTGAGGCCGGAACCTGCGGAGCCTGCCGGACGACACTTTGTTCCGGCGAGGCCGATCATCGCGATTTTGTGCTCGATGACGACGAACACGACAGGGCGATCATGATTTGCGTTTCGCGCGCGAAGTCGGACGAGCTGGTCCTCGATCTTTAATTCCTGAAGGAGATAGTGTGAGCAAGTTGCAACTTTCGGTGGCGGTCGGCCCCTACGACCGCGTGCGCCCTCTCGTTGACGCAGATGTACAGATTGAAGGCGTCGATCCGACTTTCCTGCTGCAGGAACCTGAAGAAATCTTCTTTCGTGCGTTCCGCCATGCCGATTACGACATCTGCGAACTGTCACTGAGCAGCTATTGCGTCAAGACCGCAACGGGCACATCGCCGTATATCGCCGTGCCCGTCTTCCCATCGCGCGCATTCCGTCACACGTCCGTGTACGTCAACGCGAACGCCGGCATCAACAAGCCGGAAGACTTGAAGGGCAAACGCATCGGCGTGCCCGAATATCAATTGACCGCGAATGTATGGGTGCGCCTCTTTCTTGAAGAAGAGTACGGCGTCAAGCCGTCTGACGTGACCTGGCTGCGCGGTGGCTACGAAGACCCGACGCGTGTTGAAAAGATCACGCTGAACCTGCCCGCCGACGTAAAGCTGGAGAACGCGCCCGAAGGCAAGACGATTTCCGGCATGCTTGAAGCCGGTGAAATCGATGCGTTGATCGGCCCGCGTGCACCGTCGTGTTTCGACCGCGGTTCCGCGAACGTGAAGTATCTGTTCGACAACCCGCAGGCAGTCGCCGCCGACTGGTATCGGCGCACGAAGCTGTTCCCGATCATGCACACGCTCGGCATCCGCCGCACGCTCGTTGAACAGCACCCGTGGCTACCGATGTCGGTGATGAAGGCATTCGAAAAGTCGAAAGCGCTCGCGCTCGCGCGCCTGACCGACACATCGGCCACCAAAGTCACGCTGCCGTTCATCGAAGACCAACTGCGCGCCGCTCGAAAGCTGATGGGTGAAGATTTCTGGTCATACGGTTTCGCGGCGAACAAACACGCGATCAACCGCTTCCTGAAGCGTCACCACGAAGAAGGCTTGTCCAGTCGTCTGCTCGACGCGAAGGAACTGTTCCACTCGGCCTGCCTCGAAAGTTTTGGCATTTGATCCGCATGCACTGCATGCAGCCGCTACCGTAGAAAAGAGCGCCGGCACATTTCCGGCGCTTTTTAATGCCATTTCCTGACGTTGCTCAGGAGAGCGCTTTGCCCAGTGCACCGGGCGGAAGAACCCATAAAACGCGAATTCGGAGACACGTGATGTCAATCAGCAGGCAACTGACCGTGCGCGCCAAGTTATCGGCGACATTCGGCCTTCTCGTGGCACTCGTGCTACTCGTCTCGGCGCTGGCATTGCACGCCCTGAGTGCGACCAATGAAGGCATCAAGCTGTACGTGAACGGCGTCGAGACCCGATCGTGGGTCGCCGAGAAGATCCGCATTTCGGCGGCGCAACGTGTTGCCGACCTGGCCGACCTTGCGGCGGCAACCACTCCGCAAAGCGTTGCGGCCGCCCAATCCCGCCTTGATACCGCGGACCAGGCGTTGCTCAGCGCACTGCACCAGCTTCAGACGATGGTGTCTCCGCCCACCGACGCAACGCCCTATTCGCGCTCGCTCGTCGCCCAGATCGCCCAAGCGGAGCAGCAGTATGAAACCGTCGGGAAGAATATCGTCAATGCAATAGCCCAGAACCGCCACGACGACGCCATCGCGCTCATCAATCGGAGCGGGCGCCCCATGCTCGACAATCTGATCAAGGCTACAGGCGACTACGCCGGTGCCGCCCAGAAGCGCTCCACCGCCCTGCTATCCGAGAACGCTGGCAATTTTGCGTGCCAACGATTGCTGCTGATCGGTGTTTGCATTGCAGCCGCACTGGTCGCCATGGTGGTCGGAACGCTGGTCACGCGCGGCATCATGCGCGCGCTTGGCACGGAACCAGCATTGCTCCGCACGATCGCGCAGCAAATCGCGCACGGCGACCTGCGTCGCGTCGACGCGGCGAACGCACCGGCCGGCAGCGTACTCGCATCGATGGCACAGATGCAGCAGAGCCTCGTGCAGTTAATCGGCGAGGTCCGCTCGTCGGGCGAAAGCATTGCGACGGGATCGAGGCAGATTGCGACTGGCAACCTCGATCTTTCGGCGCGCACCGAAGAGCAGGCTTCGTCGCTGGCTGAAACGGTAGCGGCGATGGACCAGCTCACGTCGGTCGTGAAACACAACGCCGACAACGCGCAGCAGGCCAGCACGCTGGCCGCCACGGCGTCGGACGTATCGCGCAGGGGGCGCACGGTCGTCGAGCAGGTCGTGCAGACGATGGACGAGATCAACGACAGCTCGAGGAAGGTGGCCGATATCACGGGCATGATCGAGGGCATCGCGTTCCAGACAAATATCCTCGCGCTGAACGCCGCAGTGGAAGCCGCGCGGGCCGGCGAACAGGGGCGCGGTTTCGCAGTCGTCGCTGGCGAGGTGCGCAGCCTCGCGCAGCGGGCTTCGTCCGCCGCGAAAGAAATCAGCGAGTTGATCGGTTCGTCGGTGCAACGGATTCAGGACGGCTCAGCGCTCGCCGGCGAGGCGGGCCGCACGATGACTGAGGTCACGCAGGCTGTGGCGCGCGTGACTGACATCATGGGCGAGATCGCAGCGGCGTCGAGTGAGCAGAGCCGTGGGATTGAGCATGTGGGGCTCGCCATGAACCAGATGGACGAGGTCACGCAGCAAAACGCGGCCCTGGTCGAGCAGGCAGCCGCCGCCGCTCAATCGATGCAGGATCAGGCCGCGAATCTGGAGCGTGCAGTCTGTGTGTTTCAGCTTTAGCGAGGGTACCAGCGGAGGCCGGTTTCGAGCAGGAACGGGATTTCGTGGAGGTCGGCCCGATGCTCGACGGACCGGCGACCAGCGGGACTCTCCCGGCGCAGCTGGGGCGCCGGGACAGTTCCAGTTTCATTGCATCAGAAGCGTTTCTCGAGACCGAGGCGCACGTACGCCTGGTGATTCGTTGAAGACGGCGTGATGTTGTAGATCGACGCAACAGCATCGTGCCCTGTTGAATCCGTACCGCTCGCCTTCTGGTAGACACCAAGCAGGTAAAGCAGCGTTGTCTTCGAAAGTGCGTACTGAGCGCCAAGTGCGGCCTGGTTGTAGGATGCACCCGTGCGGCCACTCACGCCGGATGTCTTCGTGTACTGGTACACGGCACCGAGCAGAACAACATGCGTTACCTGCCAGGTGGCGTTGATTTCGCCCGTGTTGAACGTTGCCGTTCCGCTGATGCCGCCGGCTGGAACCGGTCCGGCCGATCGATTACCGAGGCCCCGGAACTGCGTATTCGAATAGTTCGCACCGAGATTCACCGATCCAATCTGGTACGCCGCACCGACCGCGATCGCCTGCGTCGAATTCGCAGATGCAAATCCTGTCGTCACCGGCGAGCCGGCGAAATTTGCACCCGGGACGCCGTTCGATGGAGCAGCGGGCGCACCCGTATCACCCCAGAACGAGACGTTCGGCTGACGCACGTTCAGATAGCCGACGCCAGCGGTAAAAGGACCGTGCCCGTAGTTAGCACCGAGCGAATAAATCTGATTGCGTGAGAAGTCACCTGGCACCCCGCCAAGCCCATACAGACCGCCGACACGAAAGCCGTACAAGTCCGGACTCATGTACTTGATCGAACTGTTGGTACGATTGGTGTGCGCCATCTGGTCAACGTCGCCGGGGTGAGCAAGAGGCGGGCCGCCCCACGTATTGGCAACGGCAAACGGATTGACAAAATCGACAATCGAATCATACTGGCGACCCAGCGTCACGGTGCCGTAATGCTGGTCTGCCAGCCCGACGTACGCCTGACGACCGAACATCAAACCGCCTTGTCCAAGTTTGCCGTTCGTTATGTCGAAACCGTTCTCGAGCCGGAATACCGACGCCAGTCCACCGCCCAGGTCTTCCCTGCCCAGCAACCCGAAGCGACTGCCGTTCAACATGCCCGAAGTCATGTTGACAAGCTGCTTTCCGCCGGCGTTGCTCGTATAGTTCACTCCTACGTCGAGCAACCCATACAGTGTCACGCTGCTTTGTGCGAATGCTGTACCGGCAACGCCTAGCCCGGCACCCAGAACAATCCACTTCTTCATAAGGCCTCCTTCGTTGATATTCGTCTCGCAGCGTTCCTGTCAAGACAGGAACTTCGATGCCTCAGGCGACGCGGGTGCGGCACTCCTCCACTTTCGGCACCGCCGCTTCGTCGCCTTGTTTTTACTTAGGCACCTAAGTTATAGTCTGGCAATACTATCATCTTCGCGAAACAGGTGGATGCTAGGGTTAACTCATATATGCGGTGCATGCAATCGCCGGATCGCTTAATGGTAAATAACAATTTTGCTTAGTCATCTATTAAGATGACGTATCTAACTCACCAAGTGCACAAGATGAACTCAGCCAGAACCGAGGCACCGAAATCCGCATCGCGCGTGGGCAATGACGAGCGCATCGCGCATCTGGTCAAAGACGCCTACCGTGGCCTGTCAAGTGCGCTGCAAACCCGCCTGAAGGCACACGGTGTGATGTATGGTCATTGGACGTTTCTGCGCATCCTCTGGCAGACAGACGGCATCACGCAGCGGCAATTGAGCGAGCAGGCCGGCGTGAAGGAACCTACGACTTTCTCGGCGCTGCAGTCGATGGAGAAGTTGGGCTACGTGATGCGCCACAAAATGCCGGACAACCGCAAGCAGGTCAGAGTGTTTCTCACGTCCAAGGGCGCGTCGTTGCGTGCGTTGCTGGTGCCTGCCGCGGAGGAAGTCAACGAGATCGCGCTTGCCGGCATTCCGGCAAAGAACGTCGCGATCATGCGCGAGACACTGCTTGCGATCATCGACAACCTTGCGCGCGCCAATGCCTTCGCACAGGACGATGCGCAAAGCGACGACCCCACCGCATAAAACGCTCCATGCAACAGTCCGCGACGCAGCAGGATGGATTGACCGGCGGCCGGTTTTATTTCGGCGTCCTTGCTATTTCACTTGCTACAGCGCTTGGCATGCTCGACAGCGTGATTGCAAATGTCGCGTTGCCGACCATCACGAAGACCATTCACACCAGTCCGTCTGAGTCCGTGTGGATCGTCAACGCGTACCAGCTTTCGATCATCATGTCACTACTCCCGCTGTCGTCGCTGGGTGACCGTGTGGGCTACGCGCGCATCTATATGGGGGGCCTCGCGCTTTTCACCTGCTCTTCGCTGATGTGCGCGATGTCGCATTCGCTGGATGCGCTCATCTTCGCGCGCGTCTTGCAGGGCTTCGGTGCGGCAGGTATCAGCAGCGTTAACACCGCACTCGTCAAGACAATTTATCCGTCGCGGCTGCTCGGTCGTGGCGTTGGCATCAATGCTTCGATCGTTTCGATTTCTACCGCTGCGGGTCCCACGATTGCGGCGGCGATTCTGTCCGTTGCGCCGTGGCCGTGGTTATTCGCGATCAACGTACCGCTGGGGCTTATAACGCTGTTCGTCAGCTTCTCCGCGCTACCCCGTCCGCCAATAGCCAAAACACCCTACGACTACGGCAGTGCCCTGCTCAATGCGGCGGCATTCGGACTGCTCGTGCTCGGCGTGGACCGTATGGGTCACAGCAATGGGATCAGCGCAGGTGTCGTGATCCAGCTTGTTGCAGCTGGGCTTTGCGCGTGGCTGCTCGTGCGTCGCGAGCGGGGCCGCACACAACCGCTGCTCCCCGTCGACCTGCTGCTCAAACCCGTGTTTCTTCTCGCCGTGCTCACTTCGATTTGCTCTTTCACCGCGCAGATGCTGGCGTTCGTGTCACTGCCTTTCATGCTCCAGGACGCGCTGGGGCACAGCGCAATGGAGACGGGCGCGCTGATTACGCCGTGGCCGCTCGCCATCATTATCGTGGCACCCCTCGCTGGAACGCTGTCGAACCGTTACGAGGCCGGCATGCTCGGGGGTCTCGGACTTGCCATTCTGGCCGCAGGTCTGGCGCTGCTCGCGCTGTTGCCTGCACACCCGGGTTCCTTCGAAATCGGCTGGCGCATGGCAGTGTGTGGGATCGGATTCGGATTGTTTCAGACGCCGAACAACAGGGCGATTCTCGCCGCCGCGCCGCCGGGTCGGACGGGTAACGCGAGCGGCATGATCGGCACGTCACGCACGCTAGGGCAGACCCTCGGCGCTGTACTGACCGCGCTCATCCTGATGGTGGCCCCGGGTCACGCAGGTCCGGTTGCTTTGACTACCGGGGCGATCTTCGCTATGGCCGCCGCGATGCTCAGCCTGTCGCGCCTGGTGCGCCGCCGCCCTCTTTGAGTACGTGGGGCGACTCCTGGAGGACAGGTGCGCGCCTCGGATCAGGCTTCGATCGGTGGGCCACACTTGGACGCGTACGCATTGGGGTCGGCTAAAGCTGACCAGGAACAGAATCAACCCGAAAAGGTGAGTCGTGTCCTGTACTCACCGCAATTATCGGCGCTGACTCCCGTTTCCTTATATTAGGGATCGAATATTTTCCCGGCAAGCGGCACCTTCGGCATGCGGACTTCCCCGGACGTTCGTCAAAAAGGTGCTTGCCATTTTCACTAGATCTCTAATATAGTTCAACAATACCTGTTGATGAAGGCGACCTCTCGCCGGGAGACAAACATGCTGACCCACCAAGAAAATGAACTTCTGTGCCGCGTCGAAGGCGATGCCCCGATGGGGCAGTTGATGCGCCGCCACTGGACCCCCGTCTGCCTGATCGAGGAAGTGAGCGAGCCGGATGGCGCGCCGGTAAAAGCGCGCGTATTTGGGGAGGACCTAGTCGTATTCCGGGACTCGGAAGGCCGCGTCGGTGTGCTGGACGAGTACTGCCCGCACCGTCGCGCGTCGCTCGTCTACGGCCGCAACGAAGATGCCGGCTTGCGCTGCCTGTATCACGGCTGGAAGTTCGACGTCGCAGGCAACGTGCTTGAAATGGTGTCCGAGCCGGCAGCGAGCTGCATGACCGACAAGGTCAAGCACAAGGCCTATCCGGTGCAGGAATGGGGCGGCATGGTGTGGGCGTACATGGGCCCGCAAGAAGCCATTCCCACGTTCGTGCGGCCGGCCTGGGCGCCGACCGCCGACACTCGGGTAAGCATCGCGAAAGCCCTGCTGCCTTGCAATTGGGCGCAAATCCTGGAAGGCGCGATCGATTCCGCGCACAGCTCGAGCTTGCATTCGTCCGACTTTGTGCCGGCACGTGTGGGCGGCGCGGAAGCGACCGACAAGAACTGGCTGCGCCCGTCCACCGACAAGGCCCCGCGCCTGCAGGTCGAGCGCACCGACTACGGTTTCCGTTACGCCGCGCTGCGACGCCCGATCTTCAACGCCAATACGCACGACTACGTACGCTCGACAGTGTTCGTGGCGCCTGGCACGGTGCTGATTCCGCCGAACAATCTCTATAACGTCGCGAACATCAACGTGCCGATGGATGATACGAACACGGCGTTCTACTTCATCGCCTGGGGCGATCCCGAGACGACGCCGGAAAGCGAAACCTGGCGCAAGTTCCTGCGCCAGCAGGTCGGTATCGATCTCGACCAGTACTATCGCCCGCTGCGCAATCACGGCAACCGTTTCTGGCAGGACCGCCAGGCAATGAAGGCCGGCAATTTCACAGGCATCTCGGGCTTCCCGAATCAGGACATTGCGATGTGGGTCACGATGGGCCCGATTGCGAACCGCTCGGACGAGCGCCTCGGCGCAAGCGACCTCGCGATCGTCGAATTCCGCCGCCGCATGATCGACGCGCTCGCCGAATTCGAGAAGGACGGCGAAGCAATTGGTACCGGGGCGAAAGCGATTCCCGAGCAAGTGTGCTCGTACCAGGCAGTCGTGCCGAAGGAAATGGACTGGCGCATGTATGCCGCGCGTTACGTCAGCAAAAAGAACCCGGAGCCCGCCGACCAGCCGTCCGCGCTCGCGACGGACTATCAGGTCAAGCAATAACAGGAGGCACACGGCCATGGAACGGCGTCGTTTGCGCATCGGGGTCGCAGGACTGGGACGGGCATTCTCGCTGATGCTACCGACCTTCCTGCGCGATCCCAGAGTCCAGCTCGTCGCTGCGTGCGATCCACGTGACGAAGCGCGGCGGCAGTTCGCCGCCGACTTCGCGGCGCCCACGTATGCGGACGTGGCAGACCTGGCGGACGACCCCAACGTCGAGATCATCTACGTCGCGAGTCCGCACCAGTTCCACGCGCGCCACACGGAAATTGCAGCGGCGAAAGGCAAACACGTGCTGGTTGAAAAGCCGATGGCGCTCGCCGCTGCGGACTGCGATCGTATGATCGCTGCATGCCGCGCAGCGAATGTGCATCTGATCGTAGGCCATTGCCACAGTTTCGACACGCCGTACCTGCGCACGCGCGAATTGATCGACCTCGGCGAATTCGGCGCGGTGAAAATGATCCAGGCCGTCAACTACACCGACTACCTGTATCGCCCGCGCCGACCTGAAGAGCTGGCGACCGCCGAAGGCGGCGGCGCCGTTTTCAGCCAGGCGGCGCACCAGGTCGACATCGTGCGAATGCTCGCCGGCTCGCGCGCGACGCGGCTGCGCGCGAGCGTCGGCCGGTGGGATCCGTCGCGCCCGACCGAAGGCGCTTATTCAGCGCTGATCTGGTTCCAGAACGGCGCCTATGCTTCGCTCTCGTACAGCGGCTACGGCCACTTCAACACGGAAGAGTGGAGCGGGTGGATCGGCGAAATGGGCGATCGCACGAGCCCCGCCACCTACGGCAGCGCCCGCCGCCGGCTTGAGATGCTCGCGTTCTCAGGAGACGAAGCGAGGCTCAAGGCGGCCGGGACCTACGGCGGATCGGCATACAAGCCGCCAACGGCCGCCGGGGACGAACCGCAGCGATTTCATCAGCATTTCGGCCCGATCATCGTGTCTTGCGAGCATGCGGACCTGCGCCCGCTGCCCGATTCGATCGTCGTCTACGGCGACGAAGAGCGCCAAATCCTGCCGCTGCCTGCACCTGCCGTGCCGCGCGCTGAAGTCATCGACGAGTTGTATCGCGCAGTGGTGGACGGACGCGGGCCGCTACACGATGGCGAATGGGCGAAGGGCACGCTGGAAATTTGCATCGCGATTCTGAAGTCGAGTGAAACGGGCGCAGATGTCATGCTTTGATAGTCCCAGGTAAGCGCCAAAGCTCTCGTTACGTTCGGTGTGAACTGATCCCTGTACAGTTGAAACGAGGAATTTTATATCGGCGCTTCCGGCAAGCAGGACAGGTTGGAAATCGGGAGAGCTGGCAACGGGCACCCCCCCAAACTTCCACGGGGCGCATATATGCGCCCGCTCTCATTAGCCGGCAAACGCTGCGAAGCGCAGCGAAAAATCGATCGCCCTGACGTTTTTCATCAGCTTACCTAACGAAATGTGATCCACCGGTCTCGGCTATGGTGCGCAGCGTCTCCTCCGTCACACCTCCCGAGACTTCCAGCTGGGCGCGCCCCGCGGTAGCACGCGCAGCCTCGCGCATCGCCTCCATCGAGAAATTATCGAGCAGAATCGCCGCGGCGCCCCCAGCCAACGCGTTATTTAGCTCATCGAGCGTCTGCACCTCGACCTGAACGGGCACGCGGGCACCCAACGCTTGAGTGGCACGAAGCGTCGACGCAATGCCGCCGCCCGCCGCGATAGGGTTTTCCTTGATCAGATACCGCGCTGCGCCTCACTCCTGACCGACTTCTTCCCCTCGTGCGGCGATCAGGTTGCCCACTTCGCGCGTCGACGGAATGCGCAGCGCCGGGTCGTGCGACTCGGATTCGTCGCGTGCCATGTTCTCGATGATCGTCAGCAGAACCTTCCGCGCGACACTGATCTCGGTGCTTTTTAATCCGGCGACACTGATCTCGTTGACTTCTTCGGCCAGCGGGACAAGCTTCTTTTTCAGGTTCCGGCCGCGCGGGGTGAGATACACATGCGTGTTCTTGCGGTTGCCTGGAGCATAACGGCGCTCGACGTAGCCAAGTTTTTCCATCGCCTGCACTGCACTGAACGTAGTGGGCGTCGTGGTTCCGGTCTCGTCGCTCAACTCTTTTTGCGTGAGCCCGTCCTTGACCCACAGTACCCGCAGGAACGCCCAGTGGCCAAACGAGACCTCATGCTGTGCGAGACGCATCTGAAGCCCGCGCACCATCGCGCGGGCTGCATCCTTGACCAGGTGAGCGAGACGATCATCGGGCACCGCTTCGCGCCAGTGCCGCAAAATGGGGTCGCTTTTCTCTGCACCGGACTTGCCCGTAGAACGCACTGTTGCCATACATTCCTCACCGCCGTTTTGACTGAAGTGGCGACAATTATCGCCTAAACCGACGCGTGAACCACTTCCGTCAAGGCGCGGCAGACCCTTGCCCCCGCCGCGCTCCTCCGCTGGGAACGGGCCGTAGCCGCCACCGAGATCCTCGGAGCCTTCCATGCCCCAGCGCGAACCCGCCAGAATGCCGGAATTCTGCTGCACTATCGAACTCGCCGCTCCGCCCTTCGATTGCACCTGCTTCACTTACTCCACGTCCGCGTCGACGATGCCGTACGACGTGACTGAACTTTTCGCGTCAGCCTGGTCAACAAGAGTCAGACCGAGCTTCCAGGTCGGGCGCCGCGGGGCGAACTATCAGATCTTGAAGCTCTCCAGACTTGCCGGGTGAAACAGTTCAGCGGGCCGCACACGGCGGCTCGACAACCCTTCCGCATGGTGCTGGGCGAGGAAACGGTCGATCACTTTTTCGTTCTCCGCAAAGCCGTACGACCAGAAATCGTGGCCGATCAGCCGTCGGGCGTTGCGCAACTGGTCTTCGATAAACGGCAGCGTCACTTTCGTCGCCGAGGTGTCGGACAGACGTGCGAGTGCGACCTCCTTCGACTTCTCGAATGCCTTGACGATCGCGCCGGGCAGCCACGGATGCTGCTCTGCGAGCGTCTTGCGGATGCCGAGCGTGTGCATGATCGGAAAGAGCTTGCGGCGCTCGTACCACTCGGCCGCGGCGTTCTGCGGGTCGTCGAACAGGTATTTCACCTGCGGGTGTCCGCGCTCGAAGCACGAAGGTGCGCGCGGTCCGATCACGCCGTCGATCTCGCCCTCTGCGAGCAGGTTCGAGATCGTGCGGCCCTCGGGCGCGTTTTCCAGCAGGACGCCCTCGGGAAGATTGAGCGCGATTTTCTCCACGCGCGTCGGGTCTTCGTAACCGCCGCGCACCCAGCGGATGTCCGAGGCCTTAACGCCGTACTCTTCCTCGAGGAACATCCGTACCCACACATTGGCCGTGAGCTGATATTCGGGCACGCCGATGCGTTTGCCCTTGAGATCTTCCGGCCGGTTGATGCGGCGATCGGCGCGCACGTAGATCGAGCTGTGTCGGAACGCACGCGACGGGAAGACCGGCACGGCGATATACGGCGACGTGCCCGCCGCCGTCTTCACCGAATAGCTGCTGAGCGAAAGCTCGCAAATGTCATAGTCGGCATGGCGGAATGCACGAAAGAAGATCTCTTCCGGATCCTGCAGCATAAACACGGGATCCACGCCGTCGATCTGCACGTCCCCGTCAATCAGTGGGCGCATCCGGTCGTAGTTGCCGACAGCGATAGAGAGTTGAAGCTTGCTCATTCCTGTTCCTTCACAGTGAAATTGCTTGATGCCGGACCCGTGCGTCGCGCGTTACGTTTTTGCCCCTCGCTCGGCACACCGATCAACACGGCGACACCGCCGGCAAACGTAAACAAGGCCACCAGCAGAATGCCTGCCGAGAAGCTGCCGCTCACGCTTTTTACCCAGCCGAGGACGATAGGCGCGAAGAAGGCGCCCACCTGCCCCAGGCTGCTTATGACACCAATACCGCCGGCGGCTGCCGTGCCCGTTAGGTAACTCGGCGGGATCGTCCAGATAATGGCCGCAGCGGCGAAATAGCTGACCGAGACGAGGCTCAGGCAGCCAATTGCAGCCGGCCAGTGCTTTCCGACGACGGTGAGGAGGACCGCGCCTGCCGCGCCTGCCGTCGTCACCGCGACGAAGTGCCAGCGCCGCTCGAGGCGCAGGTCCGAGCTGCGCGCGATGAACAGCATCGCAACGGCGCCGACGATATAAGGCAGCGCCGACATGAAACCGATCTGCAACAGGTTCGAAACGCCCGCCTGTTTGATGATCGTGGGCGTCCAGTAGTTGAGGATGGTTCCGCAAATGGGCACTGTGGCCCATCCCGCAGCGATCACGTACACGCGCGGGTCGCGCAGTGCGGCGAAGAGTGTACTCGGCGAGTTATGCGGCTTGCTGCGACCTTCCTCATCCAGCGCGCCAATGACAATTCGCTTTTGATCCTCGGTCAGCCACCTCGCATCTTGCGGCCGGTCGATCAGGTAGAAGTAAGCGACGACACCGGCAATCACGGCGGGCACGCCTTCGAGGAAGAACAGCCACTGCCAGTTGCGAAAGCCCCAGACGTCCATGAAGTTTTGCAGGATGAACCCGGAAAGCGGACCGCCGACGATCCCCGCAACCGCGATCGCCAGCAGGAATCGCGACGTGATACGCGCGCGGCGCTTCGACGGGTACCAGTACGAGAGATAGAGAATGATGCCGGGCCAGAAGCCCGCTTCAGCCGCGCCGAGGAGCGTTCGCGCGAGATAGAACTGCCATGGTGCGGTCATGAACGCCATGGCAGTGGAGATCCCGCCCCACAGCAGCATGATCCGCGTAACGGTCTTGCGGGCGCCAATGCGGCGCAGCAACAGCGTGCTCGGCACTTCGAGCAGGATGTAGCCGATAAAAAACAGACTCACGCCGAGCCCGTAGGCCGCGTCGCTCAACCCAAGATCGTGTTTGAGTTGCAACTGCGCAAAGCTGACGTTGACGCGATCGAGATAGTTAAGGACCCAGCAAAGGAAAAGAAAGCTCATTAGCCTGAACGTAATCTTGCGGTAAGTCGCCTCCTCCTCCGCCGAGTCAGCGATGGCGGGGATGGATAAGTCCCCAGAGTGCAACGTGGAATGTGTCATGACTGAATGTCTCCGAATTTCACTCTGGATACCGGCTGGAACAGCGTCCCTCTTACCGTTTAATTAGAGCTCTAATATTAAGCTTACGGCGGGTTTCTGTTACTGGCAAGCGCGGGTTTATACCGAGAGCAGGATGGGAAAGAATCGTGCTTCTCGACTTGCATTATTAGATATCTAGTTATAACATGCTCATCATGTTGACGCAACAAGACCGGATCGGTCAGAAGGAGACAGACATGACGCCCCCCCACGAAGATGGTTTTCGTCGTCTGATCATTGCGAGCAAGGAGAAGATCGCCCGCGAGATCTGGCGTTTTGAACTGACCGACCCGCAAGGCGTGCCGTTGCCGCCGTTCGAGGCGGGCGCGAACTTGACCGTTGTGGTGCCCAACGGCTCGCGACGCAGTTATTCGCTGTGCAATGACTCGCAGGAGTTCAATCGCTATGTCATCGCGGTGAAGCGTGACAGCAACGGACGCGGCGGCTCAATGAGCTTGATCGACGATACGGCCGAGGGCGACACCGTGGACGTCTCTGCGCCCCGCAACGAGTTTCCCCTCGATGAGCGCGCAAAGTCTTTCATCCTCGTCGCGGGCGGTATTGGCATCACGCCGATGCTCTCGATGGCAAGGCAGTTGCGCGCGGAAGGCCTGCGCTCGTTCAAGCTGTACTATCTCGCCCGTGATCCGGACGGCACGGCGTTCTTCGATGAACTCACCAGCGATGAATGGCGCTCGGACGTGAAGATTCATCACGATCAAGGCGACATGTCGAAAGCATTCGACTTCTGGCCCGTATTCGATAAGCCGAAGTCGGCCGCACACGTGTACTGCTGCGGCCCGCAGGCGCTGATGGACACCGTGCGGGATATGACCGGACACTGGCCGTCTGGCACTGTTCACTTCGAGAGCTTCGGTGCAAGCAATGCAAATGCGCGCGAAAATACGCCGTTTACCGTGCGGCTTGCGCGCAGCGGCACATCGTTCGACGTGCCCGCGAATCGATCGATCCTCGACGTGCTGCGCGACGCGAACGTGCGAGTGCCAAGTTCGTGCGAAAGCGGCACCTGCGGTTCGTGCAGAACCGGGCTGTGCGCGGGCGACGCGGATCATCGGGACCTCGTTCTGCGCGACGACGAGAAGGAATCGCACATCATGGTCTGCGTGTCGCGCGCGAAATCGGCGGAGCTGGTGCTTGAGCTGTGAGTATCGGGAAGTAGCAAGAGCGCGTCGGGCATCGCTCGACGCGCGCCGGCGTGCAATCGAAAAAAACATAACCGGAGCGAAGATGGTCATCGCGCAGATGGGAACAATGAGGCGCCAGGGGAATAGCAGCCTGCCCGCAACGCGTGCCGCCGCCACCACGTCCTCGGCCTCTTCGCGCTCCCACCGCAGGAAGACCATTAGCGGCAGGGGGACGATTGCGCAACCGTAGAGAAGGAATGGCGTTCGCCATCCCGTCGCAAAGCGCCGGGCACGCCGCCGAGCGCGAACTTGGCAACCGCAACAACCGATGCGGATCTGGTCTGTACGGTCAGCCAATGAATGTGCGTAACGAACGTCGCAACAGGACCATCGCTGATAGCTGTAACTGACGGCTAGTGCAGGATTTTGCGGGTGGCCGGAATGATGGCATACTATGCGCATGCTCCATGCACATAGGAAATGCTCATGATCAATGCACCTGTGGTGCGGCCAGACGCCGCCAAACGGGGCGCTAAAGCGCATGCCCCGGCAAAGATTACGCGCAGACCCACAAACGTTTCGCTTCCGACAGATCTCCTCGAACGCGCCAGGGAACTGAACGTGAATGTCTCGCGGGCAAGCGAACGCGGCTTGCGCGAAGAAGTTCAGGCAGCCGAGGTTCGCGCCTGGGAGGAAAAAAACGCTGATTTCATCGCGGAAATGAATGCGCGTATCGAGCGAGATGGCCTGCCCCTCGAAGAGTACCGGATGTTTTGATGGCGCGTTTTGACCTTTACAACAATCCTTCGCCAAGATCGAAAGCTATCTCACCGTTTCTGCTGGACGTGCAAAGTGACCATCTCGGCAACCTCATATCGCGCGTCGTCATTCCCTTGACACGAGTAACCGGCAACTACACGGCGAGCAAGGTGGCGCAGGATCTCTCGCCCATCATTGAAATCGAGGGAGAACAGTTCGTGCTGGAAACGCCGTTGCTCGGCGCACTCAGGACAGGTGATCTGGGTCCGTCGATTGGCACGCTCAAAAATGAACAGGAACGGATCGGTGCCGCGCTTGACCGTCTGTTCGGCGCTTTCTGATCCACTTCCGGCGGCGCGCCGCCTGACGCCAACGCTCCGAGATTGGCCATACATTCGCGTTCGGCCTATCTGATGGCCGTGTGACTGATGCCCGGCGCAAGGTTGCGTCGGCATAATCCTGCTGCCGCGCAGATGCTCCGATGCGTGGAAACCATCCTTTGTCCCCCAACGGACGCGAGCCCACGCGGACATCTTGCATTGCAGCGCGCGCAAGAATGGAACTCGGCGATATCCACCGTCGCACCGCTGATGCTGTACGGTCCGCTCATTTCCGGGACTACGAAAAGGCCCTATCCATGGAGCGAGCGCATCCCCCGGGTGATTGGAGGTCATGATGCAGCTCCGTTTGAAGAACGAAGCGGATTGCCTCGAGCTCCAACATACGGAACTGCGGGGCGGACTTCTTTGAACCCCTTACGCCTGGCCAATGCATTGCTACGTGAAGGCGGCCTTGACCGACGCCCGGTGACCCCCGACGAAATCCGCGCCCTCGAGCCCACGCTTCATGGGCAGTTCCACGGCGGCTTCTTCACCGCATCGGATTCGACCGGCGACATTCACAAGTTCACGCGTGGTCTTGCTGAAGCCTGTGTGCGTTTGGGAGTCGAGTTCCGCTACGACACGAGCGTGCAGTCCATTTCCGAGGCTGCAGACGGTGAATTGAGGATTGCTTTCGCGCACGGCGGTCAGACCGATACGGATAACTTCGACCGGGTAGTGATTTGCGCGGGTGTCGGAAGTCGTGCGCTCGCCGCGTATGTGGGAGACCACGTGAACGTCTATCCGGTGAAGGGCTATTCGATCACGGTGTGGCTCGATGACACAGAAAGCCGGCAATCCGCGCCTTGGGTCAGCCTGCTTGACGACAACGCCAAGATCGTCACCAGCCGTCTCGGCGTTGATCGCTTCCGTGTTGCTGGAACGGCTGAGCTGAACGGCATGAGCCGTGACATCCGTTCTGATCGGATTAAGCCTCTCGTCAAATGGACGCGCACTCATTTTCCGGACATGTCGACGGCGCGCGTCGTTCCGTGGGCTGGCCTGCGCCCCATGCTGCCGGGCATGTTGCCCAAAGTGGGCGCCGGCCGTCGACGCAACATTTTCTACAACACCGGACACGGACATTTGGGATGGACCCTGTCGGCAGCGACTGCGGAAGCTGTTGCGGAGCTCGTGGCCGGCAGTATGCCGCACTCAACCAGCGTGAAGCCCACGACAATTCGAAAAGGCCTGCCGGTCAACGCCTGATAAGCGCTTTCGGACAACATAACATCACAGACCTCGTGAATGAGGTGCGGGCCTCGGTCGCATTGCGCTACCTCAGCCATCGCCGGTATTCGGTTTTCGACGTCGCTGATCTCGCGGGTTTTTCAGAGATCAGCGCGCTGATGTTTTTAACGAAGACGTGCGATGAGTGAGCGATCGCGCAGGTCAAGCCGTTCTACTAAAACGGCGGCAAGCCGGCTATATGCTCATCAGAACCAATGCCTGTGCATCAACCGCAAAGCAGCCCCATCATCGGAATCGCCGGCGTTCGCCCCGCGATCAGGTCGGCCGTGATCCGCGCCGATCCATGCGACATCGTCCAACCGATATGACCGTGACCGGTGTTCAGATAAAGATTGCGATAGTTCTTGCGCCCAAAAAGCGGCAAGTTGGTCGGCGTCATCGGCCTGAGCCCGGCCCACATTTCGGCGCGATCGTAGTTGGCGCCGGCGGGGTAGAGTTCCTGCGTCACGCGCTTCATAAACGTAAAGTCAGAAGGCTTGTGGCTCGTGTCGTAGCCAGCGAACTCCGCCGTCGCGGTCACCCGGATCCGGTCGCCGAAGCGCGAGATCGCGACCAGGTTGTGCTCGTCGACCGCTGCAACGGTAGGTGGCAAGGGCCGGCCATCGATCGGAATCGTGAGAGAGTAGCCCTTGATCGGATAAATCGGAAGATCGATGCCAATCCGTCGGCCAACAACCGAACTGTAAGGGCCAAGCGCAAGCACATACGCGTCGCCTTTTACGTGGCCTCGACTCGTTCTTATCCCCACGACGTCCTGCCCGGCGGTTTCGAAGCCGTCGATAACGGTGTCGGTCAGAAGCGTTCCGCCGCGCGCGACAATCTTTGCCGCGAGGCCGCGGGTGAACTTCGCAGGGTCGCCGGTCTCATCGGTGGGGCAATAAATGGCGCCCGCGATGCTGTCTTTTGCGCCGGCCAGCGACGGGTCGAGCGCGACGACCTGATCGCGGCTGAGCACCCTGATGACTTGCCCATCCGATTCCAGCAGCTTCATATGTTCGATGCCGCGGTCCAGCGCTTCCTGTGTCCGATGAAAATATAGAATTCCGCGGTCGCTTCGATCGTATTCAACAGCGTCCTCAGCGATCACTTCTTGCAGCACGCGTTGCGAGTACGCGGCGAGCCGATGCTTGAGCAAGGTATTGCGGCGCGCCTTCTCCGATGTGCATTCCATCAGGAAGCGCCACGACCAACTGTAGAGCCTGGGATCTGCCGAGAACCTGAAGCGCAACGCCTGATCCTTCAGCACCAGCGATTTGAGCAGGATCATGGGTGCTTTGGGCGAGGACCAGACGAAGGAATGCCCGGGCGCGATCATGCCCGCGTTACCCCAACTGGTTTCCGCTGCGACTAATGGTTGCCGCTCGACGATCACGACCTCATGGCCGTCCTTCTGTAGCTGGTATGCGGTTGTCACACCGACTACCCCGCCACCGAGCACGATAACCTTCATGATGTCCTCACGTGCAAGATCCGGGGCGGATGGCCTTGCCTTGCGCCAGGCAGACTCCCATCAAGGCGCGCTGCAGCAGTCTCACTTCCATTGGGGCTGATTCAACACCATTCCGTGCTGCCCCTTGTAGGCAGCGACGGCCGGTGGCGTCCACCCGTCCAGCATCTGCGGCGCGAGTTGCCAGACCTCGATGCCGAGTGGCCGGCATACTTCGAGCGGGTCGCGCGCGTCGGGACCCCACATGGGCACTGACAGATCGCCGCCCGGACAGGTCGACAGCGCGCACAGCAAATCGATCTCCGCGAAGAATTCGAGGTAATCGCCTTTCTTTGCGGGACACGCCTTCATGAAGTATTTGTCTTCGAGGTTCAGGCCGGTGCACTGGAACACGTTCAGCACGTCGTGGACGTCGTACTCGGTCAGTCCATACGGCGCGATGGCGCGCGTCAGATTGGAGTGACAGTGGAAATGAAAATCCTCGCCGGTCAGCATGCGGTTCACATAGGGGTCGCAGCGCGTGCCGAGCAGATCGTGCACACGTCCGCCGTGTTCGTCGACGCCGTAGCCAGCGAGACTGTCATCCGTGATGGTCACCATCGGACGCAGGAACGGCAGCGTCGACCACAGACGGTCGAACGTGCTCACATGCGCCTGCTGCAACTGGCGCGTACGTGATGCCCACATGCGCTCGCGCGGGTTGTGCCGGTTCCACATGTTCAGGTCGGCAACCTGTGGCCCTTCGATCGTGACGATGCGGAACACGTGGCCAGCCGGCACCGTCCACGCCTGGCCCGAGCGGATCGGCACGACGATCGATTCGATCAGCGTGCGGGTGTCGTGCTGCGAGGCAATGCGCTCATAGAACGTCTTGTCGACGTCGAGCGCCGAGCCTTGGGTGGACTGATAGGCAGCAGGGTAATTCAGCATGATCGCTTCTCCCTTGAGTTCAGGCCGGCGCCGTGCCGCGATCAGGCGGCGTTGTCATCGCTCCGGGGCGACGCAGCATCTTGTCGACCTCGCCGGCGTGCAGTTCTTCGACGTGGATCATCTGGCGCGCGTATTCTTCGAGCGCGACGGAACGACCCTCCGCCAGTGCCAGTAGATCCCGGTATAGATCGAGCGCGACGTTCTCTGCTTCGAGCGATTCACGCAGAATGGAAGCGATGTCGAAAACGTGCGAATCGAGAAGCGGACCGATTGCCAGAGAGGGGTACGCGCCGAGAGTGGTGATCCATTCGCCGGCCTGTTGAGCGTGCAGCAGCGATTCGTCGGCCTGTTGCCGCAGCCACGCCACAATGGGAATGCGGCCAAATCCAAACACCAGAAATGAATAGTGAGTATAACGAATCACCCCCGCCAGTTCCGACTCCAGAATCTGGTTGAGGACTTCAACGACCCTTTCCTTTTCGATCTCTGCCATGTCTTCCTCCATTGCAGGTTGCCTGCTTCATCCGATCTCATTTGATGCGTATGCGGGTTACTCTGCCGCGATGGCACTCCCGCCGAGATAGGCCGCGCGGACCCGGCTATCCTGAGCCAACTCGCGGGCGGACCCCGCGAGCGCAATGCGCCCGCTTTCCAGCACATAGGCCCGGTGAGCGATTCGCAGCGCCTGGCGGGCGTTCTGCTCGACGAGCAGAACCGAGGTGCCTTCGCGGCAGATGTCAGCGATCATGCCGAAGATCGCGCGGACCAGTTTCGGCGCGAGCCCCATCGAGGGTTCGTCCAATACTACGATACGTGGGCGCAGCATCAGGGCGCGGGCAATCGCCAGCATCTGCTGTTCACCGCCGCTCAGCGTGCCTGCGAGCTGACTGCGTCGCTCGCCGAGGCGGGGAAAAGTCGCATAAAGCTGATTTCTTCGCGATTGCAATGCCGCACCGTCACGCCGGATCAGATAGCCGCCGAGATGCAGATTTTCCTCCACAGTCAGCGCCCCGAAAATGCGCCGCCCCTCCGGCACATGACCCAGACCCAGCGCCACGATCTTGTGTGCGCGCAGTCCCGTCAGGCGCTGGCCGTCCATCGCAATGTCGCCCGCGCGCGGTCGGATCAAGCCGGAAATCGCCCGCAGTGTGGTCGTTTTTCCCGCGCCGTTGCTGCCGAGCAGCGCGACGATCTCACCCTGTGCGACGTCCAGCGAGATGCCGTGCAGCACTTCGACATTCCCATAGTTCACACGCAGATCGCGGATCTCTAGGAGTTCCACAGCGATTCCTCCCCAGACGTATCGTCGCTCGCCTCGTCCTTTTCTGCCGTGCCGAGATAGGCATCGATCACGCGCGGGTCCGCCTGGATCGCGGCGGGCTGGCCCTCGGCGATGACGACACCGTGATCCATCACGATGATCCGGTCCGACACGCCCATCACCAGCATCATGTCGTGCTCGATCAGCAGCACCGTCACGCCATGCTCCCGGATTCGCCGGATCAGTTCCATCAGCGCGCGTTTCTCGGTCGGGTTCATGCCCGCTGCCGGCTCGTCGAGCAGCAGCAGGCGAGGGCTGCTGGCGAGCGCGCGGGCGATCTCCAGCCTGCGTTGGTCGCCATAGGGCAGATCGGCGGCGCGCTCGCCCGCCCTCTCGGCGAGACCGACGAATGCGAGCCAGCGCAGTCCCTCGGTCGAGTGATCCTCCGCCTCGGCGCGCGCGGACGGCAACGCGAGAAGCTCGGCTGCGAGCGGTGTCCGAAGCCGGTGATCCATGCCGGTCAGGACGTTTTCGAAGGCCGTCATGTCGCCGAACAGGCGGATGCCCTGGAAAGTGCGCGCCATGCCTTGATGGACGATGCGATGAGGCGCCCCGCCGGCAAGCCGTTCCCCGCACCACACGATCTGGCCGCCAGTCGGGCGGATCACGCCGGTCAGGCAGTTGAACACGGTTGTCTTGCCGGCGCCGTTCGGACCGATCAGGCTGACGATCTCGCCGCTGTGCACGATGAAGCTGACACCGCCGACCGCCAGCACGCCACCGAAGCGGCGCTGCATGTCGCGGACCTCCAGCAGAGTTTCACCGGTGACGGCATGGCTGGGCGCGCGGGCCTGATCGGCGTCAGCGCCCTTGCGCGGCGGCGCGACGCGGCGCAGCGGCGCGGGCCACAACCCCTGCGGCCTGAGCAGCATCAGAATCACGAGCCCGATCGCGAACCCGAAGATGCGCCAGAGGTTGAGAAAACGCAGCATCTCCGGCAGGCCGGCGACGATGATGGCGCCGAGGATCACACCGGCGATGCTGCCCCGGCCGCCGAGCACGACGACGATCAGGATCGTGACGGACTGCAGATAGGTGAAGCCGGTCGGATCGATAGTGCCGAAGCGGGCGGCGAACAGGCTGCCCGCCAGCCCGCCGATCAGCGCGCCCATCACATAGGCAAGCAGCTTGACGCGCAGCGTCGGCACGCCGACGGCCTCAGCGGCTGCCTCGTCCTCGCGGATGCTGGTCCAGGCGCGGCCCAGCCGCGACTGGCCGAGCCGGATGGCGAACGCGAGCACCAGCACGAGGAACGCCATGCCCAGTTCGTAGAGCGCAAGCGGCGAACTGATCTCGAAACCGAACAGGCTGGGGCTCGCGATGCCGAAGATGCCGTTCGGCCCGCCCGTGATGTCGAGATTGGTGGCGACGATACGCGTGATTTCGCCGAACCCCAGCGTGACGATCGCCAGATAGTCGCTGCGCAGGCGCAACGTGGGATAGCCGATGACGATGCCCGATACCCCGGCGAATGCGAGACTGAACGGCAGCGTTTCCCAGAACGAAAAGTGCAGCAGGGTTTCCAGCAACGCCGTCGTGTATGCGCCGATCGCGAAGAAAGCCGCGTAGCCCAGATCGAGCAGTCCGGCATAACCGACCACGATGTTCAGCCCGAGACCCAGGATCGAATAGGTGATGATGGTCAGGCCGACATCGACGACATAGTTGCTGGCGACGGCGGGCAGCGCCACGGCGGCGGCCAGCAGCGCGCCGCCGACGGGCTTCACCCAACGCGAGGAAGCGGCGCTGGCGCTCATGGATTACATTCTCTCGACGACGCGTTCGCCGAACAACCCGGTCGGCTTGATCACGAGCACGGCGATCAGCACGCCGAAGACGAACACGTCGGTCCATTGCGACGAGACGTAGCCCGCGCCGAAGGCTTCGAGCAGGCCGATCAGGATGCCGCCCGCCATCGCGCCCGGGATGTTGCCGATGCCGCCGAGCACGGCCGCGGTGAACGCGCGCAGGCCGAGCACGAAGCCCATGAAGAAATTGATCTGCGTGTAGTAAAGCCCTTCCATGACGCCCGCCACCGCGGCCAGCACCGAACCGAGCAGAAAGGTGAGCTGGATCAGGCGTTCGACGTCGATGCCCATCAGACGCGCGGCGTCCTGATCGATTGCCAGCGCGCGCATCGCGGTGCCAAGGAAAGTGTGGTGAACGAAAAAATACAGTGCCAGCATCAGCGCGAGACTTGCCACGATGATGCCGATCTGCGCGAAGGTGATCTGCACGCCGTGGAGTTCGAATCCCGCCTGGCTCAACACATGCGGATACGTGCGAAAGCCCGCGCCGTAGATCAGCAGCACGCCATTTTCCAGCGCCAGCGAGACGCCCAGCGCCGTGATCAGAATCGACAGCCGCGGCGCGCGCAGCAACGGCTGATACGCGAGCCGCTCGATCAGCAGGCCGAGCACGCCTGTGACCGTCATCGCGGCCACCAGGGCGATCAGCAGCGCCAGGGCGAGCGGCAGATGCGCGGACGCAAGTACCATCAGGCCTGTCCAGCCGATGAACGCGCCGACCATGAACAGGTCGCCATGAGCGAAGTTGATCAGCCGGATGATCCCGTAGACCATCGTGTAGCCGAGCGCGACGAGCGCGTAGAACGAGCCGGTCGTCAGCCCTTCGACGACGAACTGGAAGAAGTCGCTCATGACGGGGCGCCGTGCGCAATGGCGCCTACTTCATCGCGACCCAATGTCCGCTCGCATCCTGCCGCTCGTGAGGTTCGAATTTGTCGTCGTGCACGATGATGGTGATGTACACCGCTTTGCTGCGGTCCCCCTTCGGATTGAAGGCGATCGTTCCGGTCGCGCCCGGGTAGTTCGAGATCTTGTGCAGAGCCGCCGTGATCGCGGCAGGCTGGGCCGATTTCGCGTCCGCGATGGCTTTCGCGGTGACCCCGACGGCATCGTATTCATAGACCGAGTACGGTCCGGGCGCTTGCCCGTAAGCCTTCGTATAGTCGTCGACGTACGCATGCGCGCCGCTCAGGAACTGCGCGAGCGGTGCCGTCGTGATGATCATGCCGTCGGCGGCGGGACCGGCTGTCTTCATCAAGGTGGGATCGTTGGTGGCGTCTCCCCCCATGAAGGTCATTTTCAGACCCAATTGCCGTGCCTCCTTGACCATCAGACCGGCTTCGGAGAAGTAGCCCGTGTAGTAGATCACGTCCGGCTTCAGTGAGGCGACCCGCGTGAGCGTCGGTGAATAGTCCATCTGACCGGGCGTGATCGAATTGGCGTACACGACATCGACACCGCCCTTCTTCAGGGCGGCCACGGTGTTCTGCGCGAGGCCTTTCGAATACGTCGTGTTGTCGTCGATCACCGCCGCGCGCTTCGCGTGCAGGACGTCTTTCATGAAGCTTGCCGCGAATGGGCCCTGCTGGTCGTCACGGCCGATGGTGCGGAACACGTTGTCGTAGCCCATCTCGGTCAGTTGCGGATTGGTCGACGCATCCAGCACGTACGGAATACCGGCGCGATGAAACGTTGTCGATTCCGGCAGCGCCGCGCTGGAGCAATAGCCGCCCGCTACGGCGACCACGCCTGCATCGACGAGTTTCTGTGCCGCCTGCACGGCGGTCTGCGCATCGCAGGCGTCGTCCTCGGGCACCAGTTCGATCTGCTTGCCGAGCAGGCCTCCGGCCGCGTTGATCCTGGCGGCGGCGAGCTTCGCGCCGTTGACGATGTCCGTGCCCGCATTCGCACTGCTGCCCGACAGCGGAACGGGCACGCCGATCTTGATGGTGGTGCCCTGGCTTCGCGCCGAACCGGGAGCCATGCCGAACAGCAGAACCAGGGCGGCCGCCATGGCCGCGACGGTCGTTCGACGCAAGCCCTGCGCTGCACCGGACCACACAATCGTCTGAGCAATCATGTTAGTAACTCCTTATCGTGAAAGGGATCGGACGATTCGCCACATGAATATACGGGTGGCGTCGCACCACGGACGAGATGGGCGATTGCGCGTGATTCATACCTGCCAGGTCAACAGTGAGACTGCTGGTTTCACCGGGCGCTCGCAGTGCAGCGCTTCTTTTATGATAGGAGCCGGTATGCGTTGCGACGATATAGGGTATTTGCGTATAAACCGATTACACAAAGGCGACGGCAATCCTCTACCTTTAAATGGGCAGTGAAATCAGGCACTGCAAACCCGAACGCGACATGACAGGACGACTCCGAAATGAGTGCGATCGCAAAGCAGGATGACGCTTACATGAAGCTCGATTTCGCGCTGGACGACGGCATCTGCCGGCGTGCCGCGATCGGCCTGGTGGTGCTAGCCACCGATCATACGATCGAGCATGAATGGCGGGGCTTGCTGACGCAGGACGGCGTCGCGTTCTACGAAAACCGTGTGTACAACTCGGCGGATATCACGCCTGAACGGCTCGCGGAAATGGAGGACCGCATCGCACCGGCGGTCGCGCTGATCCGTCCAGCCGAGCGTATCGATGTGGTGGCGTTTGGCTGCACGTCCGCGTCGATGGTGATTGGGGAGGAAAAGGTGTTCGCGCGGATTCGCGAAGCGCGTCCGGATGCCGCGAGTACTACGCCAATCACCGCCGCGCTGGCGGCGCTTCGCGCACTGGGCGTCCAACGTACGGCTCTGCTCACGCCCTACGTGCGTTCAATCAACGATTACATGCGCGACTATATCGAGTCCCGCGGCCACCGCGTTACGCGCATCGCGTCCTTCGAACATGCGAACGATAACGAAGTCGCGCGGATCGATGCGGCGTCGTTGCGAACCGGCGTTGAGCGTCTTGCGCGCAATCCTGACGTGGATGCGATTTTCGTATCGTGCACGAGCTTGCGCATTGCGGGATTGATTCCGGAGCTCGAGGCGGCGATCAACAAGCCGGTGATATCGAGCAACTACGCGATGGCCTGGCACGCACTGCGGCTCGCCGGCGTGGGAGATCGCGAGCCTCATCGTGGACGGCTGTTTGCGCTGTGACGTCGTACCTTGAAACGCGCCGGGGCGACGATCGACGCCTGATGTCGGGAGGACGTTCAACGGGACTTGCACTGCGGTGATCAACGACGATTGTGAACACACGCAGTTTGGCGAGATTGAGAAGTGCGGCGATCGGGGCTGTCGGGTTGCCCAGGAGAGCGGACGTGCGAAATCAACGCACGGTCAGGCAGCGCTGCCGTAGAGCGGCAAGCCAGTCGCTCGCACTCGACTTTGTGCAGACTGCTTTGAGTATCAGCGTGAACGCGTTAGTCGCGATGACTGGCGGTTCGATCCCCGGGATCCTCGCGCGCCGGCCGAGCGGCGCCTTTCGCCTGCGATGCGAGGTAACGGGCACGCATCGCCTTACTCAGGTGTTTCAACCAAAATTCACCGCAATTACATTAACAACTTCTACCCCACCGCGAATACCATCGTGGAAATCACTCCTCATAGCCGGATATAACGCATTCATCGTCACGTTCGTTTTCCGCATGCATTCCGTTTCGATGCTACCCGTCACAACCTGCTAATGGCCAAGCGCCCGGCGATGGCGTCGCCAACAGGTGGAATCGGGTGGATAGTGGTGATCGTTTCTTGCGACCCTGCCCGCTGCGTGCGTTAGCGCCGTCGGCGCCTCCCTCGCCAACGCTCGCCGCTCGTGCTGGGTGTCTGAGGAATCAGATCATTTTTGCGGGCAGACCGGCAGTCTCATACAGGAGGCAATATGCACGTAGGCGTTCCGAAGGAGATCAAGAACCACGAGTACCGTGTCGGTCTCACGCCGTCATCCGTGCGCGAGATCGTCGCGCACGGACACAGCGTGGACGTCGAGACAGGCGCTGGCGCAGGCATCGGCGCAACGGACGACGCGTATCGGGCCGCGGGCGCGCAGGTGGCGCCCAGCGCCGAAGCGGTGTTTGCCGCTGCCGAGATGATCGTCAAGGTGAAAGAGCCGCAGCCTGCCGAGCGTGCGATGTTGCGCCGCGGCCAGATTCTTTTCACCTATCTGCACCTTGCGCCGGACCCCGAACAGTGCGCCGATCTGGTCCGAAGCAACGCGGTCTGCATCGCCTATGAGACCGTCACGCAACGCGGCGGCGGACTACCTCTGCTCGCACCCATGTCGGAGGTTGCGGGCCGCATGTCGATTCAGGCGGGCGCGTTCAGCCTGGAACGCGCACACGGTGGCAAGGGCATCCTGCTTGGCGGGGTGGCGGGCGTGCCTCCCGCGAAGATTGTGATCCTCGGTGCGGGCGTGGTCGGCACCAATGCCGCGCAGATGGCTGTCGGCACAGGCGCGCAGGTCGTCGTCATCGACCGCAATGTCGACGCGCTGCGACGCATGGACCGGCTGCTCGGCGCGCGGGTGATCACCGTCTATTCGAACCAGGACAATATCGAACGACACGTGCTCGATGCCGACCTGCTGATCGGCGGCGTGCTCGTGCCCGGCGCCGCTGCGCCCAAACTGGTTACGCGCAAGATGGTCGATACGATGAGCCCGGGCTCCGTCATCGTCGATGTCGCGATCGACCAGGGAGGATGCTGTGAAACGGCGAAGCCTACGACTCACGCAGACCCCACGTACAAAGTTGGCGAAGTCGTACACTACTGCGTCGCAAACATGCCTGGCGCTGTGCCGCGGACGTCCACTTATGCGTTGAATAACGCGACGCTTCCCTTTGTCCTGAATATCGCCGACCAGGGCTGGCGCAAGGCGCTTACAGATGACGAACATCTGCGTCGTGGCCTGAATGTCGCGTTCGGCAAGGTGACCTGTCCCGAGGTCGCCGAAGCATTGGGCTACACCTGCGACGACGCAGACGTCGTCGCACGCGAATAGCAGGAACTTCGAGACACAGCGCGGGCGGCTTATCCGCTCGCGCTCTTATACGCCGCTGCCGTACGGCTGCGTGATGATCTCGAGATTGTGGCCGCTCGGATCTTCGAAATACGTGCCTCTACCGCCATCGTTCGTATTGATCTCGCCCTGCCGGCGGTGAAACGGATCCGCCCAGTAGCGCAATCCGCGGCTCTGTATTCGCGCAAGAATGCAATCGAACTCCGTCTCGCTCACCAGAAACGCATAGTGGTCTGGCCGCTTTTGATGATCATCGCTGCAGAAGTCCAGCGTGACGTCGTTTTCCAGTTGCACGGCAAGGAACGGCCCGAATGGCTTCGGCTCGGGAAGTCCGAGTATTTCTGCGAGAAATGCCGCCGATGCATCCCTGTTCCGCGCATAAACGATAGTGTGATTAAGGGTGATGCTCATGTTCGCTGCTCTCCCGTTTGATCGACGAAACGGCGCGGGTGCCCTGCGGCGGCAAGTGACAGGAGTTCGCGCGTAAAACGGTGCTACTTCGCGGCTGGCGTGCTGCCGCCCAAACGGCGGCGAGGCATGCTTTAGTACTTCGACTGCACTTCATCATCTGCCGTTCTGTCACTGTGATCCGCTGCGTCGCCGCCGGCCGCCGAACCGGCCGGAGCCCGCCGCTTGCCGCGCCATTGCGCCACCTGCCAGGCGACGAGTCCCGGCAGAAAGACAATGATGTCACGAAACCGGCGCGCACCCGCGAGCGCGAGACAGACTTGCGGATTGAGAGCCAGCACCGTGCCGACGAGCAGAAATCCCCCTTCCTGAACGCCGAGTGCGCCCGGTACAAAGAACACGATGCTACTAAGTGCCTGGATGAGCGACTCGAGTACCGTTGCCTGCAGGAAACTTGCTCTTGCCCCGAGAAAGTAGAGCGCGAGCCATAGCTCGAGCGCGGTCGCGATGCATTGGAGTGATTGTCAGATGAGCAGGTATGCTGATTGCCGCACACGCCGCGCCAGAAGCGACGATCGCCTAAGGGAAGCAACGCCATGCGCGCGGCACCGTCCCTCACATGAAGCACCAGCTTTCGTTACTCGCACCACTGGAAATATGAAAAGAAATGGACCTTGGGCAAGTCTGGTACTCGTCGCTCTGACGACTGCCGGCGCGAACGCATTCGCAGCGTACGCCGAACAATGGATAAGCCCGCAGCAGTTAAAACAGGAAGAAGCCCGAAGCTCTCACCGCAAACCGGCTTACCTCTGCGCAACCCACGCGGCGCACTGCCTGGCCGCCGGGCCAATGCATCAGCTCGCAAGCAAGTACGCATCGCCGCCGCATCTGCAGAAGAAGGCCAAGGATGACTTGAGGTAGGCTTCAAGGTCGTTGGAAGCTGTCTCAGTCGTGGTGTGGTGAGCGCGCCTGGGTGCCCGGGAACACGCATCGAGCGGCTGAACGACATCCTGGCCCGGTAGGCGCACTGCTGTCCAGGGCGCATCGCCAGGCGCTAGAATGAAAATCCTTTTCCCTCGTCGAGGAGACGACAATGCAGGTTCAACCCTACCTCACTTTTTACGGCCAGGCTGAAGCAGCCCTTCAGTTCTACGAAAAGGCGCTCGGCGCAAAGACCATGTTCAAGATGCACTTTCGGGATGCGCCGCCGAACCCCGACTATCCGGTCTCGCCCGACATGTCGGACAAGGTCATGCATGCGAGCTTCGCAATCGGCGATTCGGTGCTGATGTGCTCGGACGGCGATTGCAGTCAGTCTAACGCCACGCACAGCGGCTATTCGCTGTCACTGAATCCAGCAACCGTCGAAGAGGGCAGACAACTGTTCGATGCCCTGGCCAACGGTGGCGAAGTAACAATGCCGTTCGAGAAAACATTCTGGGCGTTAGGCTTCGGGACAGTGAAGGACCGCTTCGGCGTGCACTGGATGATCAACGTCGAGGACCTGTCGCAGCGCGACAAGCTCGCGCAGCACGCGCCAGCCTGACCGGACCCACTGGCGCGCGAACTTCGCGCGCCCCTTTTTCAGCACGCGCGGCGAGCGGCTGAACGATATCATCGACAGGCCACGTCGCGCGCTTCTCTTGCTGCCAATATCAGGAGTACGAATGGCCAGTCCAACCCGCGATTTCACACACCGCTGACCATCCCAAATTTCGTAGCCCATGTTTGCTTACACTTGACTACGGTTTTTCATATCGTGCGGCGTTAGGCTTCAATCACGGCCTCGGAGCCGCTCAGCACCTTACGTCACCACACCTCGCACGAGATAACATGAAAAACATTCTTTCGCATAACCAACAAAGCGGACATCGCCGGATTGCATCGAGCCTTGTGGCCGGCGCGGCTTTCATCGCCGCCTGTTTTGCCGGGTCGATGCCCGCATCGGCGCAGGAGGTCATGGTGCTCACCGCTCCAGCCGCACGGTACGAAAGCGCACCGCCACCGCGCGCCGGATACGCCTGGCAGGGCGGCTACTGGGGCTGGCAGCACGGCCGCTATGTTTGGGCTCAGGGTCAGTGGATCAGGGCGCAACGCAACGCGGTCCTTCCCCCGCCTGCCCCGGTATCGAACGTGATGAGGCTTTCCACCGATGCCCTGTTCCCCTTTGACCGCGGCGACGTCTTCGACATTCTGGCGGGTGGGCGGGCGCAGATCCGCAGCATCGCGGAGAAACTGCGTACGATGCGCATCGGGCGCATGGAGGTGCGTGGCTATACGGATCGCCTCGGATCTTCAACCTACAATCTGGCGCTGTCGCAACGCCGTGCCGACGCAGTCAAGGCGCTGCTCGTCCAGCAGGGCGTGCCGGCCGACCGTATCGATGCACGCGGCCTTGGCCAGGAGGACCCGGTTGCGCAATGCGGCAACAGCCAGCCGCATGACCGCCTCGTCGCCTGTCTGCAGCCGGATCGCCGAGTGGAAATCGTGACGTTCGCGCGTACTGACGATCGCCGGTTACAGCCCGTGGCGACTAACGCGATGTTCAGGCAGTAATACCGGCCGTCGGCACATGCATCGACTAAAACCGTGTGCCGACGCCACAACCTGCAGCGAAGCCGCCGTTGCCTCCGACGCCACTGCATCCAAAGATGCCACAGCTGCTCAGCAGTGCAGATAGAACGGCCAGAAGAGTAATGGTCCTCCGCAGCAGTCTCATGATGGATCAGTGAATTGGCGAAACCGGAGCGATTGGAACCCTCGATGCAGCGTTTAAGCCTGCATGCGTCGTTGGCAGCGACGTGCGTTCAGCCTCCCGGCCATGTTTGCGGTGGAGCGGGTGAAGGGAATCGAACCCTCGTCGTAAGCTTGGAAGGCTTCTGCTCTACCATTGAGCTACACCCGCTTTGACGGTTGCCCGGCTGAAGCTCCAAAGCGCCGGGGCTACGTCAGGCGACCCGAAGAATATCGAATAGGCGATCCGCATGCAACAGAACAATGTTTAAACTTTTTCATGACCTCATGCCATTCCGCCGCGCAACTTTCCCCGCAAAAACATACGCGAAACGCGTAGCCGAAACTCTTTGACTTCCCGAAGAACCGACCCGTACAATGGATTCGTGTTGCGGTGCAGCATTCGCCTCCTGGCTGTGCCAGCGCGTGTCGTCTCAGTAGCAGCCCTTTTGCCGCCTTACCTTACGGAGCAATGATGAGCACTCTTACCCCTCAGCAGTTGATTGCCGCCCAGCAAGCCAACATGGACGGCTTTTTTGGCGTCGCGAACAAGGCATTTGCAGGCCTGGAAAAGGTGGTCGCGTTGAACCTGGAAGTCAGCAAGGCCGCTCTTGCCGAAACGCAGCAAATCGTCACGAAAGCCCTTTCGAGCGGCAATCCCGCCGAGCTGCTTGCATTGCAAGCAGGCTTCGCGCAGCCTGCTGCGGAAAAGGTGGTCGCGTACGGCCGCAGCGTCTATGAAATCCTGTCCGAAGTTCAAAGCGGAGTTTCCGCCGCCGCGGCAGCGCAGGGTGAGCAATTGCAGCGAGACGCTCACCATTTTGTCGAGAGCCTCCAGAGGAGCGCGCCTGCAGGAAGCGAATCAGCTATGGCCGCGTGGAATTCGGTTTTCTCCGCGGCGAACTCGACCTACGAATCGGCCAATAAAGCTGCAAAGCAGTTCGTCACTTCGGTTTCCACCGTGCAGTAACGTTGCTGTTCTTTTTTCGCGCTAAGGTTTCCGTCAATGCGAACTTCGGTTCGCATTGTCCTTTTCGTATTGGACGGACAGCACAGCAACTACGGCGGACGGTAACTCGCTATCTGCGATAGCGTACTGCGCGACGAGCAGCCACAACGCCTCGCCGACGACTTCCAGTGCCACCGCTTCTTTTCGATCTTTCCACGAACATGCCTCGGCATAGGGATCGACCCGACAACCGTTGCGCCGAACACGGCGCAACTCAAGGAATGAATCAACGGACACACCGAATGGACGAGCGATTTGACAGACGAGAACTGTTGCTCCACCTTGGCGACATGCTCTACGCGTTGAGCTGTCTGGCCACGACGAATGAACCGGGCGCGCTGGTGACGCACCTCGCACAGGCAAACGAGCTGCAGAACTTCGAGTTCCTGCGGGCATTATCACCACAGATGACCGTGGCAGCGTTTACCCGGAGCGTTGCCAGTGCGTTCGCCCTGTGGCCACGCGAACTGCTCGAGGCGGAACTCAACCGGGACGCCTTGGCGGTAGCCGTTCAACACGAGCTTTTTGACGGCAACCCTGCTGGTTGGCACACCTATGTCCGCTACATGCAGACGAAAGTGACGTGGTTCGGCAAGGGGCTTTCGAATATCCAAGAGCAGTCCGTGGTCCGGGCGTCACCCGATGCGCAAGATCCGGCTCCTCCGGCTGACGCGCCGCTTCTGGCCAAGCCGGCCGCAGCGGAGGATGCGGTGGTCCGCAACGAGAGAAAAGGGTGGCCCTGGCCCGAACCTGGGTCCACGTCGTAACGCGACCACCTCAAGGACAGCAGGGCACGCATGTAGCGGCACGGACATTGTCCGGCCAGCGCAGGCAAGCCTTTGCAAGGCACGACGCTTCTTCTCACACGGGACGTGGCGTTGGCGCAATCGAAAAACCTCCAGCGGAACAGCGAATCGCAAAAGGCGGCAATTCTTGACGCGACGATGCCGCCTTCACCGATCCGATTGCCGGTTAGCGGGGCTTCCTCCCGTTTCAGCTTATGGTGCAGTTGCAATGACTTGCATCGGCGAACCCGCACCCATCGTTAACCCTCAATGTCGACATACGGAAGTATTTCGTCGATTGCGAAAATATTTCGAATCGCCGAACTCCTACTATTCGCTCACACCGACTGAATATTTCACCAAGAGTGTTCCGGCTCTAACCGCGTGAAACGCTATCACGATGCAACGCGCGAAAGCACGCAACGTAGCGCTGCGCGCGGTGCCGCATGCAGCGAAGGGCTTGATCGACGTCGGACCTTTATCAACGGTCATCGCACCGTCATGCTTCAGCAATCGCAGCCGGCACAGCGGCCACAAGAGTCGCGATCGGCTACAGACATCTCAACGTTCTGGTTTGGAGACGACCAATGAATACCTGCAATTTTGCGGCACATGCCGTCCATCCCGGCGCACGAATGCCGTGATCTCCGTATCCCGATGACCCATCAGCTCGGCTCTCGCCGCGGACGAGAACGACGACAACGCAAATTGATTGACCTTTCGTCGTGTCATGTCGCGCAATGGAAATCCGGGTCTCTGGATAGGGAAGTCAGTTATCGGCCCGGTGTCTGCATGAACGAGCCACAGCACAGTAATCGCAGATTCACGTTTGGAGATGGCAAATGAGTACCAGAAAAGGCATTTCAGCCGGTTCGACAGGCGCGGGTGTCATCGCAGCGCAAGGTATGTCGCCCGCGCACAGTTCCGGCAGCGGCGCGACCGCTGCAGCGCCAGACGCCAGTGTGATCAAGCGCGCGGCAATGGCGAGCTTCATTGGCAACTTCGTCGAATGGTTCGACTACGCTTCGTACGGGTACCTTGCGACAATCATTGCGGTGGTGTTTTTCCCGAAGACCGACGCAGCGACCGGGCTGCTCGCGGCTTATGCGGTATTCGCGATCTCATTCATCGTGCGCCCGATCGGCGGCATCGTTTGGGGGCACTTCGGCGACAAGATTGGACGACGGACTGCGTTGTCGCTGTCGATCCTGATCATGTCCGCTTCCACGTTCGTTATCGCGTTCCTGCCAACCTATGCTCAGGTCGGTGTGGCTGCGCCATTACTGCTGTTGCTGGTTCGCCTCATTCAGGGGTTCTCGGCCTCGGGCGAATATGCCGGCGCGTCCGCTTTCCTCGCCGAGTACGCACCGGAGGGAAAGCGCGGCGTCTATACCAGCATCGTTCCCGCGAGCACGGCCGCAGGGTTGTTGTTCGGGTCGGTATTCGTAGCGGTCCTGCACGCGGTGCTGACAACTGAACAACTCCACTCTTTCGGCTGGCGCCTGCCATTCCTGCTCGCCGCGCCATTCGGGCTGATTGGCCGCTATATTCGTGTGCGCCTTGAAGATACGCCGAAGTTCAAGGCGCTCGAGACGTCGCATCATGTTGCGCGTGCTCCGGTCAAAGAATTGTTGAGCGTGCATCGTGGCAAGATGCTGATCGCATTCGGCGTAACGTGCCTGAACGCGGTGGCGTTCTATCTGGTGCTGAGTTACATGCCGACGTACCTGTCGACGGAAATGGGCATGGGCGAAACGGAATCGTTCATCGCCGCCACGATCTCCCTGACTGCCTATATCGGCTTCATCTTCCTGATGGGGTCCCTGTCGGATCGGTTCGGTCGCAAAACGATGCTGATCGGCGCTTCGGTCCTGTTTGCCCTGCTGACCGTGCCGCTCTTCAAAGGACTGGTCGGTGCCAGTTTTGTCACGGTTGTGATGATCCAGATCGCCTTCGGTGCGCTGCTTACGATGAACGACGGCACGCTACCCTGCTTTCTGTCAGAGATTTTTCCGACGCGGGTGCGCTACAGCGGTTTCGCTTTCTGCTTCAATGCGGCAAATGCATTGTTTGGCGGGACGGCGCCGTTCGTTGCGACGTGGCTGATCCACGCGACCGGAAGCAGGCTGGCCCCTGCATGGTATCTGGTGGGTGCGGCTGGCATCGCACTCGTGGCCATGATTGCGAGTCGCGAGACGTCGCGCGGGCCGCTCGCCGATGACTGAGCCGCGATGCGACGTCACGGAGCATCAAGGACGAAGACCTCGCTTTCCGGCGATGCAGTCCGGTACTTGATGAGTACATCGCGTTTCATGCGGTGTCGCCTCGGACGTCCGCATAGACCGGCCATCGGCCCGAAAGCTCCGGGCACAATCTCTGTGCGAGGTGACGGTCCACCGCGATGAATGCAGGCAGGTCGTTAGGATCAGCGCGTTCGATGCGGAACGTCCTCCGGGAACGGATACGGTGCGTGCGGGCCTGGCCATTCCGGTGCCGGCGGTCCGCTCAACGCATCGCATCCACCCAAGCCCAAGAAAAGCGTTGCGGCAAGAACGCCAGCCGCAATCCCGCGCAGCATAGCTAGACTGTGCATTTTTCACCTCCCGGCGCGCGACCCTACTTGGGTTTGACCTTCCCGTTCCGCACAGGTTGTGCCGTCGTGGTTTCACCGGTCGTATGTCGCGTCAATGCTTCATGTCGCATCACGCGGACACAGTCCGGAGTTGCGGAACTGAACCATCCTCGTGACCGCTTGCTCGCCTCGAGCCGTCGGCGACGCAGACATCCGGAACAGCGCCACCGCATCGTCGAGGGCGCCCGCCTGGTCCTGCAGCGCCGCAGCGGCCGCCGCGGCCTGCTCAACGAGCGCGGCATTCCGCTGGGTCACGTTGTCCATCTGCGTGACCGCGCGATTGATCTGCTCGATGCCGCGCGACTGTTCTTCCGAAGCCACACTGATTTCGCTCACGATACGGGTTACGTTGCGCGCTGCGCTGACAGCGTCCGACGGCGGCTGGGCCAGGTAGGCGGCCAGTTCCCGATCACTGTCGGCCAGTCCGGCGTGTACGCGCGCGAGCACGACGGGGGTGGGTTTTCCCTGTGCGACGAGCGTTTCGTAGGCGCCGAGATCGACCCGCGCTTGCAAAATTGCGTCACCGCTTGCGGCGAGGTGGCGCAATGAGACCGTTTGCTCGGAGTACATCTTTTCCAGCGCAGCGTTGGCCGCCTTCAGACCAGCGACCGACGCAGCGATAACGAGCACCAATGCGGCCGGATAGCAGGCGATCGTGACAGTCAGCGCGGTACGGATAGCGGTATTTCTGAACATGGTAGTCGTGCTCGACCCGCGGAACAGAAAAAAGCGGCGAGCGGATTGATCCGCCGCCGCCAACAGGAACACATTTCGTCGATGAATCAGCCGCGAGGCGCGGGTTTCCCGGATCAGAAGCGGGTGCGCACGCCGGTCGTCAGTTCAAGCTGGTTGGTCGCACCAAACGTGGTTCCGACCGTATAGCCGCCGTGAAGCCTCATGTAGTCGCCCGCCAGATAGACTTCGGTACGCTTGGACAAATGGTAAAACGCCGACCAGTACAGCGTCTCCTTATAGCCATTGTGCAGGCCCGACGTCGGATCGAACGCGCCGATGTTCGCGTTCGGAATGTCGCCGTCCGCGTTGTACGCGGCGTTCTTCACGCGCATCTGCTGATAGCCGAGTTCGTAGTCGAACGGGCCCTTTGGCGAGAGCTTGAGCGACACGGTCCACGCGTTGTCCTGACGCTGACCCAGCGCCCCCTGGTTGCCGAGATAGCGGAAGTAGCCGGCATTGGCGCGAAGAATGCCGAACGTGTAGTTGCCACCCACCGAGAACGACTGATTCGTGAAGCCAACGCGGTTCGCATGGCTATAGAAGCCCGACACGTTGAACGGGCCACCGTTGTACCCGAGCGCCGCCTGGTAGTTGGAGTTGGTGCCGAAGCTCGTCGTGTTGCCGAAGGCATAGCCCGCGCTCGCAAAAATGCCGTTGTTGAAAAGCTTCTTCCACGCCACGCCATTGGTGTAACGCGTGCCCGTCGCGCTGGCTGCGTAGAAGATCATCTGCTTGAAGTTGTTCGAGTTCGTCCAGCCGCCCTCTTCCGTGGTCAGCCGCGCGCTGCCATAGGGGTCGCCGTAGATCGCCGACGCATCGCGCGCGATGGTGTTCTGGAAGCCCGCCGTGAACTTGCCGAACGTGTCGTTTTCGATACCGACCCATGCGTCGCGATCGAAGATCTGGCCCGGGTCTTCCATCTGCCCATTGGCGACCACGTACTCACTCTCGAGCCGGAAAATGATCCTGGAACCTGAACCGATATCCTCGGCGCCCCTCACGCCCCAGCGACTACCGCTGAACCACGGCTCACCGCCAATGCCCATACCGATGACGTGATCGCCATTGGCATTGGCATGCGACTGATACGTCGGCACGCTCAGGTCCATCAGCCCGTAGAGCTGCACACTCGACTGGGCGTATGCACCGCTTGCCCCGAATGCACTGGCCGCGACTGCCAGCGTAAGGTATCTTTTCTTCAAGTCCGTCTCCTCAAGTTGCTGCGTTGAAAGTCTGATTGTTGTTCGCGGCTGCTGCAGCCCATCTGGTCGGATATCCGATCCGTTATGCGAATTGACGCAATGCTAGTTACCCCAATCCTTCACGATCCTTTCCCGTGTCCTTTGTACAACTAAGTGGTTTCACTGATATGCGCCGCTGCATCCTCGCCCGTTATTCGGTATCCCTCTGCCGAGGATGTTTGCCAAGCGCCGCAACGTCAGGACTGCGTTCTGGTGACTGAACGCCCTGTTTCTCGCGTATCAGATAGGTAGCGCAGATCGCCCCATTGTGAGACGCGATCTGCCATTGCCTGAACACGCCGAGCGCGCCAGTGGTCTACTTCGAGCTGACAAACTCGTTGGTGTAGGTCTTGCCCAATTCAATATGCTTGCCCTTCACCGACGGGTTGAACGCCGACAACACCTTGAGGACGGTGGCCGGCCCATCGGCCGGCATCTTCCCGTCGACGGTGTACATCGGCAGCGACGCCTTTAGAGCGCTCACGTAGAGCGGCTTGTCTTTCTGATAGTCGTCGGGCATCTTCGCGGCGATCTCTTCCGCGCTATGCGTGTGGATGAATTGCAAGGTGCGAACGAAGGCATGCGCGAGTTTGGCGGCGTCGGCCTTGTGCGAATCGGCCCAGGCGGCCTGCACGTAGAGACTCGATGCGGGGTAGGTGCCGCCGAGCGCCGCCTTCGTGCCCTCGACCGAGCGCATGTCGACGAGCACTTTTGCCTCGCCCGATTTCAGCAGTGCCGACACCGTGGGCTCGGTAGTCATGCCCGCGTCTATACGGTTTTGCTTGATAGCCGCAATGAAGCTGGCGTCGGCGCCCACCGGCAGCGTCGAGTATTCCGTCGATTGAATACCGTGCTGTCCGGCAAGGTATTGCGTCAGGAAGCTGGTCGACGAGCCGAGGCCCGTCACGCCGAGCGTTTTACCCTTGACGTCACCCATCGATTTCAGCGTATCGGCCGCTTTCGTCGACACCATTTCGACTTCGCCCGGCACCTGCCCAAACACGACAATCGCCTTGACGTCCTTGCCCTTGGTCTGCAGATCGATCGTGTGATCATAGAAACCGACCACACCCTGGACGGCGCCGGCCAGCAGTTCGTTCTCTGCATCGACACCGGCCGGCTGCGACAGCAGTTCGACGTCGAGCCCCTCGTCCTTGAAGTAACCCAGTTGTTGTGTCAGGCGCGCCGGCAGGTAGATCAGCTTCGTGATGCCCCCGACCATGACAGTGATCTTGCCGGAATCCGCAGCCGTCGCGTGTTGCGAGGCAAGGCTGAACAGCAGGCTGGAAGCAAGCGCAATATGGCGAAACGCGCTCAGATTCGGTCGCATCGATAGTCTCCGTTATTTGTCGGCAGCAGGGTGCTGCCTGTTCGCATCGATGGCGCGATTGTGTGGGCACCAATCTTTCCCACCGCTTTCACGGCGAGGCCAGTTTCTTAGGGGATTTCCATGAGGTGACGCGCGGCGAAGTCAGGGTTGTCGTCGGTCTGCTTTCGCGCCGCGATGCCGGAATACGTGATGCCGTCGTGGAAAACCCCCACCGGTAATCGCGACTGGTGAAAGCCGGCAGAAGGATTGCAGTTCGTAGAATCACAGCATCGATATTGATTCCGCCAACATGACCGACGATGGCATTGACCATTACCTGATCCGCGGCGTGACGTCGCAACGCAAGCAGTTTCGGCCCGGCGATTGGGCCGAACGCCTGACCGGGGTCATCACGCTGTTCGTCGGGGAGCGGGGCACCGGCATCCATATCATCTGCACTCGGCTTGCGATGCCGGTAATCGAGCAGGACCTTAAATGCCTGCGCATCGCGCACGAGTTACAACGCGTCTGCCCGGCCGCATTCGAGTTTGTCATGCGGTTCGCACGGGACAATGACCTGGCAGTGGACATCCGCCGGGTTGTCGATCAACGCACAGGGTGCGTTCCGAAGCGTGCCCCGAGGCTGCAGCGCAGGCAGCGGTAACTAGCGAGTGCGTCGGTGATCCGGACTCTCCCGACTGGCGCTACACGGTTACGTACAGGCCGCGATGAGGAGGCGGTTCATGAAGACACCCACTGAAGTGCGTTACACCTATGCGTGCGCTGCCTGTGGATACCAAACCACCGTGTCACGGCCGGATGCCTCGCACGCGCGCGAGTTGGCGCTATGCGCACGATGCGACGGGCAGGTGTGGCTGAGCGCTGCGGAAAGGGCGGGCCCGGCGGCACGCGTCGGTGAGCTCGTCGCGGGCCGCGACAGCCTGTGGTAGGTCGGACTGCGGGGAAGCCGCGGACAGGTCCAAGCGCGCACGCCGTGGGGGCCCGGTCCGCTTGCAAGCCATACCGCCTGTGACATTCGCTGCCCGCACAGGCAGTCCCCGCAGGCGAGCCAACGCCCGGTTTTCGCGGTAGCCCATTGTCCATGACCGTTAGTTGCGTAACTGCCTCCCAAATCTGCTGAATGGGTTGACCGCCCGCAGCCAACGGTGTCGCGCGTTCCCGAAACGGCCGGACAATGCAGTCATGGCCTCCTCCGATTGCCACCGCCCCAGGAGCGATTCTTGCGACACCGCGATACTGCCGCGCGGCATCGCGCGTCGCAATCCGATTCTTCCGTGAAGACGAGGGGACGACGATGAAGACAACGGTGTTGGGCCTTCGCTTAGCGTCGGCAGCTGTGTTGGTGATCGCCCTTACCGGGTGCGGAGGTAGTAGCGATTCGAGCAGTGCCGATACCGCTGCAATGCGAGCGTCGGCGCAGAAGGCGCCAACCACACCCGCGAGCCTGACCGCCGACGGTGGGTCGGTCTCGTCCGCTGTCATAAAACTTCAGCGCTACCGGATCGACCCATCGAAAGTCTTCGTCGCCGGCATTTCCTCCGGCGGTTTTGCGGCAGTACAGATGCACGTCGCCCACTCGTCGACCTTCAAAGGGGCCGCGGTCTACGCTGGCGGTGTGTATTGGTGCGCTGGCACAGGAGGAGCCTTGACGGCCCTGGCAAACTGTGGCGGCTTGACGCTTCCGACGAATCAGGCGTCGTACAACAGCACGCTTGCGGTATCGGAGGCGTATCTGGACGCGCAATCGTCTCTCGGCACCATCGACCAGGCGACGAATCTGCGCGGGCAGCCCGTCTATCTCTGGTCCGGCACGCAAGACGAGGTCGTCAATCCGCTGGAGATGGCCGACCTCAATTCGGAATACCGGCATTACGGGGCCAATGTTCACTTCGACAATGGATTTCCCGCCGAGCACGGCTGGGAATCGCCGGACGGCGAACTTGCATGCGGCACGCTCGGCAGTCCCTACATGGTGCACTGCTCGGCGAATGGCGCCGTCTACGATTCCGTAAAAACGTGGCTGACGATGTTCCTGGGCCCGTTGGCACCGCGCAACGACGGAAAGCTCTCCGGTACGCTTTCCGCATTCGACCAAACCGAGTTCGGCGCGTCGCCCAACCTTTCGATGAGTCCAACTGGCAGCGTTTTTGTTCCTAAAGCCTGCGTACAAGGGAACAATTGCGGACTGCTGCTCGCGCTTCACGGCTGTTTGCAGGAGTCCTCACTGATCGGAAACCGCTGGGTCACCGAGGCGGGGATAAATGAATGGGCCGACACCAACCAACTGGTGGTGGTCTATCCCGACACGATTGCGTCGTCTGCGCCGGGACCGACGAACCCGAATGCATGCTCCGACTGGTGGGGCTACTCCAACCAATACGACCCCAACTACGCGCTCAAGCGCGGCTTGCAGATGTCGGTGCTCTACGCGATGGTGCAGCGCGTGACTGGCCGACCCTAACGCCGATGTGCATGGTTCGATTCGCCACCCTCAGCACAAGAGTTAGACAGAAACGATTAGCGCTTCCCCTGACGCAATATGGTTGACGCCATCGGCAACTGCTTCGCCGTCGCGAGCGGGAAGCGTCGATAGCAAGAGCACCCCCGCTGGCGATTGCACGGTCGCATCTTCAAAGCCCATGTTTAGCGCAATGAAAAGCCGTTGATTGCGGCAGCGCCGCTCATAAGTCAGCACGTCGCCGTGTGCGACGACATTCTCGATTGTGCCCTCCACGAGCGCGGGGTTGCTGCGCCGCAAGCCTAACAAGCGGCGGTATAGCGAGAGCGTGCTCGACGCGTCGAGATCCTGGCCACGTACGCTCGACGTCGTACCAACGGGTAGCCACGGTCTGCCGCTGGTAAAGCCCGCATGGGGGAGCGAGTTGTCCCATTGCATGGGCGTACGCTCGGGATCGCGTCCCTGGCCGATGCCGGGCTGCCGCAACTCCACCGGATCTCTGATCTCATCCGGTGCAATATGCCCGTCTGTCATGCCGATCTCGTCGCCATAATAAAGCGTCGGCGTACCGCGCAGCGTCAGTAGCAGCACCGCCGCCACGCGCGCCTGCGTCGTGCCGATGCGCGATGCGACGCGCGGATTGTCGTGATTGCCGAGCACCCAGTTCGGCCACGCGTGTTCGGGCAATGCGCTGTTGTAATCCCTGATCATGCCGGCGATCTCGCCCGCATTCCACTTCGCGCTGAGCAACTGGAAATTGAACGGCATGTTCGCGCCTTCGCCATTCGTGCCGTAGTACTTCACGAGTTGCGAAACGGGCAAGTAGATTTCGCCGATCAATACGCGCTCGCCGTACTCGTCGAGTGTGGCACGCATCGAACGCACGATTTCATGCACTTCCGGCTGATCCTCGGTGTAAGTCTGCAAGAGCCGGTGATGTTCGGGCTCGCCCGGCCGGTACGCGGGGTTCGGCGGGTTGTCGCGAAACTGGGCGTCCTTGATCAGCAGCCACAGCACATCCACGCGAAATCCGTCGACGCCGCGATCCAGCCAGAAGCGCAGCACGTCGTCCATGGCCCGGCGCACTTCCGGATTGCGCCAGTTCAGGTCGGGTTGCTCACGCAGGAACGCATGATAGTAGTACTGACCCGTATGCTCGTCCCATTCCCACGCGGAGCCGCCCATGCGGCTTAACCAGTTGTTCGGTGGGCCGCCACCCGGTGCCGGATCGCGCCACAGATACCAGTCGCGCTTCGGATTGTCGCGTGACGAACGGCTTTCCTCGAACCACGGATGCAGGTCCGACGAATGGTTCGGCACGAAGTCGAGCAGCAATTTGAGCCCGAGTTGATGGGCGCGGTCCAGCAATTGCTGGAATCCGGCGAGCGTGCCGAACATCGGGTCGATGTCACAGTAGTCCGCAACGTCGTAGCCGAAGTCCACCATGGGCGACGGGTAGATCGGGGTAATCCAGATGGCATCCACACCCAGCGCGGCAACATATTCCAGACGCGCATGGATGCCGGTCAGGTCGCCGACGCCATCGCCATTGCTGTCCTGAAACGAGCGCGGATAGATCTGGTAGATCGCGCCGCGTTGCCACCACGCCAGTTCCGACATCGCACATTCTCTCAACGGTTGATTGTTCTGATCCAACGCACGGACCCTATGCTCAGCGACCTCTGGTACAAAAACGCCATCGTTTATTGCCTTTCGGTAGGCACGTTCATGGACGCCAATGGCGACGGCGTCGGCGACTTTCAGGGTCTCATGCGCCGGCTCGACTATCTGCAGGGACTGGGCGTAACAACCATCTGGCTCATGCCCTTTCAGCCCTCGCCTGGGCGCGATCACGGCTACGACGTGTCCGACTATTACAACGTCGATCCGAAATACGGCACGCTCGGCGACTTCGCCGAATTCACGCATGCGTGCGCCGAGCGGGGCTTGCGCGTGATCATCGACCTCGTGGTCAATCACACGTCCGACCAGCATCCGTGGTTTAAGGAAGCACGTAGCGATCCCGATTCGAAATATCGCGACTGGTACGTCTGGTCCGACAGCAAACCGCCCAATGCAAACGATGGCGTGGTATTCCCGGGCGTTCAGAAGTCGACATGGAGTTTCGACAAGCAGGCCAAGCGCTGGTATTTCCATCGTTTCTACGACTTTCAACCGGACCTGGACACTGCCAATCCCTACGTGCACGCCGAGTTGCTCAAGATCATGGGCTTCTGGATCCAGCTTGGCGTGTCCGGCTTCCGCATGGACGCCGTGCCTTTCGTGATTGCGGCGAAGGGTCCAAAGGTGCGTGAGCCCGTCGAGCAATACGACATGCTGCGAGCATTTCGCGAGTTTCTGCAGTGGCGCGAGGGCAACGCGATCATTCTCGCGGAAGCCAACGTGCTCCCCAATACCGACCTTGAATACTTCGGCGACGAGGGAGAGCGCATGCCAATGATGTTCAACTTCCAGCTGAATCAAAGCACGTTCTACACACTCGCGACCGGTGACACGAAGCCGTTGAAGAAGGCACTCGTTGCGACGAGGACACGTCCCGCGAGCGCGCAATGGGGCGTGTTCCTGCGCAATCACGACGAGCTCGATCTGGGCCGCCTGTCACCGGAGCAGCGCGATGCGGTGTTCGCCGCGTTTGCCCCGCAGCCGGACATGCAGCTCTATGGCCGCGGCATTCGTCGCAGACTCGCACCGATGCTAGCGGGCGACAGACGCCGCCTGGAACTCGCCTACAGCCTGTTGCTGACCTTGCCGGGCACACCTGTCTTGCGCTACGGCGATGAAATCGGCATGGGCGACGACCTGCGCCGGCCCGATCGCGAATGCGCGCGCACGCCGATGCAATGGTCGACGGAACCGCAGGGCGGCTTCACGAAGCATCCAAAACCGCCGGTCCGCGCGATTTCCGGCGGGGCCTATGGTTTTGAGCGCATTAACGTCGCGAGCCAGCGGCGCGACCCGAATTCGTTTTTGAACTGGACAGAGCGAATGATTCGCATGCGCCGCGAAATGCCGGAAATCAGCTGGGGCAACTTCGAAGTGCTGCGCAGTTCGAGAAGCGACGTACTCGTGCTGCGTTATGACTGGCGCAACAACTCGCTGCTGTGCGCGCATAACTTCGGCGCCGATGCATGCACCGTGAGATTCCGCTCCGGATGCGCTCAACCGGGCGACGACCGGCTGATCAATCTTCTGTCCGACGATCACAGCGAGGCGGACGATGACGGCCGGCATGCGGTCGTGCTCGAACCGTATGGGTACAGATGGTATCGCCTCGGCGGGCTCGATTATCTGCTCAGGCGCAGTGAGGTTTAGACGGCAGCGGCCATCGCCTCTGTTCCGTCATGCTTTGAGCAAGTCGCTCCATCGTTGAACCGCGCGAAAAGCGCAGCGGCTTTCGCCCGCAAGGCGCGGGCAGGGTCCGCGTCGCCGAGCGTCCCGCCGGAAAGCCATCCAATTCCGATAGCCGCGTGAGAACCCGAACTGCAACCGATCAGAACGAATGCCTCATTCCGATACGCACGTCGCTCTGCGTGTTCGAGGTCGACGGTGTGAAGCTGTAGCCAATCACAGCATCCACGCCGTTCGACGCGCGAAGATAATCGCCGGAAATGTACACGTCGGTGCGCTTGGACAACAGATAGTGCAAGCCCAGCGAACCCTGGTTCCAGTGATTGCCTTCGAATCTCGTATGCTGATAGCCGCCATACAGCGTCAAATCCGGCGCGAAGGAATACGAGGCGCCCGCTTCGTAGACCTGCATATGCGAGGTCTGCCCAAAACCCTTGATCGTCGTGTAGGTGAAGTTGCCGCTCACCATCACCTTGTCGATCGTGTAGGCCGCGCCGATTGCAAACGCACCTTGCTTGTCGACCGGGAACGACGAAGAGCTATACAGGTCCGTCACTGCGCCGGTGGCCGGATCGATAGAAACAGTCGGCTGGCCGAGGAATGTATGCGTGCCGATCATTGCATAGGGGTCGAACGCATAAATGCCGTACGGATTGTTCAGCTGGGTGTAAGCGGTGCCCACATTGAACGCGCCATGTTCGTAGCGCGCGCCTACGCTCCATGCGCTCTTCTGATGGAAGTCGCCCGCGGTATTGCCGAACGAATACATGCCGCCGAACGAAAAGCCCGAGAAATCGCTCGACAGGAATTTGATCGAGTTCGGCAGGCGGTCGCCGTTCATCCGATCGAAGTCGCCCTGATGGATCGCGTAGCCGCTCGCCCAGGCCGAAATGTTATATAGGTAAGCAAACTCCTCGGTCATGTCGAGCTGATTGCCGAACGACAGCGTGCCCCAGCTATTTTTCAGGCCCACATAAGCCTGACGTCCGAATTCAGCCCCGCCAAAACCCAATTGCCCGTTGCCCAGGTGAAACCCCGATTCGAGCACGAACACGGCTTGCAGGCCACCGCCGAGATCTTCCACGCCCTTGAAGCCTAGCCGGTTGCCGTACGAAATACCGTCGTCAAACTTGAACTGATTGGCGCCGCCGGCATTGTTCACGTAGGTAATGCCCGCGTCCAGGATGCCGTATAAGGTGACGCTGCTCTGCGCGTGGACAGACGTTGGCACGCAGACGGCGCTGATTGCGATAGCGAGTCCCGATAGGCTGACGGCATTTCTCTTTTTCATCTAATTGTCCCCTGCTCTTTTCCTGCGTATTTTGTTGGATAAGGCGATCCCTGCTGCGCGCTGCATTGCAACGCGCCGCGCTTCTCGCATGACGGGCAGTTCGAAACGGGTTGAGACTGATTGCTACGGACTAGAGCTATCGTCGATGCCTGTCATTTCCGGCCAGGCCCGTCGACGGCTCAAGAATAAGGGTTCAAATTTGTGGCGATTCGGCCGGATGCGACATAAATCTGTCGTGCAGCGACCTGCAGTTAGCCATGCCGCCGTTACTTCACCCCAAGTGCCGTTTGGACGGCTTGCAGGCCATTACCGCCGCTGACCGTGTTCACGCCGTCGAGCCAGGACTTCAATAATTCGGGGTGGCGCTTGAGCGCTTCTGTGGCCGCCGCGTCGACGCCCGTCTTCTTCTCCAGTACTTCCGTGATCACGCCGTTTTCGAGATCTACATTGAACGTGAGTTGCTTGAACAGGCGACCGACATTCGGGCACTGCTCGGCGTATCCGCTGCGCGCGACCGTATTGACAGTGGCACCCCCGTAGTCCGGGCCGAAGTACTTGTCGCCGCCGTCGAGGTAGGTCAGCTTGAACTTCGTGTTCATGACATGCGGCTCCCAGGCGAGGAACACGATCCACTTCTTCTCACGCACCGCGCGCTCCACCTGCGTGAGCATGCCGGTTTCGCTCGATTCCACCACTTTCCAGTTGCCGAGTCCGAATGCCTTGTCATCGACCATCTTCTTGATGTTCTGATTAGCCGGCGCGCCCGGTTCAATACCGTAGATCCTGTTGTCGAACTTGTCGGCGTTCTTCGCGAGGTCCGCGAACGAATGTACGCCGGCGGCCGCCACATAATCGGGCACCGCGAGCGTGAACTTCGCATTGCTCAGATTCGGATGCACGACCTCGATTGACTTTTCCTCTTCGAACGGCTTGACTACCGGCGCTTGCGCCGGCATCCAGTTGCCGAGAAACACGTCGATCTGGCCTTTCTTCAAGCCTTGATACGTGATCGGCACCGACAGATTAGCCACGTTCTGCTTGTAGCCGAGCGCCTTCAGCAGAACACCGGTCATCGCATTGGTTGCGTCGATGTCGGTCCAACCCGGCCCCGCCATCTTCACTTGAGTGCAGGACTGCGGTTCGGCGGCGGAGGCGAAAGCGGTCGCCGCGCACAGCAGCACAACGCCGGATAGCGCCTGTTTTAAGAGCTTTTTCATCATGTCGGCTTCCTGTAGGTGGGTTGAGGACTGAACGAACACTGAACTTACGATATCAATGCTCGACCGCGGGAAAGCGTGCCATGGCTTCCAGTGTGTCGAGATCGATGTTGTTGCGCATGTAGCGTTGGCTCGCATCGACAAACGGTTGCCAGTCCCACGACGCTACCGTGCCTTGCGTGGTCGCCTCGAAATGAAAGCGCCGCCGCCGTTGACTTTGCAGTACCTGGTTGTGCAGCGCGTCGAGATTCCAGCGCCGGGCGATCTCGTCGCGCAATGACGCGACCTGTGATGCATATTCCGCGCGAGCCGCGAGATTCGCGCGCTCCAGGGGGTCGGCTTGCACGTCATACAGCTGGTCGGGATCGGCCGGCGTGTGAATGAACTTAAAGCGCCCGCGCCGCAGCATCACAATTGGGGCAATTGCGCCTTCTGCGAGATATTCTCCGATCGCCTCATCGTGACCGTGCTGCCCATCTATTGCCTTTGCGCTACCTCGAAGATGCGGCACGAGCGTGCGGCCATCGAGCGAGTCGGGCCATGCGGCCGGCTGTTCGCCGCGCGCCAGCTCGACCAGCGTCGGCAACAGATCGAGGTGTGAAACCGACGCCTGCACGCGATGCGCGTCGAACTGTTGCGGCGCGTGCACGATCAGTGGTACCCGGCAGCCGCCTTCGAAAAAAGTCATCTTGTACCAGAGCCCCCGCTCTCCAAGCATCTCGCCATGGTCTGACGTCACGATGATCATCGTATCTTCGGCGAGGCCCGACTGTTCGAGCGCCTCCAGAATCGCGCCGAACTGTTCGTCGACGTAAGAGATCGCGCCGTAATACGCGCGGCGCGCGTTGCGGATCTGCTGGTCGGTGGGCGGCGTGCGGTCGGTTTCGCAAACGTGCCGCAGGCGTTTGGAATGCGGATCGGCTGCGTCGAATGAATCGCGATGCACGGGCATGTCGATATCTTCGTCGCGGTACATGTCCCAGTACTTTTGCGGAATCGCGTAGGGATCGTGTGGATGTGTCAGTGAGGCGACCATGCAGAAAGGCCGTACGTCCTTGCCCGCATGACGCTCGCGTGCGATATCGAAGAGTTTCTGCCTCGTAGTGAAGGTGACTTCGTCGTCGAAATCCAGTTGGTTGGTACGCACGCACGGGCCGGCGTCGATCACGGAACTCATGTTGTGATACCACGTAGGGCGTGTTTCGACATCGTCCCAGTTGGGCGTCCAGCCGAAATCGGCGGGATAGATGTCGGTGGTGAGCCGCTCCTCGAATCCATGCAATTGATCCGCGCCGCAGAAATGCATTTTCCCGGAAAGAATCGTGCGATATCCCTCAGCGCGAAGATAATGGGCGAATGTCAGCGTTTGCGAAGGAAATTCCGCGGCATTGTCGTACGCGCCAATCGCGGAAGGCAGTTTTCCCGATAAGAAAGAAAAGCGCGATGGTGCACACAGAGGACTCGCGCAATAAGCCGACTCGAATACTACGCCCTGCCTGGCGAGGCGGTCTAAGTGGGGCGTTTTCGTCAAACGGTGACCGTACGCGGCCAGCGCGAACGGTGTCATCTGGTCAGCCATCAGAATAAGAATATTCTTTTTGGTGTCAAGCATCGGAGCGCGCCTCGAATAAAATCACAAGTGTGGGTGCAAGCTGGGAGCCGGTGTGCGATCCCGCGATGAGCATCACTATTGCCGTCCAATTCGCCGCTGTGAAGACGGCAAATCGTTATGTGCCTATAAGGGGGTGTTATGTCGAAGCTGGATCGATTACCGCCAATGCAGGCGTTGACGATGTTCGAATCCGCGGCGCGTCTGGCCAGTTTCACAGCCGCCGCGCGCGAACTGGGTTCGACGCAGCCAGCGGTCAGTCAGCGCGTCGTGCAACTCGAAGAATCGTTGGGTGTCCCGCTGTTCGAGCGCGGCCATCGCGGCGTCACGCTGACTGAAGACGGCGTGCATCTCTTCGACGCGGTGCGGAGTGCGCTCGATACGATCCGCGTTGCCACGGCCGAGATTCGCGCACGACGCACGCCGCACACGCTGACGCTCTCCACCGATTTCGGCTTCGCCACCTATTGGTTGATGCCGCGCCTCTCGCAGTTCAAGGCGCTGATGCCGGACGTCGACGTCAAGATCATCACCTCGCAAAAGGTGTTCGATCCGGCGCACGATCAGGCGGACATCGTCATCCCGTTCGGCGACGAAAACGCGGACTGGACCGCGCGCGGCGCAATCAAGCTATTTCCAGAACGTGTGACGCCGGTGTGCAGCCCCGCCTTTCTCGCGACGCATCCGGGCCTGCGCGAGCCGTGCGACCTGATGAACCTGCCGCTTTTGCATCTCGAACCGACCCAGCCGGCGCGCTGGCTCTCGTGGGCCGACTGGTTCGCCGTGCACGGTCTGGACGCGCCCGCGGCGCACCGGGGCATTACGTTCAATAGCTTTACGCTGGTGGCTCACGCGGCCATCATGGGCCAGGGCGTGGCGCTCGGTTGGACGCCGCTCGTCAACGAGCTGCTTGCCACCGGGCAACTGGTCGAACTGTTCGACACGCCTGTGGTGACCGAGCGTGGTTATCTGCTCGTCACGCAGCGCGCAGCCACTCCGGCCGTCAGTGCGTTTCGCCGCTGGCTGCTCGACGAATGCGGGCTTGACATGGAATGAGCGCGCGACGCTGCCATCCGACGTCGGTAGAACAGTGGTGCTGCAATAAAAAAAAACGCCGCTTTTTTAGCGGCGCTCTCCTTGAAACGACTGCTCGTAAAACCGCGTCAAACTCGCCGCTTAAGCTTCATCCATCCGGCGAGTCCCGCTCGATCCCGCTACCGCGCTCACTTCACCCAGCTATCCACGC